>NZ_JAQPZP010000001.1:0-498052 GCF_037619215.1 Leucobacter sp. USCH14
CCTGATGTCTGCTCTTTCGGCATAACTCCATCCTCGTTTCCAAGGTCAGGAGTCTCCAACAAACCCAGAGCGCTTCAATACGGATCGCCTTCGGAGTCTTGCGTTGTCCTTTGAACAGTTGCAGGACCGCGGGAGCATCCGTGACCATGTCGCCGATTTCGCCAGCGACATTGAAAGAGCGGAGTCCGGAAGCTCGTTTTAGTACCTTTGCCCGTTCCGCATCGACTACCGGCACAGCTCGGTAACTGATGTCCTTGTCTCCGTACTTTTCCTGCGAGAAGCGGCTGAGCCAGTCAGCGAAAGTGCTCGCTCGCGAGGACGAAATGGATTCCGCGAGTACGCCGATGATGTTCCCGAACGGGAGAAACCAAACGAAGAGATTATCGACGGGAAACCAATCCTCACCCGCGAGAGAAAGCGCTCTCTGATCGCCGGACGCAGTGTTCTGCTGGTTCGGTACAAAGTCTTTGGGCGACGCGAGGACTAACCCGAGAGTGACATTCCCATCAGCGCGAGGGATGGCGTTATCTATGTCCTTAAGGCCTAGTGCCTGGTTCCAATGCTTGGTGACGTTTAGGCGGTACGCGCGTCCGGTGATGGGAAAACCGTTGATGGTCTGTTCGCTCGGTGTTGTCTCCAAGCGACGCAGGAATTCATCCCAATTTGCTTCATTCAGGTGCTCGCCTGTTGCACCATCGACAATTCGCCAATACTGAACGGTCCGAGTTATGTTCTTCTTTTGCTTCGGCACCTTTGCTCCTCGAAGATTGCATTTTTAATGAATCTACATGTTGATGAGGATGCTTCGGGGATCGTGGGGCGAGTGGTCTTCACTCGACATCACACGCAGCAGAGCAAACCTGACTTGTGCTCGAGCGTGCCCCTTCGTAATGGATCTTTGAACCGTAATGGCCGGACATTCGTAACCGCTAACCTGCTCGATTGTCGATCTCCAGCGATGCAGAAACAGCAAAACCCCCGGAGCTCAGCGCTGCGGGGGTTTCTGTGTTTCCGGGACGGTGAAGTGGGTGTAGAACTCCACCATCTAGTCTCCGACTCTATAAGGTTCGCAAGAATCGCGCAACCACATCATGCGGCGAGTCCTAGGGTTCGGCCCACCCTGAATGGGGCACCATGCTTGTCTCGAACGTTCGCCATGTGGAACGCCAGCCGGGGTGTGAGGTCGAACCACTCGCGTTGGCCTTCGACTCGATCGCTTTCGAACGCGAGGTGCCGCTGCCTCTCCAAGCTCATCGTTCCGGGCTCAGCGGCAACCACTTCATCATTGGGGATCTGCTTCGCGCGCGCTCGAAGGTCCTCAGTGAAGCCAATCTTGATTCTGTCGCCGAAGCGCATGTAGTAGACGACGCCGACCTTCGGATTTTCGCGCGGAGCCACATGCGCAGAGGCTTCTTCGGCCGCCTCCCTGGCTGCAAGCTCTGCGCTCAGAAGCGCGATCGGTTCGTGACAGTGAGGGCATAAGGCGAACTTGAGCTCAACCGGATCTATTGATTGCAACCGCGAGCTGCTCATGCAGCGGACCGTCACCGATGGCGTCTCGTCGCCCCACTGCTTCACAACCTCTCTCCAATGAGGTTCACACAGCCCAAAGGACGAGCCTGGGTGCGGGGCGGTCCAGCAGTCTGACCCACCATCGCAGGGGATCGGGCAATGATCGAAGTACTCGGGGCGCATAGTCACTTTGTCCCTGCCTTGCGACGGCGTCGCGGCGTGACGCTGTCCATACGCAGGAGATCGGGAACGTACAACCACATCTCATGGAGTGGTCGTGCGTTGCGCACCTCTCCATCCTCCACCCACCGATAAACGGTGGAGCGTGGCCGACTAATCAGCGCTGGTGCTTCCTTCGCGATCACCCATATCGGAAGCGCCTTAGGCAACGGCGACCTCCCGCTCTTCTGCACTTTCGTCCACAGCACTGGCGCCGGCCATCTCTGCTTCGATGAGTAGCACGTTCAC
Source organism: Leucobacter sp. USCH14 (assembly GCF_037619215.1). Taxonomy (NCBI): domain Bacteria; kingdom Bacillati; phylum Actinomycetota; class Actinomycetes; order Micrococcales; family Microbacteriaceae; genus Leucobacter; species Leucobacter sp. USCH14. Next base: position 1,981 of record NZ_JAQPZP010000001.1, read on the forward strand.
GGAGAACAGGTCTTCTGGCATTGAGTATCCGCACTTCGGGCAGTCGACGACGATTGCGTCACCTGGGAAGCGAGGCGGGCGGTACATGAGTGTCAACTCAGAGCAGCCCCCGCACCGCATGAGGCGCATCGCGTGAGGTATGTCCTCACGCGGCCATCTGCGGTCCGCTATCGACACTGCGCGGCCGAGCTCGATGGCGAGGTATGCGCCCTTCTGGTCGTTTGCGGCTTGCTCGGGTGTTGCGTACCCGTTGAGCTGCTGCAGGTAGCGCGCGATCTCGTCGGCGGCGAGCCATGTTGCAGGCAGGTTGATTGTCGGCGCCGATGAGGAATCGACGCGGACATCAGTCTCGCCGGCCATGTTGAGGTTGCCGGCTGCGTAGAGCCAAGTGACGAGGGGCGCGGCGACTGACCAGGCCCAGATGAATCGGGACCATTCCCGTTGCTCGAGCCGGCCAATGCCGTCGGCCGCGTGCCCGGTGTGGTCGAGGTGGAGTGGGGGAGCTTCATGCTGGTGCATAGCGATGTTCCCGGCCTCGGCCCGGTAGACCCGTGCTCGAGCTATTCAGTTGTGCTGCCGTGAATGCTACACGGCATTTGCTAGGCGAATGACTGCAGAACGCGCAGGAGCGGGAAGAGCATGAAGAACGCGGCGAAAACAAGTGCCACGATTGCGAGCTGCTTCCCAGTTCCAGTCGACTTGGAGCGGTGGAGCCCCAGGAAGCCGAAGGTCGCAGCGAGGATGATGGGAAGCAAGCCCAGCGTGTAGACAGGCCACACAGTGCCAGTGAAGAGTGCGAGCAAGCCCGGAGGAATCGCAAGGATCGCTGCGACCAGCGCGGTGACAGCGAACCCGTTCACCCGCGGCGTCGGGGAAGGGGCCGCCGCCAGAGGACCCCACGCGAACCCATCCCACCACTGCATTTGCCCGTACTGATTCGGATACCAACCTGCCGGCACCGCAGTGTTCGGTTGCGAGTGGTGAACTGTCATGCTCCACACCCTACTTTTGACGGGCAGCTTTCTGGTAACGGTGCGCGCAACTTCACCCGGTGATTCTGACTCGGAGATTCGCCGACTGCAAAGGCGAGGGGGCGACGGGCCTCTGCGACGAATCGAGCAGCAACAGTCGATATATCGTCGTCGCCGTTGCGGACAGCTCTGGATACTCGAACGAGGTTAGTGCGTGGTCACGGCTCAGGAGTCGATCGATGTATGCCATCATCGCTGCGTGATCCGGAACTAGGCGTCGGCCTGTCTTCAAGTCCCAGCATGATGCGGACATGATGAGGACGTCGCGGCCTGCGAAAAGCTCGGTGGCGAAGAACTCGTTTGCGTGCTCGCGCGTGATGAGGATGCGGATGGTTTTGTCATCGCCGATGAATCGTGTTCCCCCGATGGTTACCGGGTCGAGAGCGACCGCGGAGGGGTCTCGGGCGATGCGCCGCCATGCTTCGATTTTCTGTGCAGGAGTCGTCATGGTTGCGACCATACGAGTAGCCACCGACATGAGAGGCTGCGATTGCATGGTGAATCCACTTTGACTCCAAAATGGATTCACGACGGGGCTTCATCGAGTTGCAGTCAGACCTTCAAGATCGGCGTAAATGCAACGATCTACAACCTTGAGCAACATGCTGCAACCGAGAATGGTAGACGCTGAAGTTCTACCATTGAACTACATCCCCATGCGGAATCGCGAAGGATTCCGACTCGACAACCGTAGCAGAAAGTCGCGCGCCGTCGGCCCGCTACTGGCAGACGGCGGTCTTCGCGAGCGCCTCGTCCTGCTGCTCGAGCGTCCAGGTCAGCTCGGGCGCCACGCCCTGCGCCTGCGCGAGCGCGGTGAGCTTGAAGGCGAGCGACTGCACGAAACCGGTGCCCGCCGAGGAGTTGTTGAGCGCGACGACGACGGAGAATCCGCTCTCCGGGTCGGTGTACACGGCGGTCAGTGTTCCCGTGATCGAGCCGGCTCGGCCGTACAGCGGGCCGACCTTCTCGACGCCGAAGCTCCACAGCCGGCCCTCGGCCGCGATCTCCTCGGTGGGTTCGCCGTTCTCATCGCGCGCGGGGTTCTTCGTCGGGAACGCCTCGGCGATGAGCCCCGCACTGTCCTCGCCGTACGCGCCCGCGAGGTAGCTGTCGTAGAACTTCTTGAGGTCCGTGGCGGTGGTGATCGTCGCGCCGGCCCCCGAGAGCATCGAGGGGGAGACCTCGGAGACTTCGACGGGTTCCGCATCGCAGACGGCCTTGCCGCCGCTCGACGGGTAGGTGAGGCCCTGCAGCGATTCGCCGTTGACCGTGGTGCTGTTCAGGTCGGGGAAGTACGTGGACCCCATGTTCGCCTCGGAGAACACGTGGTTGCGCAGCAGGTCGGGGAGATCCTCGCCCGTCTTCACCTTCAGCGCGCGCGCGAGCAGCACGGCGTTCGTGTCGGACTGGTGGAAGTCGAGCCCGGGCCACGACCCGGGGGACTGGGAGAGCCCCTGCGCGATGAGCTCCTGATCGGCCCAGGGGCGCGTCGGGTTGTTCGCGAAGATGTCCGTGAACGCGCCCTTGTAGTCGATGAGCCCGGATCGCATGTCGCAGAGCTGCCGGTAGGTGACATCCTCGATGTCGGACTGCCGCGTCAGGTCGTCCGAGACCTTCCCGTCGAGGTCGATCCTCCCCTCATCCACCAGGTCGAGCATGAGCGCGCACACCACCGGCTGGGTCGCCTGCGCACCGCGGATCAGCGTGGAGCCGTCGACACCGCTGTCTCCGTAGCCGCGGAGGTACTCGCCCCCGTCGTTGCCCCACACGCCGACGATCGCTTCCGTCGATCCGCTCTGCTGCATCGCTGCCGCCACCGCGTCGTCGATGCCGGTCGCGAGGGCCTGGTCGATGGTGTTGACGTCGGCCGCACTGGTCACCGAATCGCCGCCGGTGCACGCCGTGAGGCCGAGCGAGGCGACGATGACGGCACCGACGGCCAGCAGGCGGGTGCGAGGGGCAAAGCGCGGAATCAAATTCGACCGCCAATCTCGAGGGTGAATTGGACACAGAACACACGGGAGTCTAGTGCGTGCGACTGAGAAGTTCGCCGCGGGGTGGGGCGAAGTGAGGCGACCCTTACTAGACTGAGCCGGTGACGATTTTTTCGGATGACGTGATCTCGGGTGTGACCGGGCACATGAATGGCGACCATGCGGCCGACAACCTCCTGATCGCGCGCGCTTTCGGCTATCCCGGCGCGACGGCGAGCACGATGGTCGGCGTGACCGAGGCCGCCGGCCTGTGGCGCGTGACCGACGCCGACGGGGAGCACGAGCTGTCGGTGGCGTGGCCGGGCGGCCCGATTTCGGAGCGGCCCGAGATCCGCCGAGAGGTGGTCGCGCTGTACACCGCCGCGTGCGCGAAGCTCGGGGTTCCGGCGCGCGGCGAGCACGAGGAGCCGGGCGCCTCGCACGCCGACGGCGCGGGCGAAGCGTCTGACGCCGCCGAAACCACTGCACCCGATCGCCCGTTCTCCGTGGTGATCCGTGAGAGCTCCTGGTCGGATCACTCCGACAGCGAGGGGGCCACGTTCATGGAGGACATCATGCGCGGCAAGGGCTCGCTGCAGGATTACGTCGACCTCGTCGCCCAGCACTACTTCATGTACGAGGCGCTCGAGGCCGCGGCGGATCGGGTCGCGGGCGACCCCCGATTCGCCGGTTTCCACACGCCGTCGCTCGTGCGGCTTCCCGCGCTCGAGGCGGACCTCGCGCACCTCATCGGGGCGGACTGGCGCGATCGCATCGTCGCCGTGCCCGCGACGCTCGAGTACGCGGCGCGCATGCGTGAAGTGGCGGCTGAGGGCTGGGTGGCCGGCGTGGTGGCGCATCACTACACGCGGTATCTCGGCGACCTGTCGGGCGGCCAGTACATCGCGAAGCGCGTGGCGAAGCAGCACGACCTGCCGAGCGCCGGCATCGCGTTCTACGACTTCTCGGAGCTGGGCGATCTCACCGAGTTCAAGAACGAGTACCGGGCGGCGCTCGACGTGCTCGGGGCGCAGCTCGACGAGGGTGAGCGCGCCCGCATGCTGGACGAAGTGCGCACGGCGTACGCGTTCAACACCGCGGTGTTCCGGGACCTCGGGCGGGCGAAGCTCGCCGCCGCATAGCGCCGGTCGCGCAGTGCAGGATCAGGGGATCGGGCGTCGCCCGATCCCCTCTTGCGCTCCCCTGTCTACGCCGATTCCTCCTTGCCGCGCATGAACCGGACGACGTTCGGATCGACGATCACGTCGCGGGGCTGCAGCGGCCGCTGCAGGTAGAGCCCGTCGAGGGATCGCACGCGGCTCAGCGCGACGTAGGTCTGGCCGGCGCTGAACGCGCGCGGCCCGAGGTCGACGACCGCGGCGTCGTAGGTGTGGCCCTGCGACTTGTGCACCGTCACGGCCCAGGCGAGCCGCAGCGGGAACTGCTCGAACTCGGCGACGACCTCCTTCTCGAGCTTCTTCGTCTCGGCGTCGTACCGGTAGCGGTACCGCTCCCAGACCATGGGCTCGACCTCGAACTCCTCGCGGTCGACCTCGACCCACACGGTGCCCTCGATGCGAGACACCGTGCCGATGGTGCCGTTCACCCAGCGTCCGTCGGGGTCGTTGCGCAGGAACATCACCTGGGCACCGGGCTTCAACTCGAGCACTTCGTCGGCGGGGTACGTGTTCTCGCGGAACTCCCCATTGATCTCAGCAACGGCGCGCAGTGACGATCCCGCGATCTCGGAGAGACGCTGGGCGTTGATGCGGTTGACGGTCGCGTTCGTCGTGGCCAGGGTGATCACGTCCCGAGGAGCCGGTCGTGCGCCGGCCGAATTCAGCTCGCCGGCCTGATCCTCGGTCACGACCCCGTGGCGCACCGCTCCGAGGATCTGCTTGAACCGGTCGTCGCGCTGCCGATGCACTTCGAGCAGCTCGAAGGTGGAGAGCGGCGCCGACTTCCAGACGTTCGCGTCGAAGAACCACAGCGAGCGGTAGGTATCCGCGAAGTAGGCGCGTTCGTGCGGGTCCCGCGGGGGTACGGGAGGCAACTGGTAGGGGTCGCCGAACATGATGATCTGCGCCCCGCCGAACGGGTCGTGCCGCTTGCCGCGAGCGAGGCGCAGCGATCGATCGATCGCGTCCATCAGGTCGGCGGACACCATCGAGATCTCATCGATGACGAGCGTGTCGATCGCGGCGAGCATCTTCTTGAGCTCCGCCGGCTGATCCAGATCGTGGTCGGCGACGATGCCGGTGGGCAGACGGAGCAGGGAGTGGATGGTCTGCCCGCCGACGTTCAGCGCCGCAACGCCAGTGGGGGCGCATACGGCGATGATCTTGCTGGTGTTCCACGACAGGTGGTTCAGGATGGTCGACTTGCCGGTTCCCGCGCGACCGGTGATGAACAGGTGCTCGCGGGTGTGCTCGATGCGTTCATAGACGGCGAGCTGCTCGGCGGAGAGTTCAGGACGGGCCACCCGAACAGGCTACTGCCCAGGGGCCGGGCTGCGCGCTTCAGCGACTGGCGCGTACTGGAAGCAGCAGCAGGAGCCCGATGAGCAGCACCGCGCCGATGCCGATGATGCCGAAGATGGTCTCTCCGCCGATGGCGATCGCGACGGTGAAGCCGGCGGGGGCGAGGAACGAGACCGCGCGACCCGTGGTGGCGTAGAGGCCGAAGATCTCGCCTTCGCGCCCTGCCGGGATGAGGCGGGCGAGGAAGGACCGGCTCGCCGACTGCACGGGACCGACGAAGATGCAGAGCATGAGCCCGAAGACCCAGAACACCCAGGTGCCCGCGTCGTGCAGTGCGAAAACCAGCATGGCGCAGATCACCATGAGCACGATCGACGAGACCATCACCCGCTTCGCCCCCAACTGATCCTCGAAGAACCCGACGACGATGGTCGCGAGCCCGGCGACCACGTTCGCCGCGATGGCGAAGAGGATCACCGTGGTGTTGTCGAACCCGAAGCTGCGAGCGGCGATGACGCCGCCGAAGGTGAACACGCCGGCGAGCCCGTCGCGGAACACGGCGCTCGCGATGAGGAAGTGCAGGGTCTGCCGGGCATCGCGCCAGAGGCCCGCGATACTGCGGAACACGTCCGCATACGCGCGCACGAACCAGCGTCCCTTGCTCTCCGGGTGCGCGACCGCGTCGATCTCGGGAACCGCGAAGAAGACGGGGATGGCGAAGACCGCGAACCACGCCGCCGCGAGCAGCATCGCGATGCGCACGTTCCAGGCGCCCTCCGCGGTGACGCCGAACCAGCCGACCTCGGGGAAGATGAATCCGACGAGGATGAGCGCGAGCAGCACGATGCCGCCGAGGTACCCCATGCCCCAGCCGATGCCGGAGATCTTGCCCACGTTTCGGTTGTCGGCGATCTGACCGAGCATCGCGTTGTAACTGACGCTCGCGAATTCGAACGCGACATTGCCGATCGCGAGCAGCACCAGGCCGAAGATCAAGAACTGCTCGTCCGGAGCCACGACGACCATCAGCAGGGTCGAGGCGACGACGATGGCCGTGTTGATGCCGAGCCACGACTTGCGACGCCCCGCCTGGTCCGTGAGTCGACCGATCACGGGCGCGAACAGCGCTACCACGATGCCGGCGACGAGCAGTGCGACTCCGAGCTCGGCCGATACCTGCTCCTCGGGACCGAACGGAGCGCTCGTGATGTAGACGCTGAAGACGAAGGTCGTGACCACCGCATTGAATGAGGCGGAGCCCCAATCCCACAGGGACCAGGCGAATACGGTTCGCTTCTTCACGGAATCGGGGGCGCCGGAACCCGAGGTGGTGGGAGCAGGCAGCACGTGGTCGCTCATGGGTTCAGCGTAGCTCGCCCCGGATGCCGGCGGTGGCCGAGTTCCCTCTGCGTTCACGAGCCGGCGTTCGGGAGTTCATGTCCCGGGTGAGGTCCTGCTCGAAGTGCGCCCGGAGGCGACTCCGCTGCGCCACACGTACAGGCCGGCGATGAGCGCCCCGCCGCCGAGAATCCCCGCCCACCAGGGAGCGCTGTTCGCATCCGGGTCCGAGAGCCCCGCCTCGCGATCCGCCTCGGGAGTGGGGAAGACCCGTTCTGCCGTGACGAGGATGCGCTGCGAATTGATCCCCAGCGGGGTGCACGTCACGAGGGTCACGAGGTCGCGGCCCTCCCGCGCCTGCAGTGATTCGGTCTGATCCGGGTCCACCAGCGTCGTGGAGATCACTCGGTACGCGAGCACTTCGCCGAACGTGGTCATGGTGAACGTATCGTCAACCCGCACCTGATCGAGATCGGTGAACATCCGGGCGTCCGCGAGCCCGCGATGGCCGGTGATCACCGCGTGCGTGCCCTCCCCCCCGACGGGGAGGGAAGTGCCCTCGAGGTGCCCGAGTCCCTGGAGCAGCGTCTCGTCGGACGTTCCGTGGAAGGTCGGAAGGTCGACGTCGATGCGAGGAATGCGGATGCGCGTCATGACCCCCGTCGCGTCATCGTCGAGCATGGAGCGGTACTCGAGTGCGTCATCGGAGATCTCTCCGCCGCCGAGCGGCAGGCGTTCGTTCGCCTCGATGCGCGCCCCGACCCGGAGCGCGTCGTTGTACTCGTGCGCCCGGGCGATGCTTGCGGCGTTGCGCTCCGCGTGACCATCGGTGATCTCGCCCGCCTCGCCGAGGAGCCTCGACTGCTCGCGCTGCGCGAACCAGGCGGCGGTCGATGGGTACACCAGGATGGTGAGACCGATCATCGCGACGCACGCGATGATGAGGGGCGCGACCGGGACGCGCCAGCGCGGGGCGGAGGCACTGCGCCCCCGCCCCGCGGCGTCGTCGGACCGTCGACGCCGATGCTGCAGCTGGTCGCGACTCAGTGCTGCTGCCGACGCTTGCGCGCGACCACGAGGGCGGCTCCGACGGCCGCGGCGAGCACGGCGACCCCCGCGACCGAGAGCCACAGCTGACCCTGCGCGCCGGTGAGCGGCAGATCCGGGCCCGTGCGCTGCGCGTTCGGCACGGCGAGCACCGTGGGCTCTGCGGCGCCGCCGGCCGGCACGACGACCTCCCGAAGCTGCGGGTCGAGGATGAAGCCGGCGGGAGCCACCGTCTCGCGCACCCAGTAGGAGCGTTCGGACGTCGCGTCATTGCCGGCCCACAGCGAGATCTCGGCGGTGCCCGTGTCGTCGGTCGTGAGCGTTCCGATCTCGTCCGTCGCCTCTGCATCGCTGAAGACCGCGAACTCGGCGTCGGCGAGCGTGTCGGTCTGGTCGCCCGACACGTGCTTCAAGATCTGCAGCGCACCCCAGTTGGTGCTCGCGGTCCCGGTGAGCACTGGGGCCCCGTTCGTTCTGACCGTCGCCTGGTTCGTCACGACGCCGTCACCGCCCAGGCTCTCGACTTCGGTCACGATGTCCACGGTGATGATCGCGCCGGCCACGAGCTGCGCTCGCCCGGTGGCGGTGAGCGCGATGGTCACCGTATCGGCGGTGTTCGTCACGGTGTAATCGGTTCCCGGAGTGAACCCGGGGGTGCGGATCGTGGCGCTCACGAAGCCGAGTCGTGCGTCGAGAGGATCGATGATCGTGAAGTCGGTGTACGCGGCGCCCTGGTTGAGCGCCGGGACCGGAGCCCCGATAGTCCAGGTGACCGGCGCCCCGAGTACGAAGCCATCAGGTGCGGACACCGTCTTCTGAGGCGCGGTCGCGTTGAGCTGGTTCTTGGGATACACGTGCACGTCGTACGTCCACTCGCCGCCGCCCGCCGGCGTCGGGAGCGTGACGAGGAACGGGTCCACCGGCGACACGACGTTGTTCTCGCCGGGGTCCGTCTCCTCGACCAGATAGAGGCCGATCGGGAGCGCGGAGGCGATGCTGCCGTCCGCGCCGGTCGTCACGATCGTCGGGGTGCCGAGCGTGAAGCCGCCGCCGCTGACGTCGGCGGGAGTGAGGTTGCTCGCGCGCTCCCAGCCTGCCGGCGTCGCGAGATCGATGGGTCCCGAGGCGCTCGCGGTCACGGGCGTGATGGTGAACTCCACACCGGCGAGCGGAGTGCCGAGGCCTGAGGGATCCGCGATCTCCGATCCGTCGCCCTCCCCGCCCTCACTGCCGGCGTACTTGTGAATCGTGAGCGAGGTGGGTGTTCCGGGGTCGATGTTGTCGGCCAGCGCGGGAGCGGCGGGGGCGGCGACGACGGCCGCGGCGGCGATGGCGCCGACGGCGAGCGCCCCCCAGAGGCTGAAGCGTGTGCGTCTCATAGTGTGTGGGTCCTTTCCGGCGAGGGTGTCAGAGATGGTGAAGGTTGCGGGTGACGGTGCAATCGACTGCGGGTCATGGAGTGGGGCGGGGCGCCTGGCTCACCGCCCTTCGTCGGAGCCCGAAGACCACGGCTGCGATGATGCCGACGCCGAGAACCGACGAGCCGATGATGGTGAAGGCGTCCGATCCGGTGCCCCCGGTGAGCGGGAGTGCGGGTCCGTCCGCCTGCTGATTCGTGAGCGCCCCGAGGGACGCCGTGCGCTGCGACGCGGAGATGGTGAATCGGTGCACGGTGGGATCGCGCACGAACCCGGCAGGGGCGGTGGTCTCGGTGAGCGTGTACTCGCCCCACGACAGCCCGGTGAGGCGGAAGTCGCCGGCGCCCGGGTTCGCGTCGCGGCCCGTGCACGCCGCTGCAGAGGCTGCGGTGCAGTCGTCGATCACGAGCGGTGTGGAACCCGCGGGGCCCGTCAGCGTCCAACGGGAGCCGGCGAGCGCATCGCCGTCGGGTCCGACCTTCGACCAGGTGGCATCGCCCGGCAGATCGCGGTTCGTGAGGGTGCACGTCGCCTGCTGCCCGCGAGCGATTGTGAGCGTGCTCGTCGCGGGCGAGAACGTGGCGCCCTGGCAGGCGATTCCGGTGAGCTCGTAGCCGTCGAGCTGCCGCTCGCTGATGACGTACGAGCCGGTGGCGACGACGCGGCTCTGCCCGGTTGCGAAGTCGAGCCTCGGGGAGCCCGACTGCTGGGCGTGCAGCCGACCGCTCCACGCGGCCGGCGCGAGTGCTCCCCCGAAGCCGTTCGTCACCTGCTTGACCAGTGTCAGCGTCTGTTCGCACGTGACGGTGTTGGTGACCGTGTACTCATTCGCCGCGGCGGGGAGCACGACGGAGGTCGGGGAGCCGAGTGCGGGCGTGCCGGTGATGCCGGATCCCGAGATGGTCGCAGAGGTGAGACGGCAGCCGGGCACCACCGCTGGGTCGAAGCTCACCTCCTCGGAGATCGCCACGTTCTGCCCGATGGCGTAGCCGCTGCGCAGCTGCCCCCACTGCGGGGCGCCCGTGGTCGAACCCAGGGGCGTGAGTCCGAGGGTCGCGGTCATGCCGGCGGGCTGGCTGCCCTGGGCGAACTGCTGGCCGTCGACGATCCAGGTCTTGTTGACGCGAACGGTCGCCGGCCGCGTCGAGTTGGTGAACGTGCAGACGATGGACTGGCCAGTCGTGGGCACAGTGAGTGTTCCGGAGGTGCCGGTGCCCGACACGAGCGGCGTCGTGGAGCCGTCGACGCGGCACTCGTAGGTCGTCGTGTAATCGGAGAGGCGCGTCTGGCCCGCGGCGGTCTCTGTGAAGGTCAGGGTCGCGCCGCGGCCGGTGGGCACCGGACCGACGCGCTGCGCCTGCAAGCCGGTCGACTCACCGCTGGTCGTCGCACTCCCCACCGACGTGGCGCCGTTCGAGAGGTTCAGCGTGAACTGGTCCTCGGCTTTGGCTCGGGCATTCACCCGCTTCTCCACGGTCACCGTCGGAGGCGAGGAGCAGGACGCGAGGTCGGTGCTGTCTGTGAGCGTGGAGTTGACCACCTGGCGGTTCGTGAAGCCCGGCATGTTGTACGCCTCGACCGTGGTCGTCGAACCCATGAACAGGCGTCCACTCGCATCGAACGCGATGCCGTTGACGTTCGCCTGCGACGCGAAATTGTTCGACGCAGACGAGGGGATGAGGCCGCCGCCGGCCGCCTGCAGGTTCGCCGCCGTCACCGAGAACAGCGTGCCGGTGTTCCCGGCCCCGCGCAGGATGAACATGTTGCCGCTGGCGTCGAAGTCGAGGTCTCCGTTGGAGCCCGTGCCCGGGTTCGTTCCCGCATTGATGTACCCGAGATACGCGAACGTGCCACTGGCGGGCGAGTACCGCCAGATCTTGAACTGCAGCGTCGAAACGCCGTTCACCGTCGCGGTCTGGTAACCGCCGAAGTTGAAGTTGCCCGTGCTCTGATTCACGGCACCGGCGATGAGCTGACCCGTGAATCCGCCATTGGCCGCCACGCCGGTGTTGTAGGTGTCGCCCGTATTGGACCAGGTGTTCGTCGTCGTATTGAATTCCCACATGGTCACGGTGCGGCCGGTGTTGGTGCGCTCGTAGGCGTACACCTGCTCGCCGCCCGCACCCACACCCAGGCCGTTGAAGCTACTCACTCCCGACGCGCTCGTGCCGACGGTACGCACGGTCTGCCCGGAGACCGAGCGAAGCTGACCGGTCGATGAGACGGAGTAGTAGGTTCCCGCGACGCAGGCCAGCGCGGCCTGAGCGCTGATGTCATTCGCGAGAACCGGTGGGCCGGTTGCGACCGGGTCCGGGGCGGCGGTCTCCGAGGGGCTGGTCGACGTCTGGCCGGGCGATTCGGGTGCTTCCTCACTGGTTTCGGGATGCGCAGTGGGGTCGCCCTCGTCCGTGGTCGGCTCCGGCTCCTCGGCCGGGTCTTCAGGCGCCGACGTCCCCAAATCGTCCGGTGCCTCCTCGTCCCCAGGCGCTTCGAGGGCCGGCTCGTTCGACACGTGGTTCTCGGTCGCGACCGCCGCTCGAGGGGCGATCTGCGAGCCGGCTGCGCACACCAGTACGGCGAGGAGCACGGTCGAGCACCGGCGCATGAGGGTTCTCCCACGGGGCTCGGAAGCGCTGCGAGGGCGGTCTCTCACGAACATGTTCGGTTCTCCGAAGGGGAATCGAGGTGCGAAGCTTCCAGCAGCGACCGGCATGTCGCGCCGAATGGGCGACGTGCGAGTCGCCGCGCTTCCCCCGAGGTTCCCCGAGACCATCCCCCAAATGGACTCCTCCACCGTACGCAGAGGACTCTCAGCCTGTGAAGGCCCTCTGAATCGGGTTGACGGGCGCTCCGGCGATGGCGCAGGCGAATGCGGGTCGCAGCACCGCGCCTGAGAGTTGAGTGTATCCGGCTCAAGTTACGTCGTTCGACTTGACCTTTTCAGGTGCGAGAGTAAACTTGAGTCCAGCAGGCTCAACCTCGAGCTGGTCGCGCAAGAGCGCGATCCGCCGTTGGTGGGTGAAGACTTCGGGTGGGCGGGTGCCCGCCCGATCCGATCGACAGAAGGAGTACACATGTCACGCGCAGTAGGCATCGACCTCGGCACCACGAACTCGGTGGTATCGGTTCTCGAGGGCGGCGAGCCCACGGTCATCGCGAACGCCGAAGGCCTTCGCACGACGCCGTCGATCGTCGCATTCACGAAGGACGGGGAGGTACTCGTCGGCGAGACCGCGAAGCGCCAGGCCGTCACGAACGTCGATCGCACCCTCTCCTCGGTCAAGCGCCACATGGGCACCGATTGGAAGACGGACGAGATCGACGGCAAGCGCTACACCGCGCAGGAGATCAGCGCTCGCACGCTGCAGAAGCTGAAGCGCGACGCCGAGACGTACCTGGGCGACAAGGTGACCGACGCCGTCATCACGGTGCCCGCGTACTTCAACGACGCCGAGCGTCAGGCGACGAAGGAGGCGGGCGAGATCGCGGGCCTGAACGTGCTCCGCATCATCAACGAGCCGACCGCCGCGGCACTTGCGTACGGCCTCGACAAGGGCAAAGAGGACGAGCTGATCCTCGTCTTCGACCTGGGCGGCGGCACGTTCGACGTCTCCCTCCTCGAGGTGGGCAAGGACGACGACTTCTCGACCATCCAGGTGCGCGCCACTGCCGGTGACAACCGCCTCGGCGGCGACGACTGGGATCAGCGCATCGTCCAGTGGTTGATCCAGCAGTTCAAGTCGTCGACCGGAGTCGATGTCGCGAACGACAAGATCGCGCTGCAGCGGTTGAAGGAAGCGGCTGAGCAGGCGAAGAAGGAGCTCTCGAACTCGACGAGCACCCAGATCCAGCTCCCGTACCTCTCGCTCACCGAGAACGGCCCGGCGAACCTCGACGAGACGCTGTCGCGCGCCAAGTTCGAGGAGCTCACGAAGGATCTGCTCGAGCGCACCCGCAAGCCGTTCCAGGACGTGATCGCCGAGGCCGGTGTCAAGGTCTCGGACATCGCGCACGTCGTGCTCGTCGGCGGTTCGACGCGCATGCCGGCGGTCACCGAACTCGTCAAGTCGCTCACCGGCGGCAAGGAGCCGAACAAGAGCGTGAACCCCGACGAGGTCGTCGCCGTGGGCGCTGCGCTGCAGGCCGGCGTGCTGAAGGGTGAGCGCAAGGACGTGCTGCTCATCGACGTGACGCCTCTCTCGCTCGGCATCGAGACGAAGGGCGGCATCATGACGAAGCTCATCGAGCGCAACACCGCGATCCCGACCAAGCGCAGCGAGACATTCACGACGGCGGAGGACAACCAGCCGTCGGTCGCCATTCAGGTCTTCCAGGGCGAGCGCGAGTTCACCCGCGACAACAAGAACCTCGGCACCTTCGAGCTGACCGGCATCGCTCCGGCGCCGCGCGGTGTGCCCCAGGTCGAGGTGACCTTCGACATCGACGCCAACGGCATCGTGCAGGTCTCCGCGAAGGACAAGGGCACCGGCAAGGAGCAGACCATCACGATCTCCGGCGGGTCGACGCTCTCGAAGGAGGACATCGAGCGCATGGTGCGCGAGGCGGAGGAGCACGCTGCTGAGGACAAGCAGCGTCGCGAGGCCGCCGAGGTGCGCAACAACGCCGAGCAGCTCGCCTACTCGGTCGAGAAGCTCATCTCGGAGAACGATGAGAAGCTGCCTGAGGACGTGAAGACCGAGGTGCAGGGCGATCTCGACGCGCTGAAGCAGGCGCTCGCCGGTGATGACGACGAGGCTGTGAAGAACGCCTCGGAGAAGCTCGGCCAGAGCCAGACGAAGCTCGGCGAGGCGATCTACGCAGCGGCGCAGGCCGAGGCACCGGCCGAGGGCGGTGCGGAGCAGCCGTCGAACGATGACGACGTCGTGGACGCCGAGGTCGTTGAAGACGACGAGGAGAAGAAGTAACCATGGCGAACGAGGAACAGCGCACGCCCGGGGAGGACCCGAACGCTGACGAGGTTCCTGCTCAGGAGCCGGAGTCGCAGGACTCCGGCTCCGCGCCCCAGCCCGATCTCACGGTCGAGGACATCCTGGAGGCGGAGCAGAGCGACGCCGCGGCAGATGCCGACACCGCAGAGGGCGGTGCGTCGACGGACGCCGACAACCCCTATCTCGACGATCTGCGCAGGTTGACGGCGGAGTACGCCAACTACCGGAAGCGCACCGAGGCGAACGCGGCCATCGAGAAGCAGCGCGCGATCGCAGCCGCGGTCTCGCCGATGCTGACGGTGCTCGACGACCTCGATCGAGCTGAGAAGCACGGCGATCTCGCGGAGGGGTCGGCGTTCGCGACGATCGCGCAGAAGATCCGCGGAACGTTCGAGCGGATCGGCGTTCAGAGCTTCGGCGAGACGGGCGAGGTGTTCGACCCGCAGATCCACGAGGCAATTGCGCAGGTCCCGGTGCCCGGCACTGAGCAGCAGACGGTGCTCGACGTCATCGAGCGCGGATATCGCATCGGCGAGGTCGAACTGCGCCCCGCCAAGGTCGCGGTGGCGGTGGGAGCGGATGGCTAGTCAGGATTGGCTCGATAAGGACTTCTATCAGCTGCTCGGAGTGTCGAAGGACGTCAGCGATGCCGAGCTGAAGAAGACGTACCGCAAGCTCGCGCGCAAGTATCACCCGGATTCGAACCCGGGGGATGCGGTGGCCGAGGCGAAGTTCAAGGAGATCAGCGAGGCGTACTCGGTGCTCTCCGATGCGGAGCAGCGGGCTGAGTACGACCAGATCCGCGCGATGGGCGCCGGTGGCGCTCGCTTCACGGCGGGCGGCGGCGGCGGCCAGGGCTTCGAAGACGTCTTCGGGGGCATGTTCGGCGGCGGCGGGCGCAACACTCACTTTCAAGCGGGCGGCCCTCAGGGGTTCGAGGACATCTTCGGGGGCATGTTCGGCGGCGGCGCTCCTCGCGGCCCGCAAGCGGGGCGCGACATCCAGGCGACGACGACGCTCGATTTCGAGACCGCCGTGCAGGGCAAGACCGTCACGCTGCAGGCTTCGACCGGCTCCGTCAAGGTCAAGATCCCAGCAGGGGTCGCCGATGGCCAGAAGATCAAGGTGCGCGGCAAGGGCGAACCGAGCCCGACCGGGGGCCCTGCCGGAGACATCATTCTGACGGTGAGCGTGCGCAAGCACCCGGTCTTCGAGCGAGAGGGGCAGAACCTGCGGGTGAAGCTGCCGGTGACCTTCTCGGAGGCGGCGCTCGGGGCGACGGTCGAGGTTCCGACCCTCGGCGGCGCGCCGGTGAAGCTCAAGGTGCAGCCCGGTACGCCGAGCGGGCGCGTGCTGCGCGTCAAGGGGCGAGGTGTCGCGAGTTCCAAGGGGACCGGCGATCTCCTGGCCGAGGTGCAGATCGTCGTCCCGTCGCATCTCACTCCCGAGGCGACGGAGGCCCTCGAAGCCTTCCGCGCCGTCGAACCGAAGGAGAATCCGCGAGCCGATCTCCTGGCTCGCGCGAAGGGGTGAGCCACCCCTGATCGAACGGGGAGCGCAGCGGCGAGTGGTTCACCCGCCGCTGCGCTCCCCGGCCAGCCGAACGAAAGCAGGTCAGCATCATGGCGAGCCCTCAGATGGACCGTTTCACACCGGTGTTCGCGATCGCCGCGGCCGCCGAGCTCGCCGAGATGCACCCGCAGACCCTCAGGCAGTACGACCGCATCGGCCTCGTGTCGCCGCAGCGCACGCGGGGGAACACGCGCCGATATTCGCTGCACGATGTCGCCAGATTGCGCGAGGTCGCCCGTCTCTCGGCCGAGGGACTCAGCCTCGAAGGCATCAGGCGAGTGCTCGATCTCGAGGATCAGGTGCGCCGACTCGAGGGCCGCGTGCGCGATCTGGAGCGCGCATTGACCGAGGAGCGCCTGCAGCGCCCCGATCGCCGGGTGTTCGCGGCGGGATCAGCGGGGGGCGAGGTCGTCACGCTGCGGCGCGGTACGCGCATGCGTCGCAACGCCGAGGTCGTCGTGTGGCAGCCGTGAACCATGGTTCTCCCGACGAGCACTTCGATGAGCACCTCTCCGGGCTCTTCGCTCAGCTGACGCGCGAGCCCGATTTCGACGCCGACGAGCTCCAGGCGTTCGACGCTGCCGACCATCTGATCCTGCGCTCCGCGGTTGAGGATCTCGCCGAACGCCCGCTGCAGCATCCGCTCCGCGGCGCCGACATCGTCGTGATCGGGGACCGCCACGGCGCGCTCACCCTCGGAGCCGCGACGGTGTTCGAGGCCACGGGGATCCGCACCCATCAGGATCCCCTGCTCGGCGAACGCGCACTCGCGCAGAACGCCGGGCGTCTGGGCCTGACGGACCGGTACGTGCACCACCCCCTCGATGCCGCGCTGCTCACCGGAGCGCGCCTGGTGCTGCTGCAGCTGCCCCGCGGGCTCGAAGCCCTTGCCGAGATCTCGGAGGCGATCGCGCGCTGGGCCGATCCCGAGGTCCGGGTGTTCGCGGGCGGTCGTGTCAAGCACATGACCCGCGCGATGAATGACGTGCTCGGGCGCGACTTCACCCGGGTGACGGCAGGTCTCGGCTGGCGCAAGTCGCGGGTGCTGCGCGCGGAGTCCCGGCGCGAGCGCGCGGGGGATTCGCCCTCCTTTCCGAAGTGGGGCTCTGACAGCGATCTCGACTTCTCGATCGCGGCCTTCGGCGCGACGTTCGGCGGGCCCGTGCTCGATCACGGCAGCAGGCTGCTGCTCGGCACGCTCGCGCACGTGAGCCGCGAACCTGCCACGGTCATCGACCTGGGGTGCGGCAACGGAGTGCTCGCGGTATCGGCGGCTCTGCGCTTCCCCGGTGCGCAGGTGCTCGCGACCGACCAGTCGGCGGCCGCGGTGGCGGCCACTCGGCTGACGGCGGGAGCAGCCGGAGTGGCGGATCGCGTCGCGGTCGACCGCTCCGACGCTCTCGAGGCGGTGCCCGACGAGTGGGCCGACCTGATCCTGCTGAACCCGCCGTTCCATACGGGCGCCACGGTGCACGCGGGCGTCGGGCATCGACTGATCCGTTCCTGCCGCCGCGCCCTCGCGCCCGGAGGAGAACTGCGGCTCGTCTTCAACTCGCACCTCAGGTACCGGCCGCTCGTCGAGCGAGAGGTCGGACCGGTGCGGCAACTCGCGCGCACCGCCGCGTTCACGGTGCTCTCGGCCTCTCGCGTCTCCTGATCGACGCGGCGCTCGGGCGGAGGGCGCGGAGTACTGTGGAGTCGACATGACGAATTCGGCACCGGCGTTTCTCTGGCGACTCGCCCCGAGCATCTACGGGCCGGCAGTGCTCTTCTCGCTCGGCGAGTACGCGATCCTGCCGCTCGTCGCGGTGATCGCGGTCGACATGGGAGCGAGCATCGCGCTCGCGGGCGTCATCGCCTCGGCGGCCGTCGTCGGCCAGGTGCTCGGCAATCTGCCCGCCAGCTGGGTGGTCTCCCGAGCGGGTGAACGCGCAGCGATGCTGATCGCTGCGGGAGTGGCACTGCTCGGGTGCCTCGGGCTCGTTCTCGCGCCCACGCCGGCACTGCTCGGCGTGGCGGTGCTGGTCATCGGGTTCGCCGCGGCATCCTTCGGGCTGGCCCGGCACGCCTTCATGACGACGCGCGTGCCCCTGCGCTTTCGGGCGCGAGCGCTCTCACTGCTCGGCGGCACGAATCGCCTCGGACGGTTCGCGGGCCCGTTCCTCGCAGCAGCGATGGTTGCCGTGACGGGCGACACGGAGTCGCCCGTGTGGGCGTTCATCGCGTGTCTGGTGCTCGCATCCGCCCTGGTCGCGTGGGCTCCCGATCCCGAGCGCGAGGTGCCCGGAACCTCCGGCGATCAGCACTTCGGGAGCGCGCCGGCCGGCAGCTCCCGGGGTGGAGGCGGCGCAGCGAAGGCCCTCGCTCCGGGTGCGCGGTCGGGCGTGCTGGGGGCGGTGCGCGACGGCGGGGCGGCGCTGCTGCGCATCGGCGGCGCCGCCGCGATCCTCTCGGGAATGCGTTCGATCAGAGACGTGCTGCTGCCCCTCTGGGGCGTGTCGATCGGACTCGACGCCACGCAGGTCGCCCTCATCGTGGGCATCTCGGGCACCGTCGACTTCCTGCTCTTCTACACGAGCGGTCAGATCATGGATCGATTCGGGCGGCTCTGGGCGAGTCTCCCCGCGATGATCGTGATGGGAGTCGGGTTTCTCGCCCTCGCCGGCACGCACGACCTTCCCGGTGCGGAGGTCTGGCTGCTGATCGTCGCGATCGTCGTGGGGCTCGGCAACGGCCTGTCGAGCGGCATCAACATGACGCTCGGGGCGGATCTCGCTCCGAGCGATCGGCCCGCACCGTTTCTCGCGGCGTGGCGGACTCTCACCGACTTCGGCGGTGCCGTCGCACCCCTGGCGATCTCGGGTCTCGCCGTCGTCTCGCTCCCGTTCGCAAGCGTCGCGGCCGGGGCGCTCGCCGTCGTCGGCGCCGTCGGCTTCGGGCGCTGGGTTCCGCGCTATCTGCCGCACATCGGTCGCAGGCCGCCGCGATCCGACGATTGAACGCTCTGCAGGCCGTGCTTTGTAGACTGGAGGCGCTTTGCGCGCCGGGCGCGCGAACTCGCATTCATCTCCGACCGAAGGACTCCCGCGCACCGTGAGCACCACCGATCGTCAGGCGCCCCTGCGCATTCTGCAGGGCTGCGATACCTTCTCCCCCGATGTGAACGGGGCCGCTCGATTCGCGGAGCGGCTCTCCGCCGGCCTGGTGCAGCGGGGCCACGATGTGCACGTCGTCGCGCCCGCGGTGCGGCACAGCCAGCACGGGAGTTACGTCGAGACCGTCGAGGGCGAGCAGATGACCGTTCACCGGTGGGCGAGCTGGCGGTGGTACCCCCACGACTGGCTGCGGTTCGTGCTGCCGTGGCGGGCGCGGGGCTATGCCCGCACGCTGCTCGACCGGGTGCGGCCCGACGTCATCCACATCCAGTCGCACATCGTGATCGGCCGTGCGCTCGCCATCGAAGGCGCGAAGCGGGGCATCCGCATCGTCGCCACGAACCACGTGATGCCCGAGAACGTGCTCGATTTCACGCTGCTGCCCGAGAAGGCGAAGCGACTCTTCGTGCGCTGGGGCTGGAACGCCGCCGACCGCGTGCTGCGGCTCGCCGCCGCCGTCACGACGCCCACGCGCCGCGCCGCCGACTTCCTGGAGCGCAACACGCACCGCCGGGGCGTGCGCCCGGTGAGCTGCGGGCTCCGCGCCTCCGACTACACCGCGGACCTCACGCCTCGTGCGGCGAACAAGCTCGTGTTCGTCGGCCGCGTCACGCTCGAGAAGGAGATCGACGTCATCCTCCGCGCGATTCCGCGCCTCGACGCCGACCTCGACGTGCACTTCACCGTCGTCGGCGACGGCGACCAGCGCAAGAACCTCGAGAAGCTCGCCGCAGACCTCGGCATCTCGGATCGCGTCGAGTTCACCGGGCGCGTCACCGACGCCGAGCTGCGCGCCCATCTCACCAGCGCGAGCGTGTTCACGATCGCCTCCATCGCCGAGCTGCAGTCGATCGCGACCATGGAGGCGATGGCGTCGGGGCTGCCGATCGTCGCCGCGAATGCGATGGCGCTGCCGCACCTCGTGCACGACGGAGAGAACGGCTATCTCTTCCAGGCGGGCAACGACCGGGAGCTCGCCAGCCGCATCACGCGCGTGCTGCGGAAGACCCCGGAGGAGTACCTGCGCATGCAGCAGGCGTCACTCGAAGCGGTGACGGTGCACGACATCGACCGCACCCTCGACACGTTCGAGCAGCTCTACCGCGGCGAGCCCGACGCGCGCTGAACATGCACATCCTCATCGTCACCGACCAGCACCCCGAGTCGTTGGGCGGGGTGCAGGTCGCGATTCGCATGCAGCGCCGCGCGCTCGAGCGTCTCGGGCACCGGGTGACGGTCGCGGCTCCGGCGCTCCACCGTCGCGGGTACGCCACGGCGGCGGCGGATCGCGCAGCGTACATCGACCTCCCCTCTCGGCCGATCACGCGCGATCGCGAGTACGGAATCTCGTGGCCGGGGCGGCGCACCGATCGCGCCCTCGCAGGCGCTCTCGCCGATCTGCCCCCGGTCGATCTGGTGCACGTGCAGGGCGACTTCTGGGGCGCCATGATCGGTGTCCGGGCCGCGCGTGGATTGCGCGTGCCGATCGTGCACACGATGCACAACCACGTCGACGAGGGAACGCGAGCGGTCACGCCGCTCGCGCCGGTCGCGTTCGCCGGGCTGCGCGCGTGGCGGCGCCTCGCTCTGGGGGCGACGCGCGGGGGAGTCGACCGCGGCTCGCGGGGCGCCTGGCGCTACCTCGCGGAGCTCGCCGCCGAGGCGGCGGCGGTCACGGCGCCCTCGCAGCACTTCGCGGAGGCGTTGGAGCACCACGGGGTGAGCCGGAAGGTGCTCGTGACTCCGAACGGGGTCGACGACGAAGCGATCCGTGTCGCACGAGGCGAGGAGCGTTCCGAGCGGAGCCGGCCGAAGCTCGTCTGGCTCGGTCGCATGAGCCACGAGAAGCGCGTGCTCGAGTTCATCGAGGCGATCGCGACGTCGGGCATCGACGCCGACGTGACGCTGCACGGGGCGGGATTGCTGCTGCCGCGCGTCGAGCAGCGCATCGCGGCGCTCGGTCTCGCGGATCGCGTGACCGTCGCCGGGCCCGTGCCGTACGCCTCGGCCCTCGCCGCCCTGGGCGACGCCGATGCTCTGGTGCAGACGTCGATCGGGTTCGAGACGCAGGGGCTCACGCCGTTCGAGGCGGCGGCTCTGGGAACGCCGACGATCTTCTCGGACCCGGAGATCGCGGCGGATGTCGACGTCGCGCAGAAGTGGATCGTCGCCGATGAGACGGTCGGCGCGCTCGCGCGCACGCTGCGTCAGGCAACGTCAGAGCTCGCCGCAGACGCCCCGTCGACGCGCGTGGATGCGTCGGTCGCCACTCGGTTTCTGCAGTCGGCTCGCACGGAGGAGATGCTCGCGGTGTACGAGGCCGCGCTCGCGGAGGCTTAGAAGCGCCAGACTGCGGCGGTGAAGCCCTCCGGCGGTGCGGGCGTCCAGTCCGTCTCCTCGGTGACCAGGCCGGAACCGCCCGGGCTGTTCGACTGGATGATGGTGAAGGTGCCGTCGTCGTTCACCTCGGTGATGAGCACCGTGTGCACACCCGTCACCCAGGAGGTGGGGGAGGCCGTGTACTCGTATTGGATGATGTCGCCAGGCTCCGCGTCGGAGAGCGTCATGCGGGTCGCGCCCGTGTAGTTCGCGACGGGGTCGCCGCTGCCGGTCCATGCGCCGTTACCGGCCTTGACCCAGCGCTGCGCCGACATGATGCACTCGCCCGGAGCGTTCCATCCGGTCGGGCGGCTCGTTCCGATCTCGCTCTTCGCGAGTTCGATGGCCGCGTCGACGTCGTATCCGTGCGGCACCTTCGCGACATCCTCTTCGACCTGCAGCACCGAATCGATCGAGGCACCCGCGAGGGCGTCCTCCGTGGTGTCGAGCTGCTGGGCGACGGTCGTGACGGGCTGTACGGCTGCGGCCGGCGAGGAGAAATCCTCGAGCGGCACATCGGCCGCCGCTGGTGCTGCGCCGACGGCGAAGGTTACAGAAGAAACCAGGCCGACTACGAACACCTTGGCAGATACATTCACGCGATAAACTCCGGACTTTCCAACACAAAGCGCCGGGCGGATGGCCCGAGCGCCTCACCTAGTATGCGTTACCGTTCCGTTACTTTCAAGTCCTGCGGTCAGCTGACGTACATCTTTGGGCGCTCGACCGGGGAGTGGCCGACGTGCTGCATCGCCTGCGTGCACCCTCGGTTCGGTCTGGTGGCGAGAACCCGCTAGACTGGTGCGCGCTGGCTTCGGCCAGTGAGGAGGATTCGCCTAGCGGCCTATGGCGCACGCCTGGAACGCGTGTTGGGTTCACGCCCTCGGGGGTTCAAATCCCCCATCCTCCGCCACCGGGCCCGTCGCACTGCGACGGGCCCTTCTGCGTCTGCGGGCGGCTGTTTCAGCCGGCCGCGCGGGCGAGCAGCGCCTCTCGCACGCTGCGGCGGAGCACCTTGCCGATGAGCGAACGCGGAAGCTCGTCGACCTGAACGAAACGGCGCGGCACCTTGTACGGGGTGAGACGGGCGCGGCAGAAGTCGCGCAGTGCTCCGGGGTCGAGCTCGACGTCGTCACGCAGCACGACGGCTGCCGCCACCTCCTCGCCGCCGTCGGAGCGCGGCAGGCCGACGACGGCGGCCGCGCTCACATCGGGGTGCGCGAAGAGCGTGTCTTCCACCTCGCTCGGGGAGACGTTGAAGCCGCCGGTGATGATGAGCTCCTTGAGGCGGTCGACGATCGTCACGAAGCCGTCTTCGGAGACCTCGGCGATGTCGCCCGTTCTGAGCCATCCGTCGGGCAGCAGCGCCTCCGACGTCTCGAGCGGTCGGCCCCAGTACCCCTGGAAGACCTGGGGGCCGCGCAGCAGCAATTCGCCGGGTTCTCCGAGCGCCACGTCCACCGACGGATCCTCGGGATCGACGACGCGGATCTCGGTGCTCGGGAACGGCACGCCAACGGTGCCCGGGCGGCGCGTCCTGCCGATGGGGTTGCCGAGCGCCACCGGCGAGCTCTCGGTCATTCCGTACCCCTCCACCAGCAGGCCGCCGGTCGTCTCCTCCCATCGCTCCACCGTCGCCACGGGAAGGCTCATCGCGCCGGAGATCGCGAAGCGCACCGTCGAGAGATCGACCGTTCCCCGCGACGCAGCGCGAGCGAGCTGGTCGTAGATCGGCGGCACCGCGGGAAGGAAGGTCGGCGGGCTCTTGCGCGCCGCCGCCGTGACGAGCCCCACGTCGAAGGTCGGGAAGAGCACGAGCTTCGCGCCGATGCTCATCGCGAAGGTCAGGCAGAGCGTCATCCCGTAGGCGTGGAAGAGCGGCAGCACCCCGTAGAAGGTCTCCTCACCGCGCTCCAACCCCGGCACCCAGGCCTCGCCCTGCATGGCGTTCGCCCGGAGGTTGGCATGCGACAGCATCGCCCCCTTCGGGGATCCGGTGGTGCCGCTGGTGTATTGGAGGAGGGCGATGTCGTGCACTGAGGGGCCGGTAGTGCGCCGGGCGACTCGTCGGTGATGCAGCAGGTCGTTCCAGGTGACGAGACCCTTCGCCGATGGGGTTCCCGTCAGCTTCGCTCGGGAGGCGCGCGCTGCGGGAAGCGGCAGGCGCAGCAACAGGCGCTTCGATCGGGGCATCGCAGAGGTGAGGTCGACGCTGACGATGCGCTCGAGCGCGAGGTCGGACGGGAAGTCGGCGATGGTGTCGACCACCTTGTTCCAGGCGATCGCGAAGCGGGCGCCGTGATCCTCGAACTGATGGCGCAGCTCACGAGCCGTGTAGAGCGGATTGTGCTCGACGACGACGGCGCCGAGCCGAAGCACCGCGTAGAACGCCACGACGTGCTGCGGGCAGTTCGGCAGGACGATCGCCACCCGATCGCCCTTCGTCACGCCGATGCGCCGCAGCCCCTCGGCCGCCCGCTCCACCTGTTCGCCCAGTTGCCGGTAGTTCGTGGTCGCTCCGAAGAACTCGAGTGCCGCATGGGAGGGGAACTCGCGCACGCTCGCCGCAAGCATCTCGGGGAGCGTCTGCGCGGGGTCGCCGATCTCCGCCGGCACTCCTTCCGCGTACGAGGACAGCCACGGGCGGGCAGCGTAAGGCGAGGCGTTCATATCTCCATACTGCCGCTTCAATACACCGTGCGACAGAATCTTGCGTCGCGCGGATCGCATCACTATAGGGCAGGGGGAGCTCGGGCGCGACCCCGATGACGCCTGGCGGCGCTCGTACTTCACTGGAGGCTCCGCTACCCTCGAGCCTGCACGGGAAGGACACCCCATGAGCACCCAGGACGCACCGCACGCCGACACTCGGAAGCACGCCCCGGATCCGGAGGACGCTCGAAAGCCGGACGGGCCGACCGACCTCGAGAAGCGCTCCTGGAAGTACGTGCTGCGCAAGACGCTCCGAGAGTTCGGTGCGGATCAGTGCACGGACATCGCCGCGAGCCTCACCTACTACGCGGTACTCGCCCTCTTCCCCGCCCTGATCGCGATCTTCTCACTGCTGGGGGTGTTCGGTCAGGGACCCGCGGCGACGGACGCGATTCTCGGCATCGTCGACGAGGTCGCCCCGGGTGGCACGGCCGACGTGGTGCGCGGCCCGATCGAGCAGTTCGCCACTTCGCCGGCCGCGGGCTTCGCGCTGGTGAGCGGCCTCGTCGTCGCGATCTGGTCGGCCTCTGGGTACGTCACAGCCTTCAGCCGGGCGATGAACCGCATCTACGAGATCGAGGAGGGGCGGCCGTTCTGGAAGCTGAAGCCGGCGCAGCTGCTCGTCACGATCATCGCGCTCGTGCTCATCGTGATCGCCGCCGTGATCCTCGTGGTCTCGGGCCCCGTGGCGGACGCAGTCGGCTCGACACTCGGCATCGGCGAGACGGCGACGATGATCTGGTCGATCGCGAAGTGGCCCGTGCTGCTCGTCGTGTTCGCACTGATTCTGGCGATCCTCTACTACGCCACCCCGAACGCCAAGCAGCCCAAGTTCCGCTGGATGAGCATGGGGGCGTTCCTCGCCCTCATCCTCTTGGCGATCGCGACCGCGGCGTTCGGCTTCTACGTCGCGAACTTCTCCAACTACGACAAGACGTACGGCTCGCTCGCCGGCGTCATCATCTTCTTGCTGTGGCTATGGATCGCGAACAACGCCATCCTCTTCGGCGCGGAGTTCGACGCGGAGTTGGAGCGCGGGCGCGAGCTGCAGGCCGGCATGCCGGCTGAGGATCGGATTCAGCTCCCGCCGCGCGACACCCGCAAGAGCGACAAGGCCGCGAAGAAGGAGCA
This sequence comes from Leucobacter sp. USCH14, assembly GCF_037619215.1. NCBI lineage: Bacteria > Bacillati > Actinomycetota > Actinomycetes > Micrococcales > Microbacteriaceae > Leucobacter > Leucobacter sp. USCH14. The sequence goes on from NZ_JAQPZP010000001.1 coordinate 27,166, forward strand.
GCAGGACATCGCGGAGGGGCGGAGGATCCGCGAGCGGAACGGCAAGGACGCGAAGACGAGCGCCGATTGAACGTCAGCGCCGCTCCGGCGCCGCTCCGAGCGCATTACCGCACTTCTCGTCTCGCCGCCAAGCCCTTTCGACGCGACGCGTTGCCGGAGAAGCTGAAGGCCTACCGTTAGGAGCCCCATGTCCGTTACCGTCGACACGCCATCCCCACTGCTCGCCCTGCAGCCCCGCGGGCCCGTCAGCGAGGCACTGCTGCAGAGGCTCTCGGGGGTGGGAGAGGAGACTGGCGCGAGCGCTGCTCCGGAAGCCGCCCGCCGGGCAGTCGGACGCTCGGAGAGTGTGACGTACGACGAGGACATTCAGCTCGCGCTCTTCCTGCTGTACGCCTGCTTCTACGGCTCGCTCGAGGGCATCTCGGCGGATGCGGAGTGGGATACGGCGCTCATCGAGACGCGCTCGGTGCTGGAGGCGGCGTTCGAGGCCGAGCTTCGAGAGCGCATCCAGGTGTCCGATGTCCCCGATGCTCGAGCGAGGGACGTGGCGAAGGCGCTCTTCGATCTCACCTCCGCCGACTCCGGCCCGAGCCTGTCGCGGTACTTCGCGAAGCGCGCAACCGAGGAGCAGGCGCGGGAGTTCCTGATGCAGAAGTCGATCTACACGCTGCGAGAGGCAGATCCGCACTCGTGGGCGATTCCCCGCCTCCGCGGCGGTGCGAAGGCGGCGCTCGTCGAGATTCAGGCCGACGAGTACGGCGGCGGTCGACCCGATCGGGTGCACGCCACGATCTACGCGAAGACGATGCGGGGCGCGGGCCTCGATGACACCTATGGCGGGTACCTGGGCGACGTTCCCGCCATCACGCTCGCGTCCCACAACATGATGTCGATGTTCGGGCTGAATCGCCGACTCGTCGGGGCGATCGTGGGCCACCTGGCCGCGTTCGAGATGACCTCGGCGATCCCGAATCGGCTGTACGGCGACGGCTTCCGCCGCCTCGGGTACGGGGAGGACGTCACCGACTACTTCGACGAGCACGTGGAAGCGGACGCCGTGCACGAGCAGATCGCCGGGCGCGACATGGCGGGCGCGCTCGCGGAGGATCGGCCGGAACTGCTCCACGACATCATGTTCGGAGCGGCCGCCTGCTTGACCGTCGACGGCTGGATGGGGCAGCACATGCTCGAGTCGTGGACGGACGGGCGCTCCTCCCTGCGAGCCGGAGCCGCGGCGTGACCGGCGACGAGCCGACGGTCACGCCGTACCCCGACGGGCCACTGATCGTGCGCGGAGAGATCACCCTGCAGACGGTGGACGGAGAGCCGATTCCGCAGAAGCGCCGCACCGTGGCGCTGTGCCGCTGCGGGCTCTCGACCATCAAACCCTTCTGCGACGGCACGCACAGACTCTCCGGGTTCCGCACCGATGACTGAGCGATACTGAGCGACGCTGAGCCACGACCATGGGCGACCAGATACCGGTGGAGTACATCATCCCGCTGCGGTGGAGCAGCGATGCCGGGCTGGACGAACTCACCGCGTACCTCCGAGAACTCGCGACGTGGGTCGACGTCACGGTCGTCGATGGATCGACTGCACCGCTCTTCGACGCGCACGCCGAGCGGTGGCGGGGGATCGTGCGGCACCTCGCGGTGCGACCGCCGAGCACCGGCAATGGCAAGGTCGTCGGCGTGATCGCCGGAGTCGAAGCGGCGCGTCGCGAGCTCGTCATCCTGGCGGATGACGACGTGCGGTACGACCGGCGCGGCGTCAGCGCGGTGGCTCGCGCCCTGCGCGGCTCGGACCTCGTGAAACCGCAGAACGTCTTCGCGCCGGCGCCGTGGCACGCGCGGTGGGACACCGGCCGCAGCCTGCTGAATCGAGCCCTGGGAGACGACTACCCCGGAACGTACGGGCTGCGCCGCTCCGTGTTCATCGAAATGGGCGGCTACGACACCGACGTGCTGTTCGAGAATCTCGAACTCGAACGCACGGTGCGCGCGGCCGGGGGCCGGGTCCTCTCCCGGCCGGACATCGTCGTTGCGCGACGACCGCCCTCGACGGCGCACTTTCTCTCGCAGCGCGTGCGCCAAGCGTACGACAGCTGGGCGCAGCCGGCTCGGCTCCTGGCGGAGGCGACGATTCTTCCCGCGGCGATCTGGAGCAGTGCGAAGCGATCGCGAGCCGTCGTGCTGCTCGCGGTGATCCTGCTCCTCGCAGAGCTGGGCCGACGTCGACACGGCGGCGCAGAGGTCTTCCCGCGGACGGCAGCACTGTGGGCGCCGCTCTGGGTGCTCGAGCGCGGGGTGGCGGTCTGGATCGCGATCGGGCTGCGAGCTCGAGGAGGGGTGCGGTACGGAGGTGCGCGACTCAGCCGAGCGGCGCACTCCGAGGCGCATCTGCGACGCGCAACTGGGCGAGTCGCTCGATCGCGGAGCGCAGCGTCCGCTCGTCCTTGACGAACGTGAAGCGCACCCACGACGCCAGGGCTGAGGCAGTCTCCGACCCAGCGCTGCAGAACGCCGAAATGGGTACGCACGCCACGCCGATCGAGCGGGGCAGCATTCGCGCGAACGCCGCACCGTCGGGTACCGACTCGCTCAGGAACGGCGCGGCATCGGCGCACACGAAGTAGGTGCCGCCCGGCACCACCAGATCGAAACCGGCCTCGCGGAGGCCGGCGACGAGGAGGTCGCGGCGATCCGCCAGGGAATCGCGCAGTTCCCGGACATCGGCATCGCCGTCGGTCAACGCGCGTGCGATCGCCGGTTGGAACGGTGCGCCGCCCGAGTAGGTGAGGAACTGCTTCACCGCGGTCATCGCCTCGATGAGCGGCGCCGGCGCCACCGCCCACCCGATCTTCCAGCCGGTGAGCGAGAACGTCTTGCCCGCGGACGAGACCGTCACGGTGCGCTCGGCCATTCCGGCGAGCGCCGCGATCGAGTGGTGGCGAGCACCGCCGAAGGTGAGATGCTCGTAGACCTCATCGGTCAGCACGATGGCGTCGGCTCGCTGCGCCGCATCCGCGACGAGGGCGAGCTCGTCGGCGCTCAGCACGGTTCCGGTGGGGTTGTGCGGCGTGTTGATCAGGATCACGCGCGTGCGGTCGGTGATCGCGGCGTCGAGTGAAGAGCGATCCAGTCGGAAGGCGCCGTTCTCGTGCCGCAGAGGGACGGTCGCATGGGTCGCGCCCGACATCGCGATGAGTGCGGCGTACGCATCGTAGAACGGCTCGAGGGTGACCACCTCGTCGCCAGGGCCGGTGAACGCGAGCAGCGCAGCGGCGAGGGCCTCGGTCGCGCCCGCGGTGACGAGCACCTCGGTCGCCGGGTTCGCGATGAGCCCCGTGTGCCGGTGCCGGTGCTGCGCGATCGCGTCGCGCAGGGCCGGGATTCCGCGCCCCGGCGGGTACTGGTTCTGCCCGGTGAGGATCGCATCGGCGGCGATGCGGCGAATCCATTCCGGGCCGTCGGCGTCGGGGAACCCCTGCCCGAGATTCGCCGAATCGGTTTCGACCGCGAGCGCGGTCATCTCGGCGAAGATCGTCGGGCGAGTCGTTCCGTCGGTCGCTGCCAGACCTGCCGCGGCCGCCACGGATCGCCATCGCTCGCTCATCCCGCCAGTCTAAGCGTGCACCCACCTGTCATGCGGCGTGCTGCCAGCCTCGCCGCGTAGCCTCGCCGCATGCCCGCACCCGATGCACTCCGAGCCGCGCCCGGCAGCCGACGCGAGCGCACGGAGCATCACGAGCGCACGGAGCATCACGAACGCGCGCAGTATCGGGAACGCCGCTGGCACCGCGTGGTTCGCGGGGCGTCTCGAGCCCGCGCCGTGATCAAGCGGAGCCGCTGGCTCGACGCGCTCTACCGGATCGCGATCACCGCGCTCGGCGCGCTGATCGTCGTCGTCGGGCTGATCCTGGTTCCGCTGCCGGGGCCCGGATGGCTCATCGTGTTCTTCGGTCTCGCGATCCTCGGCACCGAGTTCCACTGGGCGCGGCGGCTGCTCGGGTGGGCGCGGATGGCGCTGGCACGGTTCACGGAGCGCTGGCGCGCCCGGCGCGCGCGTCGCGCCGCGTACGGCACCTGATCACCTGATCCGGCGAGGCGCCCTCGTCAGCATCGAGGTACGGGCCGACGAACGACAACGGCGCCCCGAGCCCGCATATGCAGACCAGGGCGCCGTGGCGTGCGAGCGACGCTACTTGACGAGCGGAACGTTGAAGATGAAGCCCGGCCGCTCGCCGCGGCGGAAGCCCTCGCTCGCCTTCACCGCAGCGATGATGTGGAAGATGAACAGCACGAGCGAGCCGATCCAGAGGATGAAGGCGAAGATCGCTCCGAGGTAGGGGATGAACGCGAGGATCCAGGTCACTACGACGACGCCGACTCGCAGCAGCGAGAAGTTCAGGTTGTCGCGCTGGTACGCGTACACGCGCTGGTCGCCCTTGTCCTTGTCGACCAGGTAGAAGATCAGCGCCGGAATCCAGGAGAAGAAGACCGACAGCCAGTAGTTCAGCACCACGTTGGTCGCCGGATCGGCCGCCGGCTGCGCGTAGCCCGCGGGCGGCTGCTGGTAGCCTCCGGGCGGCGGGGGCGTCTGACCCGTCTGGCCGGGCGCGCCGTACTGCGGCGGCTGCTGCGGCTGCTGGTAAGTCTGCTGCGGCTGCTGCGGCTGCGCAGGCGGAGCCTGGTACTGCGGTGCCTGCGGGGGCGCCGGCGGCGTGGCCGGAGCCTGGTACTGGGGCTGCTGGAACTGCGGAGCCGACGGAGGCGTCTGGGGAGCGCTCGGGGGAGCCTGGGGCACCGTCGGAGGTGCGGGCGGAGCCGGTGGCGTCGTCGGCGCGGGATCGCCGGAGCCGTTGCCGGCGGGCTCGCGGCCGGGCTGATCCTCTGGGGGCAACGTAGTCATGTTCGGTCTCCTTCAAGACGTAGGATGCGCTTTTGAGGCTACCGCAGGTGCCTCGCGTCGCGGTAGCGCATTCCCCGCCACGCGCCGAAGCAGCGCGCGGTCGGGCGATGCCGGGCGCTCCGGTCTAGAACGCGTCGGGGCTCGGAGCCGCGGTGTGGAGGATCGCGACATCGGCGTGGCGGTCGAACCGGTACCCGGTGCCGCGCACCGTGCGCACGATGTCCTGGTACTGCGCGAGCTTCACGCGCAGGCGACGGATGTGCACGTCGATGGTGCGCTCGCTCGGCACCTCCTCATCGCTGCCCTCGCTCCACAGCGCGGAGATGAGCTCTTCGCGGCTGATCGTGCGCCCCTCGCGCAGCACGAGATACTGCAGCAGTTCGAACTCCCGGAAGGTGAGGGCGGCGGCGACGTTGTCGAGCAGCACGCGCTTGCGCGAGAGGTCGAGGATCACTCCGCTCGCCGCGTGGTCCTGCTCCTCCGCCTCGTGCTGCTTCTGGCGGGCGACGGCCGCGGGGTCTCCGAGTGCGAGGCGCACCACGTCGACGTCGCGACCACCGGTCTGCTCGGGAGCGAGCGCGACTGCGGCGTACGTCTCGGCTGCGGGAGCGAGCTCGGCGACCAGCTGCTTGATGCGCGTGACGATGGCGCCGAGCTTGGGGTCGCCGTCGGCGATCTTGTCATCGGCGAGGCCGACGTAGAGGGCGAAACCGCGCACCTCGGTGCCTTCGGGAACTCGGCGCTCGGGCGCCGTCTGCGGTGCGAGATCTGCAGCGAGGTCGGGGCGTGCGGCGCGGAGGGTCTGCGTGGTGGCGTTCATGATGATGTCCTTCAAGCTGTCGAATGCGGTTCTGCGCTGCGGTGCGCGGAACGCTGTGGCCGGGAACCGGCCGGAGGTGCGGGCGATACGGGCGCCGGTCTCGAAGTGTTCGAGAGGATCGACACCGTGTGATTGCGGCGATGGGATGCGGGACGCGCATCGCCGGGTGGACGTACTGCTAGAAAACGTTCACATGCACATTCGACAACGCATGACACTCTGCCCGGCCATCATCATGCCGGGGTTCCCAAAGTTCACCTCGAAGGCGGACTGGGGACGAATGGTCTCATGCATAACCGCAAGTTAAGCAAAGCATTGCTCCGGGTGTCAAGCGGAAGTTGAAGCACCCAGTCGAGCGGTCCGGCGGCCGAGCGGTTGGGTCGAGTCAGTCGCCGGCGGTGCCGTACAGGCGGTCGCCGGCGTCGCCCAGACCGGGCACGATGTAGGCCTGCTCGTTCAGCCCCTCGTCGAGCGCGCCGAGCACCAGGGTCACCTTGCGGTCACCCGCGGCCTGCTCGATCGCCTCGACGCCCTCCGGAGTGCCGAGTACGCAGATCGCCGTGACATCGTCGGCGCCGCGGTCGAAGAGGAACTTGATCGCCGCCGCGAGCGATCCTCCCGTTGCGAGCATCGGATCGAGCACGAAGCACTGCCGCCCGGCCAGCGAATCGGGCAGGCGCTCGGCGTAGGTCGTGGGCTGCAGCGTCTCCTCATCCCGCGCCATGCCGAGGAACCCGACCTCGGCCGTGGGCACGAGCTTCACCATCCCCTCGAGCATGCCGAGCCCGGCGCGCAGGATCGGGACGATGAGCGGCAACGGCTCGCTGAGCTTCACGCCCGTCGTCGGGGCGACCGGGGTCTCGATGGCGTGCGGCTCGACGCGCACCTCGCGGGTCGCCTCGTAGGCGAGGAGCGTCATCAGCTCTTCGATGAGGAGCCGGAACGTCGGCTGAGAGGTCTTCGTGTCACGCAACACGGTGAGCTTGTGGGTGATGAGGGGATGATCCGCAACGAAGACTCGCATGGACCTATTCTATTGGCGTGACCCCCATCCCCCCATCGCGCGCCGAGTCCGAGATCATGGGGCTGGCTCTCGCGGAGGCGCGGGTCGCGCGCGACGCCGGCGAGATCCCGGTCGGAGCTCTCGTGCTCGACGCCGAAGGGGCGGTGATCGGCGCGGGTCGCAATGCACGCGAGGCGGTGCCGGATCCGACGGGCCATGCCGAGGTCATCGCCATCCGCGAGGCGGCCGCCGCCCGTGGAAGCCGGGTGCTCGACGACTGCACCCTCGTGGTCACCCTGGAGCCGTGCGTGATGTGCGCCGGCACCATCCTCGCGGCCCGAGTCGCGCGCGTGGTGATCGGCGCCTGGGACGAGAAGGCCGGCGCGGTCGGCAGCGTCTACGATCTGCTGCGCGACGGGCGCCTTCCGCACGCGGTGCCCGAGGTGGTCGCGGGCGTGCGCGCCGACGAGAGCGCCGCGCTGCTGCGCGCCTTCTTCGAGCGCCGCCGCTAGCCGCCGCTGCGTCGCCGCCGTCCGCCGCTGCGTCGCCGCTGCCCCCTGTGCGAGCGGGGTCACTTCGGGAGTGTGTCGGGGCGGTGGAGGCACGCAACACCCTCCCGAAGTGACCCCGCTCGCAGAATGGGCGCGGATGGGCGCGGACCGGGGCGGGCAAGCCGGGCGGGCGGCGTCAGGCGCGGGGCGCGACCGTCACCGGTTCGGGGGCGAACGAGACGACGACGCGATCGCCCGCGCGGAAGGGTTCGTCGGCGCCGTGCTGCGACGCGACCTCGGTGCCGTCGTCGAACTGCACGACCGTGCGGCGGATCGGGCCGAGGAATCCGCTCGACAGCACGACACCGCTCAACGGAGACGCGAAGGATCCCGGAGCCTCTGCCGCGAGCCGCACGTGCTCGGGGCGCACATACGCCGTGACACGTGCGCTCGAGACGCCGGTGGTGCCGGCTCCCGCGGGAGCGATCAGCGGGAGCAGGGCGCCGCGCACGTTCACGCGATCCTGCTCCTGCGTCGCGTCGAGCTGGTTGGAGAGCCCGACGAAGTCGGCGACGAAGGGCGAGGCGGGCCGGCGGTAGAGGTCTTCGGGCGTGCCGAGCTGCGCGATCCGGCCGCCCTCCATCACCGCGACGCGGTCGGAGATCGCGAGCGCCTCCTCCTGGTCGTGCGTGACGAAGACGGTGGTGATGCCGAGCTCGGTCTGAATGGCGCGGATCTGCTCGCGCAGCCGCACGCGCACCTTCGCGTCGAGCGCCGACAGCGGCTCGTCGAGCAGCAGCGCACGAGGCCGCGTGACGAGTGCTCGAGCGAGAGCGACGCGCTGCTGCTGACCGCCGGAGAGCTCGTGGGGGAACCGCTCGGCGAGATGCGAGAGCCCCACGATCTCGAGCATGTCGCCGATGCGGGTGATCCGCTCGGCCTTCGGCACCCTGCGCATGCCGAGCCCGAACTCGACGTTGCGGGCGACGGTGAGGTGCGGGAAGAGCGAGTACTGCTGGAAGACCATGCCGATGTCGCGGCGGTTCACGGGAACCCGGGTGACATCGTCGTCGCCGATGCGCACGCGACCGGACGTGACATCCTCGAGACCGGCGATGCAGCGCAGCGCCGTCGTCTTGCCGCAGCCCGACGGGCCCAGCAGGCAGATGAGTTCTCCGGGTTCGAGCGCGAGGTCGATGTCGTGCAGCACGGTGGTCGCGCCGTACGCCTTGGTCACCTGCTCGAGGCGCACCGCGGCCCCCGATCGGGTCTGGGTCATCGTGGCGTTCATGATCAGGACTCCTGAGAGGTTGTCGAACGGGAACCGCGCCGCTTCCGGCGACGCGGCGCGCCCCCGGTGCTGCTGACGAGGAGAAGAACGAGGAAGGCGCCGACCAGCGAGAGCAACGATACCGCGACGGCGACGAACGGATCCGACTTGGAGATCTGCAGCAGCGCCGTCTGCAGCGTCACGCGATTGAGCAGCGATGAGACGGTGAATTCGCCGAGCACGATCGCGATCGTGAGCAGCGAGGCCGCGAGCAGGCCGCGTCGCACCCCGGGGGTGACGATGCGCACCAGCACGGTGCCCCACCCGGCGCCGAGCGAACGAGCGGCTTCGGTGCGCGTGCGGGCGTCCATGCCCTGCAGGTCGGAGTTGATCGCCCGGTAGGCGAAGGGCAGCACGAGCACGCCGTACGCGAGCGCGAGCGACCAGGCGCCGGAGCCGACGACGGAGCCGAGCGCGCGGTAGATCGGTGCGAACCCCACGACGAGCACGATGGCGGGGATCGCGATGGGCAGCACCGTGAGCAGGTCGAGCGCCCGTTCCAGTTTCGGGAAGCGCAGATGCACGAGCACGATGGTCGGGAAGAAGACGCCGAGCACGATGACGAGGGTGAGCCCGGCGAGCAGGAACGAGTTTCCGAGCCCCTGGAACAGCGGCCGGTAGGCGCGCGCGTTCGCGGGGTCGAAGAGTCCCAGCCAGTGGTCGAGGCCGTAGCCGCCGGTGGTCTGTCGAAGCGTGAATTCGAGCATCGCGAGGAGCGGGATCATGAAGACGAGGCCGATGACCCCGACCACCGCGTAGGCGACGCCGCGCGGGGGGCGGCCCGGCATGCGCGAGCTCACCGCTGCCACCGCCCCGCCCGCGCCATGAGTCTGCCGTAGGCGAGCATCACGACGGTCATCACGATGATCATGCCGAGGGCGAGCACACCGGCCGATGCGGAGTTCGATCCGCCGGTCTCCCCGATCAGCGCGGCCCGGATCTGCAGCGGAACGATCTGCGAGCCCTGGCTGATGAGCGCCGCCGCGGTCGCGTACGACGAGAACGCATTCGCGAACAGCAGCAGGAGCGAACCGAGGAACGCGGGGGCGAGCACGGGGAGCCCGACGCGCCACCAGTAGCTGAAGCTGCTCCCGCCGAGGGTCGCGACCGCTTCCGCCCACCCCGGTTTCAGGGCGACGACCGCCGGCAAGAAGGTGATGACCATGAGCGGTACCTGGAAGTAGACGTAGGGGAGGATGAGGCCCGGGAGTTCGTACAACCAGACGCCCTCCGCGTAGATGTCGGTGCCGAGGCGTTCGCGCAGCACGACCGTGACGAGACCTTGAATGCCGATCGTCGCCACGAAGGCGAATGCGAGCATGACGCCTCCGAACTGGGCGAGTACCGAGCTCGCGGCATCGATGACGCGGCGCAGGGGGCCGTGCTCGGGCAGCGCGGCGAGCGCCCAGCAGAGGATCGCGCCGATCACGGCGCCGATGACGGCGGTGACGACGCTGATCCACACGCTCGCGCCGAACGCGCTGAGCGTCGCCGGGGCTGCGAGCACCTGGAGGTTCGCGAGGGTGAACCCCCGGTCGTCGGTGAAGCCGCTGCCCACGGCGAGCACGGTGGGTACGGCGAGGAAGAGCAGGATGTACACGGTGAACGGGGCGAGCCCGATCACCGAGGCGAGACGTTTCACGTGGGCTCCGGAACGGTCGGCCGAGAGGGGGGATGAGGGGCGCAGACGCACGCGTGCGGTGGGGGCGGCTCGCGCCCCCACCGCACGGATCCTGCGTTACTTGATCGCGTCGGCCCAGCGCTCGGCGAGGAGCGTGTTCGCCGCAGCGGTGTCGTCTTCGGTCGGCGTGATCCAGTCGTCGCTGCTCGTGCCGAACGTCGCGGCCTCGAGCAGGGACTCGTCGACGGAGCCGGCTTCCTGCAGCGCATCGGCGCGTACCGGAACGGCGTTCGCCTCGAGGAACAGCGTCTGCACCTCGTCCGAGAAGATCCACTCCTGCCACAGGCGGGCTGCGGCGGGGTTCGGCGCGTCCTTGTTGATGGCCTCGTTGTAGAACGAGACGTAGGCCGGGCCCTCGAGCACCGTGGTCTCCCAGCTGGGCTTGTCGGCGGCGGCCGCGATGTTGTTGAACGACCAGTCGAAGACGAGGGGGGTCTCGCCCGAGGCGATCGTTGCGGGCGTCGGGTCGACGGTCAGCAGGTTGCCCGCGTCGCGCAGCTCGCCGACGAAGTCGACGCCGGGGCCGAAGTCGTCGACTCCGCCGCCGTTCAGTGAGGAGATCGAGCCGACCGCGGCGAACGCGGCGCCGGCCTGGGTCGGGTCGCCGTTGAGCACGACCGAGCCCTTGTAGTCGGCGCCCAGCAGGTCGTCGAGCGCCTTCGGCTCGGAGAGCTTGTCGGAGTCGTACCCGATCGACATGATGCCCGAGTAGTTGTTCACCCAGAGGCCGGTCGGCTCCTTGTTGCCCTCGGGAATGTCGTCCCAGGTCTCCACCTGGTACGGGGCGAACTTGTCGACGTTCTCGAGCGCCACCGCGCTGCCGAGGTCGAAGACGTCGGGCGCGGTGTCCTGCCCCTGCAGGTTGTCCGCGGCCTGGATCTCCTCGGCGCTCGACGCGTCGGGTGAGGCCGAATTGACGGTGATGCCGTACTTGTCCTCGAAGCCGGTGATGATCTTGCCGTAGTTGGCCCAGGTCTCGGGAAGCGCGATGACGTTGAGCTCGCCCTCCTCCTGAGCGGCGGCGACGAGCGCATCCATGCCGCCGAAGTCTTCGGCGCTGGTGGCGGTGGCGGCGTCGGTCGACGAGGTCGAGCCGCCCTCGGCGTTGCTCGCCGTGGAGCAGGCTGCCAGCGAGCCGCCCATGAGCAGGGCGGTGATAACGGCGGCGGAGCGCAGAATAGCGCGAGAGGTCACGGGTGTTCCTTCCAACGTATGGGTGCGGATCGCCGGGAGGCGCGTGCGGACTCGCCCCGTGAACGGGCGGCCGATCCGAGACCCCACGCTAGAAGTACGCGGTGGCCGGGAAGGAGCGGTGCGGTTGCTGTCGGGTGAACGGTGCGTGCACCGGAAGCGGTGCGCGCAGGTCGCCGATGTCAGTCGCTCGAGAGCATGACGATGGAGCTCGTCGAGGGCGTGTCGGCGTTGGGATCCAGGTACACGTCGGGCTCGATGTAGATGACGCGAGCGGCAGGCACCGCTTCGCGCACGCGACGCTCGGCGAGGTTGATGATGACGGAGACCTCGTTCATCGTCCTCTCCGGCGCGATGTCGATCTTCGCGCCGACCATGAACTCATCGGGGCCGAGGTAGAGGGTCTTCATGTGGATGATGCGATTGACGTCCTGCGACTTGAGAAGCGCGGCCTCGATCTTCGCGACGTCGTCGTCGTTCGCTCCCTCGCCGACGAGCAGGCTCTTCACCTCGATGCCGAGCACGATGGCGACGGCGACGAGCAGCACGCCGATGGCTACGGTGGCGATGCCGTCGAAGAGGCCGTTGCCGGTGAGCACGGTCAGGCCGACGCCGATGAAGGCGAACACGAGGCCGAGCAGCGCGGCGAGATCCTCGAGCAGCACCACGGGCAGCTCGGGCGCCTTGGAGCGGCGGATGAACTGGAACCAGCTCGACGTGCCCTTGTGCGGTCGGCTCTCGCGAATGGCCGTGCGCAGCGAGAAGCTCTCGAGCACGATTGCGATGGCCAGCACGAGGAGGGGAAGCCACCACACCTCGAGGGCGTGCGGGTGCTGAATCTTCGAGACGCCCTCGTACACCGAGAACACTCCACCGATCGAGAAGAGCACGATGGCGACGACGAAGGCGTAGACGTAGCGCACGCGACCGTGGCCGAACGGGTGCTCCTTGTCCGCCTTCTGCTGCGCGCGCTTGCCGCCGACGAGCAGCAGCACCTGGTTGCCCGAGTCGGCGAGGGAGTGCACGCCCTCCGCGAGCATCGAGGAGGATCCCGAGAACGCCCACGCGATGAACTTCGTCACCGCGATTCCCAGATTGGCGAGTAGTGCCGCGATGATCGCCTTGCTGCCGCCTGTCGCGCTCATGTCAGATGCCTCCCGTGATGGACCTCGAGTGCCCGAATCGCTGGCCCAAGTCTATGCCGGAGGTCCATTCGAACGGGCGCGGAACCGGACAAGGTCGACGCCCGCATTCTGTCGGAGGTGCTCCATACACTGGGGTGATGGACGAAACGACTCCCGCACGTACTCCGAATGCCGCTGCCTCCGACGCTTCCCGCCTTCCCCGCACCGCGATGATCGGAGTCGGGTCGATGGGGGGCGCGATCCTCGCGGGGCTCCGCGCACCCGACGTCGACATCGCACTGCCGATCACCGTCACCACGAAGTCCGAGGCGAGTGCGCGGTCCTTCGCGGGTGCGAGCGACGTGGTGGCGCTGTCGTCGGAGGGGGAGCCGGAGGCGAACCGGCGTGCGGTACGCGGTGCTGAACTCGTCGTGCTCGGCGTGAAGCCCTGGATGGTGCGCGATGTCGTGCGCGAGATCGCGGGCGACCTGGAACCGGGGGCCGTCGTGGTGAGCGTCGCCGCGGGCGTGCCCAGTGCAGCGATCGAGGCCGAGCTGCCCGAGGGGGTGCCGGTGGTGCGGGCGATGCCGAACACGCCGTCGACCATCGGGCTCGGGGCGACGGGGATCGCGGGCGGGTCGTCCGCGTCGGAGTCGGACGTCGCCCTCGTGCAGCGCCTGTTCGCGACCGTGGGTGAGGCGCTGATCGTGCGCGAGGATCAGATCAACGCCGTCGCGGCGGTCTCGGGGTCGGGCCCCGCCTACCTGTTCCTGTACGCGGAGGAGATGACTGCGGCGGCGGAGCGCGCCGGGTTCGACGAGGATCAGGCCCGCACGCTCGTCAAGCAGACGATCGTGGGGGCGGCCCAGCTCTGGGCGCACAGCGCGGAGACGCCGGAGACACTGCGCCGCAACGTCACGAGCCCCAAGGGCACGACGGAGCAGGCGGTTCTGGAGCTGCAGGGCGGAGGATGGGCCGACCTCTTCGATCGAGCGCTCGCCGCGAACGTCCGCCGCTCCGAGGAGATCGAACGAGGGGAGTGATCGCCTAGCCGATCGCGGCGAAGCGCTCGACGTCCGCGGCCGTACCGCTCACGATGATGAGATCGTGCCGCGAGACGACCGTGTCCTGCGTGGCGTGCGTGAAGGGCTGGCCCGGCGTCTTCACGCCGACGACGGTGACCCGGTAGCGGGTGCGCACCCCGCTCTCGCTGAGCGAGCGGCCCCGGATGGACCGCGGCGGGTACATCTTCGCGATGACGTAGTTGTCGTCGAACTGGATGAAGTCGAGCATGCTGCCGCTCAGCAGGTGCGCGACCCGCTCGCCCGCCTCGCGCTCCGGGTAGATGACGTGGTGCACGCCGATGCGCTCGAGGATCTTGCCGTGCGAGATCGAGATCGCCTTCGCCCAGATCTGCGGCACCCCCAGATCGACGAGATTCGCCGCGATCAGCACGCTCGACTCGATCGACGCACCGGTGGCGACCACGGCGATCTGGAACTCGTCGGCGCCGATCTGCTTGAGCGCCTCCATGGAGCGCGCATCGGCCTGCACCGCGTGCGTGACGCGGTCGGCCCACTTCTGCACCAGGCCCGAATCGGTGTCGACGACGAGCACCTCGCGATCCTGACGATCGAGCTGCCCCGCGGTGGCAGCACCGAAGCGCCCGAGACCGATGACGATCACCGGGGCGTCACTGCGAATATCAACCAACGATCGGCCTTTCTTCAGGGAGGCGGAACATGCGGGAGCGGCTCGTCGCCGCGACGGCCGCCGCCAGCGTAACGGTTCCGACACGGCCTGCCCACATGGTAGCCGCGAGAATGTACTTGCCGGGGTCGTCGAGCTCGCCCGACAGCCCGGTCGACAACCCGCAGGTGCCGAAGGCGGAGATCACCTCGAACAGCACGATGTCGAGGGGCTCGCCGGTGAGATGCATGATGGCGACCGAGGCGGCGAGCACGATCGTCGCCCCCCAGATGAGCACGGAGACGGCCACGCGCAGCACCTCATTGGGGATGCGGCGGTCGAACGCCTGCATGTCCTTGTAGCCGCGCGCTTCGGCATACGCCGCGAGGAACAGCACGGCGATCGTCGTGACCTTGATGCCGCCCGCGGTCGACGCGGAGCCGCCGCCGACGAACATGAGCATGTCGATCACGAGCAGCGTCGACCCGTTCATGTCGGTGGGGTCCATCACGCCGAGCCCGCCCGAGCGCGTCATCACCGACATGTACACCGAGCTGAAGAGCGTGTCCCCCAGATCCTGGGAGCCGAGTGTGCGGGTGTTGTTGTATTCGAGAGCCGCGATCGCGATCCACCCGAAGACCACGAAGAGGAGCGTCGTGGTCAACGTCAGCTTGGCGTGGAGCCCGAGCCGTTTGTGCGCCCGCCAGCCGCCGCCCACGACGTATCGGTAGAGCGCGAAGATCACCGGGAAGCCGATGCTGCCGAGGAAGACGCCGACGGCGAGCACGCTGAGCAGGTAGGTGTCCGTCGCGAACGGCTCCAACCCTCCCGGCAGCGGCACGAAGCCGGTATTCGTGAACGCCGAGGCGGCGAGGTAGAACCCGTTCCAGAGCGCGTGCCAGAAGTCGTATCCTTCGGCGACGAGGCGGGGCGTGATGAACGCGGTGAGGGCGAGCTCGATCACGACCAGGCTCGTCGCGACCGCTGCGAGCAGGCCGCCGATCTCGCCGAGCCCGACGGCTTGGCTCTCGGACACGTCGCGGCCCATGCGCATCGGGTTCGTGTCGCCCGCGGCGAGCAGGCGCGAGCGCAGGCCGAGCCGGCGGGTGACCGTGAGGCCCAGGATGCTCGCGAGGGTGAGCACGCCGATGCCGCCGATCTGCAGGCCGCCGAGGATCAGCAGATCTCCGAAGAGCGACCAGTGCGTCGCCATGTCGACCGTCGAGAGACCCGTGACGCAGATGGCGGAGACTGCCGTGAAGAGCGCATCGGCGAGCGGGGTCATCTCGTTCGTGCGGCTCGCGATCGGCAGGGAGAGCAGCGCCGTCCAGAGCAGGATCAATCCCGTGAACACCAGCAGCGCGACACGTGCGGGTGACGAGTGGATCATGCTTCCGATCCACGACTTCAGCGAGAGCAATCCGGTGAATCGGAAGCTCGCAGCGCGTGTCCTCACGACTCCTGCTTTCGGGCGATGACGAGAACCGAGAGTCGTTGCCGCCCCGATTCGATGCTGTCTCATGCTACACACGCCCGGCGTCCTGCGCGTAAGCGGGTCGTGCGCAGCGCGGGGACCGAGCACGAAGCGCGACTGCTCCGACTACTCTGGTGCCTATGCCAGATATCTTCGGAGTCATCGCCGACGCCACGCGGCGCGACATTCTGCAGGCTCTGCTCGAGAAGCACGTGCAGAGCGCTGAGATGAGCGTGTCAGAGATCGTCGGCCGGCTCGGCATCAGTCAGCCCACGGTGTCGAAGCACCTGAAGGTGCTGCGCGAGGCCGAGCTGGTGGTCGTGCGCGAGGACGGCCAGCATCGCTTCTACTCGCTCGACCCCGAGCCGCTCGAGATGATCGAGGACTTCGTGATCCCGTTCCTCTCCGCGGGGTTCGAGACGGAGGTGACGGTGGAGTACCTCTCCGAAGACGGCGAGCGCGTGCAGGGGCCCCACGAGTCCGACGAGTTCGACGAGGTGCTTCCCGAAGAGGCGACCGCGGCCGCGGAGCGGATCGGACGCGCCGCGGCCCGCGCCGAGCACCGGGTGAAGGAGCTCGTCGCGCGCTTCAAACTGCGCGGATGATCCGGGCTCGCGCGGTCGCTCGAGCCGCTCGGTTCGCATCTGCGAGCGACGCCAGCTAAGATGTATGTTTTATGGGCCCCGACTCCCAGCGGCCCGAGAGACGTTGTGAGGTTAATGTGGGTTCAGTAATCAAGAAGCGTCGCAAGCGCATGTCGAAGAAGAAGCACCGCAAGCTGCTTCGTAAGACGCGTCACCAGCGCCGCAACAAGAAGTGATCGGTGCCGTCGCGAGACGGCTGGCCGATGAGGGGCGCCGATCCATCACGGATCGGCGCCTTTCCCATGCCCGGAATGTGCTGCGGTGCTTCAGGGCCCGTAGACTCGGAGCATCATGTCCGCGGTACGCCTGACTCTCATCGGCAAGCCGGGCTGCCATCTCTGCGATGACGCCCGTCGGGCTATCGACGAGGTGCGCGAGCGACTCGATGCCGCAGGCGTCGCGACGGCCTACGAGGAGCTCGATATCACGCAGGACCGGGCGCTCGCCGAGGTGCACGCCGAGCACATTCCCGTGGTGCAGATCGATGGGCGTCGGCATGCGATCTGGCGCGTCGATCCGGATCGCCTCGCCGCCGCCGCGACGAAGGCCGCCCGCAACCCCCTGCGCGCCCTGCGTCGCCGGTAGCCGGCTGCGGATCTCACCGTTCATTCACACCCGAGCACCGAGGAGCACTCATGGCACTGCGCCACATCGTCAGCTGGAAGTTCGCCGGAGAGACCCGGGAGGAGCGCGATGCGCACGCCGCTCGGGCGATCGCCGCGATCGAACCGCTCAGGGATCTCGTGCCCTCCGTCCGGGCGCTCTCGGTGCACCGCAATGAGCTGTTCGACGGTGCGAACTACGATGTGACGCTGATCGCCGACTTCGACGACGAGGCGGGCCTCGCCGAGTACGCCTCGCACCCCGACCACCTGCCGGTGATCGACCTCATGAAGGGCATCACCACGGCGCGGGCGGCGAGCGACTTCACCGTCTGAGCGTCGGGCCGCGGCGGTTCCGACACGTCGAGCTCCTATCCGGCGTAAGCGATCTCCGCTGAGTGCCGCCCGCTCGGCAGCGCCCCGGCCTCGGCGTCGGCGGCGTACGAATTGCCCTCGTACGCGACGTAGCCGCGCTGAATCTCGATCTGATCGGCGAGGTACTTCGCATCGTGCCAGACGCCCCAGATGAAGCTCGAGCCGCGGCGCGACTGCCACGGAATGCCGAGGAAGTAGACGCCCGGCTCGACCGAGACGCCGCGCTGCTGCAGGGGGCGGCCGCGTTCGTCGAATGCGTCGACCTCGAGCCATGAGTAGTCGACCGTGAAGCCGGTAGCCCACACGATCGAGGTGATCCCTGAAGCGCCGAGGTCGAGTTCGAGGATGGGATTCGCAACGCACTCCGGCGTCGGCCCGAACTCGCGCGCCTCGGGCTCTTCGGGCAGGTCGAGACCGTTGCGTTCGATGTACGCATCGGCCTCGTCGAGCAGTGACAAGTAGTTGTCATCGCCGCGTGCGATGTTCGCCGCGAGGTCGGGGCCGAAGCGGAGCACGCCGTCCGAGAACGCGTTCGCGCGGCCGACCAGCGTGATTCCCGACGCGGCCAGCTCGCGGAAGTCGATGGTACGACCGCCATTCGCGCCGCTGACCGCGATCGTGACGTGCTCCGCGCCCTGCGGCGGGGCCGAGGCCTCCCACTTGCCGAGCACGCCCAGCCACCAGACGAAGTTTCGTCCGCGGTAGCGCTGGGGCGGGCGGTCGTGAGGCCCTACGGCGAGCACGACATCGCGGCCGGATCGCCGCAGCTCGTCCGCGATCTGCACTCCGGAGGAACCGGCGCCGACGACGAGCACGCCGCCCTCCGGCAGCTGCTCCGGGTTGCGGTATTCGCTCGAGTGGATCTGGCGCACGCCCGCATCCGCCGGCACGATCGGGGGGATGGACGGGTTCTGGAACGCACCGGTCGCCGCCACCACGTAGCGTGCCCGGATCGTTCCGGCCGATGTCTCCGCGAGGAAGCCGGGCTCGCCCGACGCTTTGCGGACACTCGTGACTTCGACGCCGGTGCGGATCGGAAGCTCGAAACGCTCCGCGTACTCCTCGAAGTACGCGGCCACGCGCTCCTTCGGTGCGAACGCGTCGGGGTCGACACCCGTGAACTCCATCCCGGGAAAACGATCGTGCCAGGCGGGTCCGTTGGCGACGAGCGAGTCCCACCTCTCTGTGCGCCAGCGCTCGGCGATGCGATGCCGCTCGAGCACAAGGTGCGAGATACCCCGTTGCGACAGATGTTCACTCATGGCTACCCCGGCCTGGCCGGCGCCGACGACGAGGACTTCAGTGACCTCGATTTGCTGGCTCGTCATACGTAACTTCTCCACTCGCATCGCTTCGCTGCTGACGCGTTTCGGGCGGAACGCCCCGAGACGCTCCGAGCAGCAGTGCCGCCCGGGTGCCTCTCAGACAACCTCACGACGTGAGCATCTGGCCAATACACGTTCGCGGTGCATTCGATCGGTGCAGTAGATCGAGACGATGAAGAGCATCGAATTTGGGGATGCCAAGTGAACTCGGCGTGCGTGCTACGCCGGGGAGAACAGCGCGCCGATCGCCTGCTCGACGGCTCGTGCCCGGCTCGACCGCCGCACCTGAGCGAGAGACGACACCTCCATCGTGAGGCCCGCCGCGTCATCCGAGATCTCGACGGCGGCGATCTCGGCCCCGGCGTACGTCTGCGCGGTGCGCGGGCGCTGGTTGAGGATGGAGAAGCCGAGGCCCATCGCCACCATCGAACGAACGGTCTCGTAGCTCGTGCTCCGGTACCGGAGATTCGGGGTGATGCCGGCGTCCGTGAGAATACGCACGAAGTAATCGCTGCTGCTGGGCAGGTCGAGCAGCACGAACGGCTCATCGGCGAGTTCCGCGAGTGCGATTCGCTCGCGTGAGGCGAGCGGGTGGGAGCGCGCGAGGATCACGTGGGGCCGGAACTCCGCGACCATGGTGTTCTCGATGCCGTCGCCGCTCGGGAGATCGTAGGTGACGGCGAGTTCGGCGCTGCCGTCGCGAAGTGCGGCGAGGCACTCCGAGTGATCCCCCTCCAGCACGATGACGTCGAGACCGGGATGCGTCTCGCGCAGCGAGCTGAGCAACCGCGGCAGCACGAATGGTGCGAGCGTTTTGAAGCAGGCGACGGTGATGGACCCGTGCACGTCGCGTTGATCGGACCTGATCGAGTCGATCGTGTCGGTGAGCGTTGCAAACAGGTGATGGCTGTCCCGGAGCAGCGTCTCTCCGGCGCTCGTGAGAATGAGCCCTTTGGAGTGCTGCCGAATGAACAGGGAGGCGCCCAGAGAGCGCTCGAGCTGCGTGATCGCCGTCGAAACGGCCGATTGCGCCACATGCAGTTCCGCACTGGCCGCCGTCATGTTGAGGGTTCTCGCGCACTCGGCGAAGTACACGAGCTGCGTGAGCGTGATCGGGAATCGCTGCACCATCGCGGGCCTCCTCGCTCGAGCAGGCGCCGGGCGTCGCTCGTCTTCGTCGATCTGATCGACAGATACGGTAGGTAACTTTTAGCTATTTTACAGATACTCCAATCGCTCGAAGAATAGTCAACAGCCGAGCGCGAAAGCGCCACTCGACGAGGAGGATCCTGTGACGGAAACGACGCACGTGCGCCTGCGCAAGTTCAACACGAGAGAGACGTACCCCGAGCAGAATCTCGACAATGATCTCTGCCAGGCAGTCGTCGCCGGCGGCGTGGTCTATCTGCGCGGGCAGATCGGTCAGGATCTCGATACCCGGGAGTCGGTCGGCATCGGAGATGTCGTCGCGCAGACCGAGCAGGCGATGTCCAACATCAAGATGCTGCTCGACGAGGCGGGGAGCCGCCTCGAGGACATCGTGAAAGTCACCATCTACATCATCGATCCGCGCTACCGCGAAGACGTGTACCGCACTGTCGGCAGGTGGCTGGCAGGCGTCTATCCCGTCTCGACCGGCATCGTCGTGCAGGCGCTCGCTCGGCCCGAATGGCTGGTGGAGATCGACGCGACCGCCGTGCTCAGCGAGCGGTGAGCGGATGACCTTCTCACTGCTGCTGCGCGATCCCTTCTCCGGAGAGTTCGGATCGGCCATCTCGTCATCGTCCCCCGCTGTTGCCGCGCGGTGCGTGAATCTCGCCGACGGCATCGGCGGAGCGCACTCGCAGAACGTCACCGACCCGCGGCTCGGGCATCGCATCATCGAGCGGCTCCGTGCAGGTGCCACGGCTTCGGAGGCGCTCTCAGCCGTGGTAGCCGCCGCCGACGAGACCTCGATCGAATACCGCCAACTGCTCGTGCTCGATGCCGACGGCCGAACCGCGGTGCACTCGGGGGAGCGGGCGCTCGGAATCTTCGGAGCGATGGAGCGCGAGAACGCGGTCGCCGGCGGCAATATGCTGGCCAGCCTCGACGTGCTCGACGCTCTGGTCGAGACGGCGCTGAGGTCGCAGGGCACGATCGAGGAGCGGCTGCTCGCAGCGCTCCGGGCAGCGGTCGCCGCGGGCGGTGAAGCCGGACCCGTGCATTCGGCCGGAATCTCCGTCGTCGCGCATGCCGGTTGGCGGGTCACGGATCTCCGGGTGGACTGGTCCGGCGACCCGATCACCGAGCTCGGACGCGCGCTCGACGAATGGTTGCCGCAGCGCGACGCTTACGTGAATCGCGGGCTGAACCCGGCCGCCGCACCGTCGTACGGGGTTCCCGGAGATGAGTGATGCGCTGAAGCAGCGGATCGTCGTGCAGCGCGAGCTGATCGACGCCGACCTCATCGCGCTGTCGACCCGCCTGCACGGAGATCCCGAACTCGGCTGGCAGGAGCATCGCTCATCGACAGCTGTCGCTGCACTGCTCGCGTCTCACGGGTTCATGGTCGAGCAACCGTATCTCGGCCTCGACACCGCGTTTCGAGCAGCGCTCGGCGATCCGGAGTCGGCCGGCTTCACTGTAGGGTTTCTCGCCGAGTACGATGCCCTTCCCGGGCTCGGCCACGCGTGCGGGCACAATCTGATCGCCGCGATGTCAGCGGGGGCCGCGATGGGGCTGGCAGCGGTCGCCGATGAGCTCGGGATCGCCGTCGAGGTGATCGGCACGCCCGCCGAGGAGGGCGGAGGCGGCAAGATCGAGCTGCTGGAGCGCGGGGCGTTCACCGAACTCGACTTCGCACTCATGGCGCATCCGGCGCCCGTCGATGTCGTCGAGGCGCGCCCGTTCGCCGTCGCGCACTGGCACGTGCAGTTCGACGGAGTAGCGGCGCACGCCGCCGCCTACCCCGAGCGCGGGGTCAACGCGAACGATGCGTTCATCATCGCCCAGACCGCGATCGCGCTGCTGCGCCAACAGCTCCCCTCCGGCGTGCGAGTGCATGGTGTGCAGACTCGCGGGGGCGAAGCGCCGAACGCGATCCCCGAGCGCACGGAGGGGCGCTGGTACGTGCGCGCCGAGACGATGGAACAGCTGCTCGCGCTCGAATCGCGAGTGCTGCGGTGCTTCGAGGCCGGCGCACTCGCCTCCGGCGCGAAGCTCACCGTCACCCCGGAGAGCAAGCGATACGCCGAGATGCGCACCGACGCGGAGGCACTCGAGATCTACCGAACCAACGCCGTCGCACTCGGCCGCAACTTCGACGTCCCGCCCGAGGCGGCCACGATGAATCGGGCCTCGACCGATATGGGCAACGTGTCAGCGGTCGTCGATGCGATCCACCCCTACATCGGAGTCGGCGGCACGGCGTCGAACCACCAGCCGGCCTTCGCCGATGCGTGCGTCGGTCCGGTCGCCGAACAGACGCTTCGCGACGGCGCCACCGCACTCGCCTGGACGGCGCTCGACGTCGCTCGCGCGCGCATTCGGACCTGATCCATCGCACGTACACCCGAGGCCGAGGCCCGGAATCGCCGAGAAGAGAGAGACATGACTCGCACACTTGCACAGTGGCAGGCAGCCGCAAACGCACTGAAATTCGACGGACGACCGGTGATCGACGGCGCCCGAGTCGGTGCGAGCTCCGGGGAGACCATCACGAAGACCAATCCGGCGACGGGCACCGTGATCTCGGAGATCCACGCATGCACCGATGCCGATGTCGACGCCGCCGTCGCCTCGGCGCGGAACGCATACGAGTCCGGGGCGTGGTCGCGGGCGGGTGTCGGCCATCGACGCGAGCGCCTGCTCGAACTGGCGCGACTGATCGAGGAGCGGGCAGATGAATTCGCGCTCTACGACTCGCTCGACATGGGAAAGCCCGTGCGCGAGTCGGCGTCGATCGACGCGCCGGGGTCGGCTGCGCTCTACCGCTTCTACGGTGAGGCGATCGAGAAGCAGGAGGATCTGATTCCGGTCACGCCTCCGGGGTCGACCGCGCTGGTGACGCGAGAGGCACTCGGCGTCATCGCGGTGATCGTGGCGTGGAACTACCCGCTCGAGATCGCCACGTGGAAGCTCGCGCCGGCGCTCGCTGCAGGGAACTCGGTCGTGATCAAGCCGCCGGTGGAGGCCTCGCACTCCACGCTCCTGCTCGCGGAACTTGCCGTCGAAGCCGGCATCCCCGCTGGCGTGCTGAACGTCGTGACCGGTCGCGGATCCACCGTGGGCCGTGCGCTCGCACTCCACGAGAACATCGATATGCTCGCGTTCACCGGTTCGACCGAAGTCGCCAAGCAGTTGCAGCAGTATGCCGGGCAGTCCAACATGAAGCGACTAGCGCTCGAGGCCGGGGGCAAGAGCTCGAATCTGATCTTCGCCGACTGCGACGATCTGCGCACCGCAGCTGAGAAAGCCGCATTCGGCAGCTTCTACAACCAGGGCGAAGTCTGCTCGGCGAACTCCCGCATCTTCGTCGAGCGGGAGGTGTACGAGGAGTTTCTCGCCCTCTATGCGGAGGCGGCTCGCGCCTACGCGCCGGGCGACCCGCTGGATCCGGCGTCGGGAATCGGATCGCTCGTTTCAGAGCGGCACGCCGATGACGTGTGGGCGACGATCGAGCGTGCGCGCAGCGATGGCAGGATCGCCGCGGGTGGCACCCGGCCCGAGATCAACGGCTCGCGCGCCTTCATCGAGCCGACGATCGTGACCGACGTGCCGGCCGACCACGAGGTGCACACGCGGGAGATCTTCGGACCCGTCGCTGTCGTGACGCCATTCGATTCGGAGGATGAGGCGATTGCACGTGCGAATGAAACGCCGTTCGGTCTCGCGGCCTCGCTCTGGACGGGAAGTCTCTCGCGTGCGCATCGGGTGTCGCAGCGTCTCGTTGCCGGCACCGTCTCGGTCAACACTGTCGATGCCCTCGGCTTCACCACCCCCTTCGGCGGGTTCAAACAGTCGGGCTTCGGGCGCGACCTCTCGGTGCACGCGCTCGAGAACTACACCGACTACAAGACGACGTGGCTGCAGTGGGGGTGACGGGCGAGTGATACCGACCGTCGCGCCTCCATCACTTCACTCGATGTAGATCACATCGAAAGACTATTTTACCGATTGATCGCCCGCTGGAACACTGGGAACAGACACGGATCTCACCCAGTCACCGCCGACTGAAAGGACCACAGAACATGACGCTGCAGCCCGAGACCATCGAGGAGCGCACCCCCGCGGCCGACCTGCCGAGTGGCATCGCCGAGATCGCGAAGCGCCACCTCGTGATGAACTTCACCCCCGCCAGCAAGTATCGCGACGATGAACTGCCGGTCTTCGTGCGAGGCGAGCACTGCTCCGTCTTCGACGAGAGCGGCCGGCGCTTCTTCGACGGGCTCGCGGGCCTCTTCTGCGTGCAACTCGGATACACCCACGGTGCCGAGGTCGGCGAGGCGGTGCGCGAGCAGCTCGCCACACTGCCGTATCAGACGACGTGGAGCGTCACGCACCCGCCGGCAGCCCTCTTGGCGCAGAAGATCGCCGAACTCGCGCCCGGAGACCTGAACCGCGTTTTCTTCGCGTCGGGTGGCGGCGAATCGAATGAAGCCGCCATCAAGCTCGCCCGTCAGTACCACATCACCCGCGGGGACCACGCCCGGTACAAGTTCATCGCCCGACGCGTCGCTTACCACGGCACGAGCTTCGGTGCGATGTCGCTGAACGGCATGACCGACGTGCGCAAGATGTTCGAGCCGCTCATGAACGGAGTGCGGCACACCCACAACACGAAGCGGTACCGTCGGCCCGAGAGCGAGACCGCGGCGCAGACCACCGAGTTCCTGCTCGGCGAGCTCGAGTCGCTGATCGTGCAGGAGGGCGCGGATACGATCGCGGCGCTCATCATGGAGCCGTTGCAGAACGCCGGGGGAAGCCTCACGCCGCCCACGCCCGAGTACTTCACCGGTGTGCGCGAGCTGTGCGACAGGTACGGCATCCTGCTCATCGCCGACGAGGTGATCACCGGGTACGGCCGCCTCGGAGCATGGTTCGGATCGACGCACTACGGGTTCCAACCCGACATGATCACGTTCGCCAAGGGCATCGCGTCGGCCTACATGCCGCTCGGCGGCGTGATCGCGAGCGACCGGATCATCGAGACCGTACTCGACGGGCCCGTCGGCATGTTCAACCATGCGCTGACGTACGGCGGCCACCCGGTCGCCTGCGCGGCGGCGCTGAAGAACCTCGAGATCATGGAGCGCGAGGGCGTCGTCGAGAACGTCGCAACCCTGAGCCCGTATCTCGGTGAGAAGCTCGACGAAGTCGCGACGAAGCACGCCAAGATCGTCGGCGACCTGCGCGGCGACGGCTTCCATCGCAGCTTCGAACTGGTGACCGATCACGGGGCGAAGCGGTGGGCCGCCGAGGCGCTCTCCGCAGGGGACTTCGTCAGCGGGTATCTGAACCCGGCGCTCGCCGAAGTCGGACTCATCTGCCGTGTCGCGATCGACGCAGAAGGCAATCCGCTCGTGCAGGTGTCGCCCCCGCTCGTGATGACGCGCGAGGACATCGACGAGCTCGCGTCACTGCTCGATCGGGCCTTCGCCACCGCCTCCGACAGCGCGGGCCTCTAGGCGCTGCGCTCTCGGGTGGCTCGGAGGGAGCATCGCTGCGGATGCTCCCTCCGAGCCGCCCTCCCCGCCTCCCGCTGTTCGCGGGCGGCGACCCTGTGCTGCTCGGGACGCTCCCCGCGCGGCGAAGCCTCAAAGGAGAGAACCATGACGCAGGAACCACCCGTCGTCACGAGAACATTCGTGCGATTCGAGCAGCAGCACATCATGCCCATTCCCGAGAACGAGCGCACGGGCACGAACTGGTCGCTCTTCGCGATCTGGGTCGGCCTCAACATGATGCCTCTCACCGTGGTCACCGGCGCCGTGGCCAGTGGTGCCTACGGCCTTCCCATCGGCTGGAGCATCGTCGCGATTCTCGCGGGGAACGTGATCGGGGCCTTCGGCTCGGCGCTGCACGCTTCGCAGGGACCCCACCTCGGCATCCCGCAGATGCTGCAGGCCCGCGCTCAGTTCGGCTATCTCGGTGCGAGCCTCTTCGCGCTGATCGCCTTCGTGATGTTCATGGGCTTCTTCGCGAGCATCCTGATCGTCGCGAAAGACGCGCTCGCCGCGGTGTTCCCCGATTTCAACGGGACGCTCGCGATCCTGCTGTTCGCAGCGATCGGGATCGTGCTCTGCGTCTTCGGCTACGACCTGCTGCGCAAGACGATGGTGTGGCTGTCGATCGTGATCGCGGTGGCAGTCACCGTGTCGATGATCATGTTCTGGACGAAGCCGGAGGTGACCACCCAACGAGCAGAAGCCGCGTTCACCTACGAGGGCTTCTTCGCGATGCTCGCGATCGGCATCGTCTGGCAGCTCGCGTACGCGCCGTACGTCTCTGATTACTCACGCTACCTGCCGAAGACGACGGGCCCCAAGACGGCCTTCTGGAGCACGTATCTGGGCCTCGTCGTCAGTTCGGTGTTCGTGATGACGCTGGGCGTGCTGCTCGGCGCCGCGAACCCGGAGAATCCGCTCGCGGCACTTGGCGACTTCCTCGGCCCGGTCGGCATGATCGTGCTCATCATCTTCGCGGTGAGTTCGGCGCTCATCAACGGCGTCGAGCTGTACTCGGCCGTGATGAACGCGCTGACCGTCATGCAGTCGAACTTCAAGACCGTCATCACTTCGGCAACACGGGTGTGGACGACGGTTGCGTGCGGGGTTCTCGCTACTCTGATCGCGATTCTGGGTCAGGGTGACTTCATGACCATGTTCGAGAGCTTCCTGACCCTGCTGCTGTACGTGCTGATTCCATGGTCGGCGATCAACCTCGCCGACTACTTCATCGTGCAGAAGGGGCACTACGCGGTTGCGGATCTCTTCGATCCGACGGGTGGCCGCTACGGCAAATGGAACGCGGTGGGGCTCTCGAGCTACGGGATCGGACTTCTCGCACAGGTCCCGTTCATGATCACGCCTCTGTTCACCGGCCCGCTCGCGGGGCCCCTGCAGGGCATCGATATCGCTTGGCTGATCGGCTTCGCCGTGACAGCGGTGGTGTATCTGCTGCTCGTGCGGCGCCGCGGCACCCGCGACGCGCTCCCCGCCGAGCGCGAACCAGCGTCTGCTTGAGGACGGGGCCGGAGCGTCGCGCCGACGACTGCTACGCGGCGGCGTGCGCGGCCAGTCGGAAGAACTCCGGCGGCGTCGCGCGCCCCGTCGCCGCATCGGCCAGCACCCCGCCGATCGCCGGCGTGAACTTGAACCCGTGCCCTGAGAACCCCGCGCCGACCGTGATCGGCCCGACCGTGTCGAGGATGAACTTCCCCGACACGGTCGAGGTGTAGGTGCAGCTGATCTCGGCCGGTGTGTCGGGGTCGAGCCCCGGGAACCACTCGGAGACGTAGCGTCGCAGCCGTTCGCGCTGCGCCTCGCTCGCGCGGAACGTGCGGTCGTCGGGGTCGACGACGTCGCCGACCTTGTGGAAGCCGACCTTGATCCCTTCACCGGGGCTCGGCATCCCGTAGACGGGGGCGCCGAATTCAGCCTCCAGCTCGGGCGGCAGCATGTGATTGAACGACGGCCAGGCGAGCGAGGCGGATCGCGGCGCGAAGTGCGCCGGGTGCTCCTCGGTGACGACGAGTGCGGGCAGGTCGATCAGGTCGCCGAGCAGCGACTCCGTCCACGCGCCCGCGGCGACGGTGACGTGGTCGGCGGCGAGTTCCCGCTCGGAGCCGTCGGCGGCCCGCGCGGTCACCCGCACGCCCGAACCGTCTGCGCGCGGCTCGATGCGCAGCACCCGCTCGCCCCGCTCGACGATCGCCCCACTGCGGATCGCCGCCGCTTCGAGCGCTCCGAGGGCACGGGCAGCGTGCACGATGCCGGCCTCCTTGCTGAACAGCGCGTCGCCCGCGAACCGCATGCCCGCCCACCGCCGACTCGCCTCGTCGGTGCTGAGCAGGGAGACCGCCGCGCCGCGCGCGACGAGCGCATCGTGCGCGGCCGTCACCACGTCGGAGTCGCCATGCGTCACGAGTCCGTGCAGGCCGAGCAGCTCGGTGCGCGACTCCGCTTCGAGCGCGCGCCACAGCGTCACGGCCTCGTCGAAGAGATCGAGATACTCCGCCTCCGCATAGGCGTTGTTGAGGTTGCGCGTCGAGCCGTGCGAGGCGCCTCGAGTGTGATGAGCGCCGAAGCGCTCGAGCAGGCGAACGCTCGCGCCGCGCGACGCGAGCTGCCACGTGGCGGCGAGGCCCATGGCGCCGCCCCCGATCACGATGTGGGTGGTGTGCGTGGTCACGCGGCCTCCTCGGCGGTACGGTGCACTCGTGCACGGGTTCGGGCGAGCATCGACTCGACCGCGGCATCGATCTCGCGGAGCACGGAGGATCGAGTCCCCGGAATCGGCGCGATGATCGTGAAGCGTCTGATGGCCTCGTGCAGTGGCCCGACCGAGTGCAGCCCCGCGGTCGGAGCGCCGGAAGCGCCGACGAGCGCGCTATCGGCCTCGGCGATCTCCAAGGTGGCCGGTTCGCCGGGCGCCGTTCCCGCCCAGATGCGCGCCAATCCGTCGTCGAGCAGACCGTCGATCAGCGGGTCACCCAGCCGCTCCGCGTCGGGCAGGTTCAGAAAGGCTTCGGCCACGCGGTCGACGTGTGACAGGGGCTCTGCCGACAGCGAGTGGTGCACCGCGCGACCCGTCTGGTCGGCGCGCACCGTGAAGCCGGGGCCAGCGAAGCGCACGACACCGGCGCGGTGCGCAGCGAGTAGCTGCTCGACTCGGAAGAGCGGGGGGCCGCTGCCGATCAGTCCGGCGAGGAAGAGGTAGCGGCGCAGGTCGTCAGAGCTCGCAGCGGCGGTGCCTCCGAAATCGGTGAGTGGGATGATCGAGGCGCGCGCCGCTTGGAACACGTGGAGTGCTCGCTTCCACGGGCTGCGCAGCCCCAGGGCGGCTTCCGCGGCGTCATCCGCGATGCGCTCGGCGATCTCGTGATCCAGCGCTTCGGCATCGCGTGAGGCGAACGGCGCGAGCACGGCCGCCGCATCGAAGCGCCGAACGGCCGCGTCGAGCGATGCGTCCTCGAGTTCGCGCCAGTGGGCGGAGCCGGTACCGTCGGGCGGAGCCTGCAACGCGTCGAGCAGGGTGCGCGGGTCCGCCCGGTAGGCGTCCGGGTGCAGCTCGGACAATGCACGGTGGTACTCGGCCGCGGCATCTCGCTCGATGAGCGGAAGCACGTCGACCGCGAAATCGAGCGGGCGGCGACCGACGAGCTGCGGGATCGCGGCATGGAGGGCGGAGAGACGGGCCCTCGGCGGCACCGCGCCGAAGTCCGGCTTCGCGAGAAACGGCAGGCCGCTGCGCGAGCCGGCGATGAGCGACGGCTCGCGTCCGCTCGCGCGGTACTCGAGCGCGCCGGGCCGTGTCGGTGCGCTCGCCGGAATGTACGCGCCGCCGCGTTCCTCGGTGACGAGGCTGAGCAGATCGGTGAATCCCATCCCCATGCCGTGCACGGCGACGCGGTCGCCCGGAGCGATCCGCTCGATGCGCTGATCGATCGGGTTCTCGGACGGCACGTCGGTCGAAGCGCTCCCGCAATGCGTGCGGGGCACCCATCCCAGCGCGAGCAGCACGGTGTCGGCCATGATGGTCGTCGGCGTCGCTGCGGGCGGGGCGAGCGGGACTGGGTCGAGCGCGATCCGGAAGACGTCGGCTTCGACCGCAATGCGTCTCGCGCTTGCCGCGTGCACCGTCAGTGTGACCTGCGGCGGCAGCGATTTCGCGAAGCGCCGATGCGCCCAACGGAGGTAGTGCCCGTACAGGGAGCGCGATGGGGTGCTCCAGGGAAGCGTCAGCGCCGCGGCGTCGTGCACCCACTCGGACTCGACGGCGATATCTCCGGCGGCGACTCCAGCGCACCAGGACGCGAAGTCGGGGCCGGGAAACGGCGCGCTGAACGCAAGCGTCGCGTCGTCGAACACCGTCGAGTGCGCGGGCACGGTGTTCATCACGAGGGATCGCGGTTGTCCATCGCGCCAGATTCTGCCCGATCCCGGCGGAAAGGGGTCGATGACGTGGATGTCGAGTGGATCCGCCGGAGGCGCAGCAATCACCCGGGCGGCGATGCGTCCCAGCGCTGCGGTACCGCGAACTCCGGCGCCGACGATCGCGATAGCGGGAGAGTGCATACTGCACGGTATCTCACTCCCCGCGGCGATCGGCAACTCGCGACCGAACCACAGCTTGCGTGATGTGTAACATTAGTTAATCTTCGGAGTCGCATCGAAGCGCTCTGACACACTGAACGGGTTACCGGCGCCGCAACCCTGTACGCCGTGGTCGTTGGAAAGAGGAGAATTCGCCATGTCATCACGTTTTTGGAGGGTCGCCGCGCTCGGCGCCGTCGCCGCGCTCTCGCTCGGCCTGGCGGCGTGCTCCTCGAACGGGGGCGCGGGCGAAGGCGGAGGTGCGTCGAGCGATCCGATCAAGTTCGGTGTTGCGCTACCGGATACGGGGAACTCGGCTCAGTACGGCGAGTACTTCCGCCAGGGGCTCGATCTCGCGCTCGAGCAGATCAACGACGACGGCGGCATCGGCGGGCGCTCGGTCGAGCTCGTGTACGAGGACACGCAGGCGGACCCGGCGCAGGCGCCGCAGGTGGCGCAGAAGTTCGTCGATGACGAGTCGATCCTCGCTGTGCTGGGCGACTTCGGCACCCCGGCCACCTCGGCCGCGAGCCAGATCTATCAGGATTCGGGTCTCGTGCAATTCGCGTTCTCCGCCTCGGGCCCCGATGTCACCGACCCGGGCGACTTCGTCTTCGCCACCTGGGTCTCCCAGGAGTTCGAGGCCCCCCGCCTCGCCGCGTTCGCGGCAGAGACGGGGACGTCGGCCGCCGTCTTTTACCACGACACCGACTGGGGCCAGGAGACGTACGGCTTCTTCCAGGAGGGCGAGGAGGAGTCGGGGCTCGAGGAGGTCTACTCGACCGCCTACGATCCTGAGAGCACCGACTTCCGCCCGCTTCTGCTCGCAGCCAAGGCCGAGAATCCCGAGGTCATCGTGCTGATCTCGTACGCCGCCGACGGCGCGCTGATCACGAGCCAGGCCCGCGAGCTCGGCATCGACACCCCGATCGTGGGTATCAGCTCGATTTACAATCAGCAGTTCATCGACCTCGCCGGCGAGGCGGCCGAGGGCGTGCAGACGCTCAGCTACTTCACGCCCGAGAACGATGATCCCGAGGTGCAGCAGTTCATCGCAGACTTCGAAGCGGCCACGGGCGAGGTCACTCCGAGCGACTACGCGATCCGCGCCTACGACGCGTTGAACGCGGTCGCTCAGGGAGCTGAGCGCGCCGACGAGCTGACGCGCCAGGGTCTGCGCGACGCGCTCGACGACGGCGAACCGTTCACGTCGGTGCTCTACGGCGAGTACCGCCTCGACGACACCCGCCGTGTCAGCGACGCCGAACAGTTCCCGCTCGTCATCGCGGACGGCGCCTTCACCCTCAAGTAAGCCCCTCGCACCTCGGAGCGGCGTCTTCACGGACGCCGCTCCCGCATGTTCGGAGATCCCTTGGATATTCTGCTCGCCGGCCTCGTCGGAGGAAGCACCTACGCGCTCATCGCGGTAGGAGTTTCGCTCGTGTTCGGGGTTTCGAACATCGTCAACTTCGCGCACGGCGCAGTCTTCGCCGTCGGCGCGATGATCGCGTGGTGGTTGACCGGCCCCATGGCGCTGCCGATCTGGATCGCCGCGCCCTCGGTCGTCGTGATCACGGGGTTGCTGGGGTGGGCCATCTATCTCGTCGCGGTTCGTCCATTGCGCAAGGCGCCGGGCATAGCGGTGCTGCTCGCGACCTTCGCCATCGGCGTGATTCTCGAAAACCTGTCTCTGCGTATTTTCGGCGGGGAGACGCGTCGGCTGGAGAGCGCGTTTCCCCGAG
The DNA here is from genome assembly GCF_037619215.1 of Leucobacter sp. USCH14. Lineage (NCBI taxonomy): Bacteria > Bacillati > Actinomycetota > Actinomycetes > Micrococcales > Microbacteriaceae > Leucobacter > Leucobacter sp. USCH14. The sequence continues at coordinate 58,868 of NZ_JAQPZP010000001.1, forward strand.
ACAACTTCGAGCTCTTCGGGTTCCGTTTCGGCACGCTCTCCCTCGTGATCATCGGCGTGAGTATCATCTGCGTCGCCGCCCTGGTCTGGTTGCTGGGCTCGACGAAGACCGGTCGCGCGATCCGGGCAACGTCGCAGGATCAGGAGGCCGCGCAGCAGATGGGCATCCCGGTGGAGCGGATTCAGGCGCTCTCCTTCGTCATCGCGTCAGCGCTCGGCGGCCTCGCAGGGGTGCTCGTGGGCATGTACACGTCGAACGTGTCGCCCGCCATCGGCTTCCTCGCCGGCCTGCAGGGCTTCGCGGCTGCGACGATCGGCGGGCTCGGCTCCATCGCGGGCGCGATCGTCGGGGGGCTCGTGCTCGGCATCGCCGAAGCGTTCGGCGTCTCGCTCTGGGGCGATTCCGTGCGCCAGCTCATCACCTTCGGCTCGCTGCTCCTCGTGCTCTGGTTCCGACCCGGCGGGCTGCTCGGTCGCGTCCCCAGCATCACCAGCGAGCCCATGACGGGCACCTTCTTCGGAGCGGGCAAGCCGCTGCGCCTCCCGCCGTGGGCAGGGGTCGCGGGGGCCGCGGCATTGGCCGCGCTGCCGCTCGTCGCGAGCGACTACTTCCTCAGGGCCGGCAGCCAAGTGTGGATCTACGCACTGTTCGCCCTCTCGATCACCCTCGCGGGGGGATTCGCGGGTCAGATCGTGCTGGGTCAGGCCGGAGCGCTCGCGATCGGCGCCTACACCTCGGCGATACTCGTGACGCGTTACGAGTGGGACTTCTGGCTCAGCTTCTTGGCCGCGGGAGTCGCGGCGTGCGTGCTGCAGGTGATACTCACGGCGCCCACCTGGCGGTTGAAGGGGCATTACGTGTCCATGGCAACGCTCGCAGCGGGAGCGGTGATCTCGGCCCTCGCCCTCAATCTCCCGCAGATCACCGGCGGATCGCGCGGAATCTCTTCGATTCCGCGCCCGACCCTCTTCGGCGAGAGCCTCGGCAGCGCCTCCGCGATGTACTGGGTGACCCTTGCGATCCTGCTCGTCGCAGTGGTCATCGTGGCTCGGCTCGGGTCGTCGCGGCTGGGGCGCGTGTGGGCGGCGGTCCGCGAGGACGAGGTGGCGGCGGCCTCGGCCGGTCTCCATCCCGCTTCGTACAAGTCGCTCGCCTTCGGGCTCGGGGCGGTGATCGCGGGGTTCGCAGGAGCGCTCTACGCAGCCCAGGTGACGTTCATCGAGCCCAAGCAGTTCGACGTCTCCCTCTCGGTGCTCGCGGTCACCATCGCGATCCTCGGAGGGCTTCGCGCCCCCATCGGCGTCATCATCGGAGCAGCGATCCTCGTCGGCGTGCCTGAGCTCTTCCGCCCGCTCGCAGATTGGCGACTCCTGCTCTACGGCGTGCTCCTGCTCGGGCTCATCCTCTTGCGTCCGCAGGGCCTATGGTCGCATATGGAATGGGTGCGGCGCATCGCCGAGCGCTTCATCGGTCGACGCGGTGGCGATGAGCCGGACCCGACATCGGCCCGCACCGCCGAGAGCCTCGCAGCAGAGGAGGTGCGCGCATGACCGCGTCACTGCTCGGGGTGTCGGGCATCACGAAGCGCTTCGGCGGTCTCACCGTGGTTAATGACGTTAGCTTCGACGTCGCGCCGGGCGAAGTGCTGTCGATCATCGGTCCGAACGGTTCGGGAAAGACGAGCACGCTCAACATCGTCAGCGGCGTTCTTGCCGCGGATGCAGGCTCGGTCGCGCTCGACGGGTCGTCGATCACAGGCCGGAAACCGCATCAGATCGCCCGGCTCGGACTCACGCGCACCTTCCAGAACGGTCGGGTGATCGGCAATCTGACCGTACGGGACAACGTTCTGGTGGGTCTTGACGGGCTCGGTCAGCGGGAATCGAAGCTCCGCGAGATCCCCGGTCTGCGCTGGGTGCCGCTGCTCGGGGAGACGCTGAGCGCCCTCTTCGCGCCTCGGCGCGGAGTGGAGCAGGCGGACGACGCGGTGACTCGTCAACTGGAGCGCTTCGGCGAGCGGCTCGTGCCGCGCCGCAACCAGTACGCGTTCACGCTGTCGTACGCCAATCGCAGGCGCACAGAGATCGCACGCGCGCTCGTCGCCGATCCGCGCGTGCTCGTGCTCGACGAGCCCACGGCGGGAATGAATCAGACGGAGACCGCTGAGGTGCTGCGCCAGTTGCTTCACCTCAAGAGCCAGGGGCAGACGATGCTGCTCGTGGAGCACAAGCTCGACCTCGTGATGACGCTCTCGGACCGCATCATCGTGCTCGACGAGGGGCGTGTCATCGCCCAGGGCACCCCTGCCGAGGTGCGCACCGATCCCAAGGTCATCGAGGCCTACCTCGGCACCGCATTCGTCAAGGAGCACGCCCAATGAGTGAACTCGTTCTCGAATCCGTCTCAGTCTCTTACGGCGCGAGCCCGGCGCTCATCGACGTCGACCTGCGCATCGGCGAGGGCGAGATCGTCTCGCTGCTCGGCGGCAACGCCTCGGGCAAGTCGACGACGATGAAGACCGTGCTCGGCCTGAAGCGGCCCGATAGCGGCCGGATCATCTGGAACGGCGACGACATTTCGCAGTGGTCGACGGCTCGCCGTGTGCGGGCAGGAATCGCGTCGGTTCCGGAGGCACGGCGCGTGTTCGCCGATATGACCGTCGAGGACAACCTGCTCAGCGGCGCGCACACTCGTCGCGATCGGGGAATCAGGCAGACCCTCGCCGAGGTCTACGAGTTCTTCCCGCGTCTGCGGGAGCGCCGCTCGCAGCGCGCGGGGAGCATGTCCGGCGGGGAGCAGCAGATGCTGGCGTTCGGTCGAGCGATCATGAGTCGCCCGCGTCTGATCTGCATGGACGAGCCCACGATGGGCCTCGCCCCGATCATCGTGGAGCAGGTGCTCGAGCGCATCGCCGAATTGAACCGCGAGCTCGGGGTGTCCGTACTGATGGTGGAGCAGAACGCCGAGCTCGCGCTCTCCATCGCCTCGCGCGGATACGTGCTGCGCACCGGAGAGATCGCCCTCGCCGGGTCGTCGGCGGAGCTCGCCGATGACCCCGCCATCCAGGAGGCGTACCTGGGCCGCGGGCTGCTCGAAGAAGGGAATGATGCCGCATGACTCGCCTCGACACCTTGAGCGCTCTCGCCGGGCTCGACTCGGCTGCTGCCGAGCGCGCGCACGGGCATCGGCCCGACGTGATCGAGGCGGCGGAAGCCAGTATGCACGCCTTGTTCGATGTCGGAGACGAGGATGAGGCCCCCGACCTCACCCGTTCCCTGCGACTGCTGTTCGCCGCTCGAGCCGCGATCGTCGACGGTGCGCTCGAGCTCGCGGAGTTCTATCTCGAACTCCTCGATGAAGAGCAGGATGATGCGTCGCGCGCCTCCGCGATCGCCGATGCGCGCGCCCTTGTGAGCGACGGCGTCGAGGGCGCCGCCGCGCGGTCGTGCACGCGTGCGATGCGGACCGCCCTGCGCCACGTCGATCTGCTCGTGCAGCGCCCCGCGGCGGCGACCTCGGACGACGTGGTCTCGCTGGGAACGGCGGGTTGGAGTATCACCGAGACCGTCGTGCTGTCGCAGATCGTCTCGTTCGTCACCTACCAGGCGCGCATCGTCGCGGGTTTGCGCGTACTGCAGGAGGTGCGCGCATGAGCGGCCACTTCACCATGGAGGAGCGCGCCTGGCACGCGTGGATCGAAGCCGCGGCCCCCGAGACCGCGAGCGAGCGACAGCGCGAGGCGTACGAGACGAGCGTGTGGCCCAACTCGCCCTACTTCCGACTCCTCGCATGGCATCCGGCCTCATTGGCGGCGCGCACGCGACTCGATCGCGCGATCTTCCTCACCCGGGGCGGTTTGCCGCGCGGTGATCGTGAGCTGGCCGCAACGGTGGCCTCCCGCGTGAACGGCTGCGAGCTGTGCGCGAGCGTGCACGCGCGGTTCACCGCCACCTTCTCGAAGGACGAGGCGACCGTGCTGCGGCTGCTGCAGCAGGGACCCGAGGCGGATTTCGCGGACCGAGCGGGCGCGATCGTCTCCGCTGTCGCTGCGCTGACGCGGAGCCCGAGCGCCTTCGGCGCCCACCACGTACGGGCGCTCCGCGACGTCGGCCTGGACGACGCGGACATCTCAGACGTGATCCAGGCGACCGCATTCTTCGCGTGGGCGAATCGCCTCATGCTGAGTCTCGGGTCACCGGCTGCGCCCGGCGCCGCTGATGAGGATGCGCTCGGAGACCAGCGCGCGAACGACGCGATCGCCGCCGAGCGCTGAGCCGCTCGTACGCCTTCCTCCTGCCCCACCCCACCTGGTCCCACCCCACCTGGTCCCACCCCACCCGAATCGGGGTCGATATCTGGGGGGTGCGGCCCTTGCCCGTGCCCGTATTTCGACCCCGATTCGCTGAAGGGGGGGGGAGGCGATCAGGGCGCGGCGGCGGATCACGTGCGGTGCAGGTGGAGGCGCTCGCCGACGGTGTTGAAGATGCTGATGACCTCGCACGGGCGGCCGCCCTCGGCCGTCATCCGGTGCGGCACTGTGGTCTCGAACTCCGCCGCCTCGCCGCGCCCGAGCACGTGCTCGCGGTCGGCGAGCGCGAGGCGCAGTTCGCCCGACAGCACGTAGAGCCACTCGTGCCCCTCGTGCACCTGCAGATCGCACTCCGGCGCATCCGGATAGTACGTGATCTTGAACGCCCGCACCTCAGAAGCCTCGCGCGTCAGTGGTGCAATGGTCATGCCGTCGCGGCGGATCGCGGTGCGGTGCACGCGGGGGTCGCGATCCGGCGCATCGAGCAGGTCATCGACTCGAATGCCGAGCTGTCGCGTCACGGGGAGCAGGAGCTCGAGGCTCGCTTGGCGCTTGCCCGATTCGAGACGGGAGAGCGTGCTCGTCGACATGCCCGCTCGCGCGGCGAGTTCGTCGAGCGTCCATCCGCGGTCCTGTCGCGCGGCACGCAGTCGCGGGCCGAGCCGTTGCAGTTCATCCATGCGTCTCCTTGCCAATTCTGCAAACTAGATTGCAATTATTGCACATGGACTCGATGCTGGTCCTATGACACACATGAACTGGGATGCCATCGTGATCGGCGGCGGGGCGGCAGGCCTCAGCGCCGCGCAAGCGCTCGGACGCTCGCTGCGGCGCACGCTCGTGCTCGACGGGGGCGAGCCCCGCAACCGCTTCGCGTCGCACATGCACAACGTGCTCGGACTGGACGGCACGCCGCCGCTCGAGCTGCTCGCACGCGGACGGGCGGAGGCGGAGGCCTACGGCGTCGAGATCCGCACCGCACGCGTACGGGCGGTGAGCGAGAACGCGGGTAGTGCCGAATCACCTGCGCTCGCCGATCCTTCCGCTCCCGGTGGTTCGCTCTCCGTCGAGCTCGACTCGGGCGAGGTGCTCGAGACTCGAGCGCTGATCGTTGCTACCGGCGTGACGGATGTGCTGCCGGAGATCCCCGGACTCGCGGAGCGCTGGGGGCAGAGCGTGCTGCACTGCCCCTACTGCCACGGCTGGGAGGTGCGGGATCGGCGCATCGCCGTCGTCACCGCTTCCCCGATCGGCCTGCACCAGGCCAAGCTGCTGCGGCAGTGGAGCGACGACGTGACCGTCTTCACCGCCGGGCTCATCGGCGAGGACGGGCTCAGCGTGCTCGATGCGGGTACGGAGCGGGCGATGCGAGCGCGCGGCATGCGCCTCGTCTCCGACCCCGTCGCCGAGGTGCTCGGAACGGGAGCGCAGGTGACGGGAGTGCGCACTGCGGACGGGCAGGAGTACGCGATCGATGCGGTGTTCACCGGCTTCGCGATGGTGCCGCAGGATGCATTCCTCTCGGGTCTTCCGCTCGACCGCAACGATACGCCGATGGGCGCCTGCATCGCAGTCGACATGATGCAGCGCACGAGCCACCCGCGAATCTGGGCCGCCGGCAATGTCGTCAGCCCGGCGGCGTCGGTCCCGCTCGTCATGGGAGCCGGCAATATGGCCGGCGCAGCTGCGAACGCTGCGCTCGTCGAAGAGGACTACGCGCTCGCCGCGGCGGGGGTGAATTGAATGGGGGCGCATCAGCACGGGCATCAGCACGCGCATCAGCACGGCGGTCAGGGCGCGGAGAACGCCGCCCTGACCGACCCGATCGCGTCCTGGGAGGATCGCTACGGCTCCTCGTATCGCGTCTGGACGGGACGCGTGAATCGTACGCTCGCCGATGTGGCGAGCGGGTGGACGCCCGGGCGGTCACTCGATCTCGGAAGCGGTGAGGGCGGCGACGTGCACTGGCTCGCAGAACGCGGATGGGACGCCACGGGTATCGATCTGTCGACTACGGCGGTGGCTCGCGCGAGAGCGGTCGCGCTCGAACGCGAGCTCGAACGCGCACGATTCATCACCGCCGACCTGGGCGAATGGTGCGATGATCCTGCCGCGGTCGAGGGAGGTGCGGAGCCCTTCGATCTCGTGACGGCGAGCTTCTTCCAATCTCCCGTGGAGCTGCCGCGCGAGCGCATTCTTCGAGCCGCGGCGGGGCGCGTCGCCCCGGGCGGGCGTCTCGTGCTGATCGCGCATGCCGCTGCACCGCAGTGGTCACCCCACCACGGCGAGGATTTTCCGACGCCGGAATCGGAACTGGAGGCTCTGGAACTCCCGGGCGACGCGTGGGGTATCGAGGTCGCAGAGGTGCGTGAACGCGAAGGGCGCGGACCGGACGGCGCGCCTCACCTGCTCAGCGACTCGGTCGTCGTCGTGCGGAAGAGGTGAGGGCTGCGGGCGCTCGCCTCGCAGTGCCCGCAGCATTGTAACCCCCACGCCCGGAATTCGGGACTCTGTCCAATTGAGCATTTCCGGCGTACCCTGTCACCATAGTTTAGTCATAGGAAGGTTGGCGAAACCGCATCAGGGGGGTATGCAATATGACTACGGAGCGCGCAGAAACAGCGACGGGCTCAAAGCAGGGATGGACGAAGGCGCGGGCGATCCTCGCGGGCGGCCTGGTACTCGGCGTCGGTGCGGCGATCACGCTCGCGGCATGGACCGATAACGAGTGGGCCACCGGCATCTTCGGCAGCGGCAACTTCGGCATCGAGGGTTCGACGGACGGCACGACGTTCGCCGACCATCCCACGGAGGCCGAAGCCGAAGAGCTGGCCTTCACCGTGGGCGCCGAGAACCTTGCGCCGGACGACGTCGTCTACGCGCCGTTCGCGGTGCAGCTGGAGCGCGACTCGACGTACGACGCCGAGGTCACCATCGCGCAGGCGATCGATCCTGCACTCGTCGGTGTCACCGCCGATTACGTCTTCACCGGGACGCTGGGATGCTCGGAGGCGGCCTACGCCGCCGGCACCGATGAGAACGCGGCGACGTTCACGCTCGACAGCCTCGCCGACGTGCAGAACGTCTGCTTCCGCGTGACGGCCGGCGATGACCTGCCGCAGGGCGTGACCGGAGAGATCACCTGGAACTTCGCGGCGGTCTCGGGCGACGCACTGTAGGTCTGCCGTGTTCCGCAATAGCCGATCGGTCGGTGCTCGGAGGCACGGCAGGGAGCGGGGGCACTGGTTCACCAAGGTCCGAGCAGTGCTCGCGGGCTCGCTCGTGCTCGGCGTGGGCGGTTCGCTGACCCTCGCGGCATGGACGGACACGGAGACGGCTCGGGCGAGGTTCAGCGCGAGCACGTTCGGCATCGTGGGGTCTGCGAACAACGGGGCCTCGTACGCGGAGAACTCCGCAGCGGCTCCCGCTGCGCTTAGTTTCTCGGTCACTCCGACGGCGATGTCGCCGGGAACCGTCACCTATGCGAAGTTCCTGGTGCGCACCACCGATGCGACGAATGTAACCGGCACCGCGACGCTGAGTGCGCCGTCGACGACGACCACGTCTTCGACGAGCCTCGCCGGGTTCTTGACCTACGGAGTTCGGGTGATCCCGGCCGCCCAGACGTGCGACGCGACGTCGTTCGGGGCCTCGACGAGCATCGTCGTCCCGAGCGGCAGCGCGCTCACGGTGCCGGGGGCCGGCTCGGTCCCGCTCGCAGCAGGCGGGGCGTCGCCGGTCGCCTACTGCTTCGCGGTGACCCTGCCGGCCGGCACTTCGAACGCTGCGCAGGGGATGAACACGACCGCGACGTGGACGGTGACCGGCACGTCGACCTCATGACCGGGCGGGGCGACGCAGGGTGACGACGCAGGGTGACGACGGAGCGTCACGGCAGAGGGTGAACGGGGGAGCGATGGGGCGGGGGAGCACAGGTCGGGCGGTCGGCAACGCCCTGCTGAATATGGCGGCGCTCGGCGGCCTCGTGTGCATCCTGCTCGTGGTGCTGTCGGCGTTCTTCAGCATCTCGTTGATCATGTTCAAGACCGGGTCGATGTCGCCGACGATCCCCGCGGGGTCGGTCGCGGTCGTGCGCGAGATACCGGCGTCTCAGATCGAGGTCGGCGATGTGCTCACCGTGGACCGTCCCGGAGAGCTGCCCGTGACGCACCGGGTCACGTCCGTCGACGGCGAGGGCGAGAGCCGCACGATCACGATGCGCGGAGACGCGAACGACGCCGAGGATCCGCTGCCCTACACCGTCACCGAGGCCCGCATCGTCATGCTGTCGGTGCCGCACCTCGCGAAGGTCGTGGTGTGGTTCTCGAACCCGTGGGTACTCGGCGCGCTGACGCTCTCGGCATCGGTACTGGTGACGTGGGCGTTCTGGCCGCGACAGCGGAAGGGCCCGCGCGCGCCTCGCCGCGGAGCTCACGGTGCCGGTGCCGGTGCCGGAGACGAGCGCGAATCGCGAGTGTCTCGGGCTGAGGATCGCACGGGCGCACCAGTGCTCGCCGTGACTGCGCTCGCGATCGGTCTCGCCGGGTCCCTGCTGACGCCGGCAGGAGCGGAAGCGATGGTTCGCGCACCGGATGACCCGGTCGTGATCGAGGGCGAGCACATCACCCTCACCTCGATCAAAGACGCCGATGCGATGCGCACCCTGCTTCCGGGCGAACCGGTCGCCTGGCAGGTGGGAGTGCGCGTCGATGCGCCCGACCCCGGAGTCGTCGAAGTGTCCCTCGAGGCGGCCGGATCGCGCGACCTCGGGCTGAACCTCCAGGTCCGCAGCTGCAACGTCGCCTGGGATCGCGGTGTCTGCCCCGGTGAGGAGGACGTGCTCGAGGGCTGGGAGCGCGTCGACATCGGAGCGCCGGCGACGCCGTTGACCGCGATGCGCGCTGCAGAGGAGCGCTGGCTGATGGTGACGGCCATGATTCCCGAGCCGGCCGCGGGAATGGTCGCACTTACCGTGCATGCGAGCGGAGGCAGTGATGCGGTCTCGACGGGTCCGCGAGAGGTTGCGCCGCTGCCGACCACCGGTGCCGAGCCGGCGTGGGCGCTCGGCCTCGTCGCGGTCGCTGCAGGGTTGTCGGCCGCTGGGGTCGCCTCGCTCGCGCGTCGGCGACGGACGGCGGGCGAGCCGTGAACCGCCGTGTGATCCGGCGCCGCGATCGAGAGGGAACGGCCGATCGCACCCGGCTCCGCACCCGCCTCGCCGCCGGAACGATCGCGCTCGGGGTCATCGCGGCCGGGCTGCTGCAGCCGCCGCAGGAGACCGAGGCGCGCTGGGCGGACGGGGATTCCGGGCGTGCGACGTTCACGGCGAACCTCGCACGACCAGTAGCGACTGCGCAGTGTCTCACCGAGTCCGCGATTCTCGGTTTGGGGCCGCGAGTAACGATGTACTGGCGTGTACCTGCAGAGGCGACTGGTATGACCGTTGCGAACGTACAGTACGGAAGGCTGGTCAATGGGGCGATGCGGCCTGCCACCAGCGCAGAACTCGCGATGGTGACCACCACCGGCACTCCGAACGGGTACACGACGGGCGTGCAAGGCGGGCTGTTGAGTGGACTGCTCGGTGGCAGTGTGACGGTCGGGATCCGGTTCGTCAACGCGGAGGGGTGGACCTCGAGCTGGCTGACAGCGGACGCGACGATCGCACTCCTCGGCTTGGCTACGAGTTGCACGAACAGTTCGCGAGCAAGTTGAGCGCAGACGGCGCCCGTCCGCCGAAGCGGAGGGCGCCGTCGAGGTGCGCGGCCGTGCCTACGGCAGCAGGCGGTTCGGCCCGCGGAAGAGGTAGGTGACCTCGCGGATCGACGACTGCTGCAGCATCAGCATGAGCACGCGGTTGAGCCCCATGCCGAAGCCGCCGTGCGGCGGCACGCCGTAGCGGAAGAAGTCGAGGTAGAACCCGAGCTCCTTCGGGTCCATGCCCTTCTCGACGGCCTGCGCCTCGAGCACGTCGATGCGGTGCTCGCGCTGCGCACCGGTCGAGATCTCGGTGCCCCGGTAGATCAGGTCGTAGCTCTGCGTGAGCTGCGGATTCTCCGCGTTGCGCATGTGGTAGAACGGGCGGATCGACGCGTCGTAGTCGGTGAGGAACACGAAGTCGTGCCCGTACTTCTGCTTCACGTGCGCGGCGATGCGGCGCTCGCCCTCCGGGTCCATGTCGGCGTCGGCGCGGGGCACCTCGTAGCCCTCGGCCTTGACGATCTCCTTCGCCTCGGCGAGCGGGATGCGCGGGAACGGGCGCGACGGCACCTCGATCTCGACGCCGAAGAGCTTCTCGATCTCGGCGCCCAGCTGCTCCTTGACGGCGGTGAGCCCGGCGACGAGCAGCTCCTCGTGCAGCTCCATGACGTCTTCGGGGGAGTCGATCCAGCTCAGCTCGGTGTCGATCGACGTGAACTCGGTGGCGTGACGCGACGTGAACGAGTGGTCGGCGCGGAAGGCGGGGCCGACCTCGAAGATGCCGCCGAAGCCCGCAGCCTGAGCCATCTGCTTGAAGAACTGGGGGCTCTGGGCGAGAAACGCCTTGCCCTCGAAGTACTCGACCTCGAAGAGCTCGGCGCGCGACTCGGAGGCGCTCGCCATGAGCTTCGGGGTCTGGATCTCGATGAAGCCGCGATCCACCCACACCTGGCGCAGCGCGTGCAGGAACGCGGTCTGCACCCGGAACACGAGATTCTGCTCGGGGCGGCGCAGGTCGAGGAAGCGCCAGTCGAGGCGCACATCGATGTTGGAGTCGCCGGCGACCGGGTTGTCGGGGAGCGACGCTGCGACGACCTCGATCTCGTCGATCTGCACCTCGACGCCGCCGAGCTTCACGCGCTCGTTGTGCTGCAGTTCACCCGTGACGGTGACGAACGACCCCTGCGTCAGCTCGGAGATCGTGGTGGTGCGGGGCACGAGCACGTCCGAGCGCGGGTTCTCCGGATCCGGCTCGCGCAGCACGCCGCCGTTGACGAGCTGCACCGCACCCGACTCGTCGCGCAGCACGACGAACTGCACGTACCGCTGGTCGCGTACCTTCTCCACCCATCCGGAGACTCGCACAGTGCCGTCTTCGCGGGCGGCCAGGTCCTTGATCAATACACGCTCAGTCACCCCGACAGTCTAGCTGTCGCGGTGCATCGTGCTGCACGGCGGATGCGGCCCCGAACTCCCAGACACCCCCTCCGTACAATGGAGGGGTGAGCGACAAACTGCTGCATCTGGTGCGCCATGGCGAGGTGCACAATCCGGATCGCGTGCTCTACGGGCGCCTTCCGGGATTCCGCCTGTCTGAGCGCGGGCACCAGATGGCCGAGGCCGCCGCGCTCGAACTCGCGGGCAGCGATCGCTGCGTCACCAAGCTCCTCGCGTCCCCGCTCGAACGGGCGCAGCAGTCGGCGCGCCCCATCGCGAGTGCGCTCAGCCTCGAGATCGCGACGGAAGAGCGCATCATCGAGCCGACCAATTCCTTCGAGGGCCTGGTCAGCTCGGGCGCCGGCGGTGCATTCTCGAAGCCGCGGTACTGGCACCGCTACTGGAATCCGTTCCGCCCGAGCTGGGGCGAACCGTATCGCCAGATCGCCGATCGGGTGCGTTCGGCCATGAACGACGCCTGGGACTCGACTCGCGACGGAGACATCGTGATGGTGTCGCATCAGTCCCCCATCTGGATGGCGCACCTCGACATCACCGGGAAGCCCCTGTTCCACAATCCCTCATCGCGACGCTGCGAGCTCTCGAGCATCACGACCTTCGAGCGGCGCGGCGAGCGCTGGTTCGAGGTCGACTACCGTACTCCCGCCGCCGGCCTGACCGACGACGCCGTAGATGTAGGAGCCGTATGAGCCTGCGACGCACCGCACCCTCCATTGCCCTCTCACTCGCGGCGGCGCTCCTGCTGGCCGGGTGCAGCGGCGAAGGCGCAGACCTCGCGTCGCAGTACCAGGAGGGGAGCGACAAGGGTTACGTCTCGGGCGACGGCACCTCGTTGAGCATCCCGGTGGCGGATCGCACCGAGCCGGTCGAGTTCTCCGGGGTCGACGAGAGCGGCGCCACCTTCGGGTCGGAGGACACCGCGGGGGACGTGACGGTCGTGAACTTCTGGTACGCCGGGTGCGCACCGTGCCGGGTCGAGGCGCCGGATCTCGTCGCGGCCTACGACGAGTACTCGGGTCAGGGCGTGCAGTTCGTGGGCGTCAACACGCGCGACCAGGTCGCGCAGGCGCAGCAGTTCTCGCAGGAGTTCGACATCGAGTACCCCTCGATCATGGATAACGCCGGCGGCCGGGCGGTGCAGCGCGCCTTCGCGGGCCAGGTGCCCCTGAATGCGGTTCCGACGACGCTGGTGCTGGATCGCGAGGGGCGCGTCGCGCACCGCGTGCTCGGGCAGCTCGCGAGCGCCTCCCAGCTCGACACGCTCATCGACGAGACGCTGGCCGAATCGAGCGCTCCCGCCGGCGAGCAGTAGCGGTGGAGCTAACAGACATCGTCGCGGACGGGCAACTGCTCGTCGCCTCGCTCATCGCGCTCGCCGCAGGGCTCCTCTCCTTCCTCTCCCCGTGCGTGCTGCCGCTCGTGCCGGGGTACCTCGCGTACGTCGGCGGAATCGCAGGCCGATCGAGCAGTGCGGGGGCCAGTCCCCGACAGGCTGCAAGGGGCGAACGAAGTCGGATGCTCCTCGGATCCGTGCTGTTCATCGCAGGGTTCACTGTCGTATTTCTTCTGCTGAATATTCTGGTCGGCGGACTCGGGGTCTGGCTCTGGGAGTGGCAGGACCTCATCCTGCGCATCATGGGTCTCGTGATCATCCTGATGGGCCTCATCTTCATGGGTGCCTTTACGAAGCTGCAACGGACGACCCGGTTGAAGTTCAAACCGACCGTCGGGCTCGCGGGTGCTCCACTGCTCGGGATTGTGTTCGCGATCGGCTGGGCGCCCTGCATGGGGCCGACCTTGGGCGTCGTGATGACGCTCAGCGCGCAAGCTGGATCACTGCCACGGGCCGTGGTACTGGCGCTCGCGTACTGCCTCGGGCTCGGCCTCCCGTTCATCCTCGCCGCGTTCGGCTTCGGATGGATGACGCAGACGATGACCTTCTTCAAACGGCATATCCGTGTCGTGAACCTGATCGGCGGCGGGCTGCTGATCCTCATCGGTCTCCTGATGGTGACCGGTCTCTGGAGCAAGATGATGTATGCACTGCAGGCGGTGATCGGCGGTTATGTCACGCCCCTCTGATTACGATGATGGAACCGGCGCGGGCGGCGCGGTCCGTGCGGAATCGCCGGAGCTCGGTCTGGCCGGCTGGCTGCGCTGGTTCTGGCGTCAGCTCACGAGCATGCGCGTCGCGCTCGTGCTGCTGCTGCTGCTCGCGGTCGCGGCGATCCCCGGGTCCCTCGTTCCGCAGCGCAGCGCGGATCCGAACGGCGTGGTCCAGTACGAGGCCGATCATCCGACGCTCTTCCCCATCCTCGATGCGTTCCCGATCCAGGCGTTCGACGTCTACGGCTCCGTCTGGTTCTCCGCGATCTATCTGCTGCTGTTCATCTCGCTGATCGGGTGCGTGATCCCGCGCATCGCGCACCACTGGAAGGCGTGGCGCGGCCGCCCGCCGCGGACTCCGGCGCGTCTCGAGCGCATGGCCGGCTTCTCGGAGGTGCGGCTGAGGAACCCCGAGGCGAGCGACGAGGATCGCGCGGCCTTCGCCGAGCGCGCCGTCGAGGAGGCCGCTCGCGTCCTGAAGAAGCTGCGGTATCGCACGGAGATCCAGCGGGTGTCCCGCCGCGGCGTGGAGACCGTATCGGTTTCGGCTGAGCGCGGGTATCTGCGCGAGACCGGCAACCTGCTCTTCCACATCTCGCTGCTGGGCGTACTCATCAGCGTGGGCGTCGGCGGCGTCTTCACGTTCAACGGGCAGAAGGTGCTCGTCGAGGGCGAGACGATGGTGAACCAGCTCATCGACTACGACACGGTGAACACGGGGCGCGCGTTCGACTCCACGAGCCTCGATCCGTTCGGGCTGAAGCTCGAGTCGCTCGACGTCACCTACGTCACTCCCGACGACGGCAATACGGCCGCGATCGGGCAGGTGCGCGATTACACGGCGAATCTCGAACTGATCGATCCCGAAGACGGCACCGTCAGCGATGAGACGATCCAGGTGAACCATCCGTTGCGCGTGCACGGCTCGCCGATCTACCTGATCGCGAACGGATACGCGCCCCGCATCACCGTCGAGAACGCGGAGGGGACCGTCGTCTACAGCGAGGCGATGCCGTTCATTCCGCAGGACAACATGACCATGACCTCGCTCGGCGTCGTGAAGGTGCCGTACGGCGTCACGGACAGCGAGGGCGAACAGGTGCAGGTCGGGCTGCGCGGCTTCTTCTACCCGACCAAGGCCGATCTCGATACGGGTGCCTACACCTCCAACTACCCCGACCTCGAGAACCCGGTGCTCACGCTCGACGTCTTCGTCGGCGACCTCGGCATCGATGACGGCGTGCCGCGCTCGGTGTACTCGCTCGACACCTCGAAGATGGAGCAGCTCACGGGTCGCGCCGTCGATACCGAGTCGATCGAGCTGGTTCCGGGCGAGACGGCCGAACTGCCGAACGGGATGGGGACGATCACGCTCGACGACGTACCGCGATACGCGTCGTTCGACGTGATGCGCAACCCGGCGCAGACCTTCGTGCTCGTCTTCGCGCTGCTCGCGCTCGGCGGACTGGTGTGGTCGTTGTTCGTCGCGCGCCGACGCATGTGGGTGAAGGCTGTTCCGACCGAGGACGGCCTCGTGCTGCAGTACGCGGCGCTCGCCCGCGGCGACGACCCGGCGCTCGAACGTGCGGTGGAGGAGCTGCGCGACACGCACCGCGACCGCCTGTAGGGTCAGGCGGGGCATCCGCCAGCGCCTACTTCGCGTCGGTGACCGCCGACACCTTCTGCGAGATGTACACCGGGATCAGCGAGAGCAGGATCATCACGGTTGCCACGACGTTCACCTGATTCACCTCGTTGGGGCGAGCCATCTGGTTCATGATCCAAAGCGGGAGCGTCTCGACTCCGGGGGGCGCGGTGAAGATCGTCACGACGATCTCGTCGAAGGACAGCGCGAAGGCGAGCAGCCCGCCGGCGATGAACGCGCTGCGGAACTGGGGGAAGGTCACGAGACGGAACGTCTGGCCGATGCCGGCGCCGAGATCCATCGACGCCTCGTCGAGATTCGGGTGCATCCGTCGCAACCGGGCGATCACGTTGTTGAACACCATGACCACGCAGAAGGTGGCGTGGGCGATGATCATGCCCCAGTAGCCGACATTGATGCCCATCGGCTTCAGCACCTGGAAGTACGTGTTCGAGAGCGCGACACCGGTGACGATGCCGGGGAGCGTGATCGGCAGCACGATGAGCAGGTTGACGGTCTGCTTGCCGAAGAACCGGAAGCGCTGCAGCGCGAAGGCGGCGAGGGTGCCGAGCAGCAGGGCGAACGCCGTCGCGACGGACGCGACGATCACGGAGTTCAGGAGTGCGGCGTGCACGGCCGGGTTCGTGAGCGCCTTGCCCCACCACTCCAGGGAGAAGCCGGGGATCGGCCAGCCCGAGACGCGGCCCGAGTTGAACGAGTTCATCACGATGACGAACAGCGGGATGTACATGAATCCGAGCGCGATCACCGTGATGATGGCGAGCGCGACGCGCGTGGTGCGGTTCAGACGTAGCATGGCGGTCTCCTGCGGATCTCGGATCAGAGGTTGTCGAGGGCACCGGTGCGGCGCACGGCGCTGAGGTAGATGATGACGAGCACGATCGGCACGAAGGAGAATGCGGCCGCGAGCGGCGGATTCAGGTTGATGTTCTGCGCGATGATGCTGCCGATCATCTGCGTCGACCCGCCGACGTACATGGCGGCGATGTAATCCCCCAGGCTGAGCGAGAAGGTGAAGATCGACCCGGCGATCAGCGCCGGCAGCAGCAGGGGCGCGACGACGGTGCGGATCGTGCGAGCTCCGCTCGCGCCGAGGTCGGACGAGGCATCGAAGAGGTTCGTCGGGATCTGCGATACGGCGGCGTACACCGGAATCGCCATGTAGGGGAACCAGAGGTAGACGAGCGTCAGGATGACGGTGAGCGTGCCGAAACCCGGGCCGGTGATCCCGAACGGGGAGAGCGCCCAGTTGAAGAAGCCCTCATCCGTCCAGACGAGGCGCATCGCGATGATCTTGACGAGATAGCCCGCCCAGAGCGGCAGCGTGACGAGCACCGCGAGCACCGCACGGAGTCGCGGCCCGGCGACTTTGGCCATGAATACTGCCAGGGGAATCGCCACGGCCGCGCAGATCGCGGTGACGGCGAGGGCGATGCCGAGCGTGCGCAGCGCGGTCGCGAGGTAGGCGGGGACCGTCACGAGCTGCTCGAAGTTCTCGAATGTGAAGCCGGGTTTGACGCGCGAGGTGAACGGATCGGTCGTCCAGAAGGCGGTGAGCAGCAGCAGCACGAGCGACAGGATGTAGACGCCGAGCAACCACGCCATCGGCAGCGTCAGGAGCGACGCGAGGCGGCCGCGCGGGTGGCGGTAGAGCGCGGTCGAGACCGGTTTGGTGCGGCGCTCTAGGGTCGGCTGGTTCGACACGATGGTTCCTCACTGACGGATCGTGGTGGTTCGAGGGAGTGGGGTCGGGTGACCGGGTGGTGGGACCCGGCCACCCGACGGCGGGCGTTCAGCCCTTCACAGTGGCCCAGGCGCTGGTCCAGTCCTGGTAGTTGGTGCACTGCACGTCGGTGCGGCCGTCGAGGCACTGGTCGATGGGGGTGGTCCAGAACCACACCTGCTCGAAGTACTCCTCATCGGTCGCGTTGTAGTAGTCGCAGTGCTCTCGGGCCTCGTCGCTGGTCTCGCAGAATGCGGCGTTGGCGGGCGCCATGCCGAAGTTCATCGCGATCTGGCCGTTGACCTCGGGGCTGCTCGTGTAGTCCATCCAGGCGTAGGCGCAGTTCGGGTGCTCGGATTCGGCCGCGAGCATCCACGCGTCCGACCATCCGGTCGAGCCCTCCTCCGGCAGCACGCTCTTGAACTTCTCGTCCTGCGTCGCCTTGCGCAGCACCTCCCAGGACGTGCCCACCACCGAGTTGCCGCCGGTGAATGAGGTGACGTTGGTGGCGGGCGACCAGTACTCGGAGACCATTCCGTTCTGCTGCTGCAGCAGCTCGACCGCCGCCGCCAGCTGTTCCTCATCGAGGGCGTACGGGTTCTCGATGCCGAGATCGGGCTGGGTCGCCATGAGGTAGATCGCCGCGTCGGCGATGTAGATGGGGCTGTCGTAGGCTGCGATGTTGCCTGCGTACGGGCTGTCCTCCTCCCACACGACATCCCAACTCGTCGGCTCTTCGGTGACGACCTCGGAGTTGTACTCGAGGATGTTCGCGCCCCGGCCGATCGGGATGCCGTAGACGTTGCCGTTCAGGGTGTCGTACAGCTGACCCTTCATGCCTTCGACGATGTCGTCGCCGAAGTTCGGGATCAGCTCGGTGTTGAGCGGCTGGACGTTGCCGTCGACGATGAGTCGCAGGCTCGCGTCGCCGGAGGCGGAGACGAGGTCGTACTCGCCGGTGCGCATCAGCTGCACCATCTCGTCGCTCGTCGCGGCGACCTTGCGATTGACCTTGCATCCGGTATCCGCTGTGAACTGATCGGCCCACGCGGGTTCGACGAAGCCCGACCAGGCGACGATATTGACCTCGGACTCCATGTCGCCGAGCGACTCGACTGCGGGAAGGTCGGGGACGTCGATCGAGATCTCTCCCGGCGCGGTTTCGCCGCCGGTGCTCGAGCACCCCGAGAGGGCGAGCCCGGCAGCTGCGACGAGCGCCGCGGGGATGGCGAGTTTCTTGTGCATC
This sequence comes from Leucobacter sp. USCH14, assembly GCF_037619215.1. Classification (NCBI taxonomy): domain Bacteria; kingdom Bacillati; phylum Actinomycetota; class Actinomycetes; order Micrococcales; family Microbacteriaceae; genus Leucobacter; species Leucobacter sp. USCH14. Next base: position 77,076 of record NZ_JAQPZP010000001.1, read on the forward strand.
GTTACTCCTTCGTAGGCGATTGGGTGGTGCGGGTGGTTCGGTGGTTCGGTGTGGCGGGGCCCGGGCTATGCGCCGGGCACTCCGACCGCGTGATCACGGGCGAAGCGGAGGCTCACGGCGTCGCCGCGCGAGATGCTCGGACTGGTGCGCGGGGTATGCGTGTTCTGCGTCTCGGAGATGAAGCGAGTGCCGCCGTCGGTCTCGACCAGGTAGCGCGTGTGCGCGCCGGCGTAGACGGTCTCCACAATCGTGCCTGCGAGTGCGATGTCGGCGGGGTCGAGCGGTGAGGTCGGGTCGACGAGCCGCACGCGTTCCGGTCGCACGCTGTGCGGAGCACCGGCGCCGAGGATGCGCTGCGCGGTCGCGTCGGTGAGCAGGTTCGTGACCCCGAGGAACCTGGCGACGAACTCGGTGCGCGGGAATTCGTAGACCTCGCGCGGGCTGCCGACCTGCTCGATCTTGCCGTTGTTGAACACGGCGACGCGATCCGACAGCGTGAGCGCTTCCTCCTGATCGTGCGTGACGAACACGAATGTGATGCCCACGTCCCGCTGAATCTGCTTGAGCTCGAACTGCATCTGCTCGCGGAGCTGCTTGTCGAGTGCGCCCAGCGGCTCATCGAGGAGGAGCACCTTCGGTCGCAGGATCAGCGCCCGCGCGAGCGCGATGCGCTGACGTTGACCGCCCGAGAGCTGGGCGGGGGAGCGTTCGGCGACATGTGCGAGCTGCACCTGTTCGAGCGCCTCGGCGACGAGCCGACGGCGCTCGGCCGCGGAGACCCCGCGTACTTTGAGACCGTAGGCGACGTTCTCCGCGATCGTGAGATGCGGGAAGAGGGCGTAATCCTGGAACACCGTGTTGACATCGCGGTCGAACGGTGCCGATTTCGTCACGTCGACGCCGTGCAGCAGGATCGAGCCTTCGGTGGGCTCCTCGAATCCGGCGATCATGCGCAGCACGGTCGTCTTTCCCGAACCCGACGGACCGAGCATCGAGAAAAACTCGCCCGCGCCGATCTCGATGTCGAGGTCGTTGACGGCGACGAGGTCGCCGAACTGCTTACGAACGCCTCTCACCGAGACGGCGATCTCCCCCTGCTCTACCGGGGTGGGGGTGGGGTGTGTCATGCGGATGCTCCTCAACGTCGTTGTCGGCCCGATGGAAGAACCATAACATATGGGTTTATAGGTTTAAGAACTCCGGAGAATCGAATGGTCACGGTTTGATCACGCGGCGGTGGCGGCAAAAACTCAGTTCAGTCGTGACACACTCGGTACGTTGGTGAGAATCGGAGGATGACGGTGAGCGCACAGATGCCGATCGCGCCCCCGAGTCGTCTTCGCACCGCCGCGCTCGCTCCCATCGGCGATGAAGGGCGCATCGAACTCGTCGAATCGAGGATCGTCCAGGCGATCTCGGTGGGAGCGTTCACCGAGGGGGAGCGGCTGCCGAGCGAGACGGAGCTCTCGTCGTTGCTCGGGGTGGCCGTCGTGACCGTGCGCGAGGCGCTCGGGGGACTGCGGCATCGCGGTCTCATCGAGACCAGACGCGGTCGCAACGGGGGGAGCTTCGTGCGTTCGAGTCACGGCTCGGTCGAGGAGGTCAACGCGCGGGCGCTGCGGGCGATGCCGCGCGTCGCACTCGCCGACCTCGGCGTGCACTACGAGGCGATCTGCTGCGCCTGCGCGGAGTACGCGTGCCAGCGCGCAACACCGGGAGAGATCGACATCGTGGCGTCGGTCATCGAACGGGCGCGCGATCTCGATCGGGCCGCCTGGCGTCGACGTGTCACGGAGATCCAGTTGGAACTCGCAGCACTGAGTCAGTCGGTGCGGCTCACGAAGGAGCACGTGCGCGTGCAGACGGAGTTCACGCCGCTGCTCGCGCTGCAGGACCTGGACGCACGGGCCCGCATGGCGACGCAGCAGGCGCTCATGGCGCAGATCCGCGCCACACGAGCTCGTGATGTCGACGCCGCGCGATCCGCCGTCCGCGAATCCGTTCGGGCGTCGACGCGCTGGCTGGTCAGCCTGCGCAGCGAATTGATCACCGCACCGCGCGACGCCGATCTTCGTGGCACACTGGAATCGCGTCGTCGGGAGGGGTGACTCTCCGGCGACCTCGAAGAAGAGGAAGAGAGTGCTGTGACCGTCGCGCCTGAACCCGCAGATGCCCCGCTCCACGAGGCCCTGCGCCACGTCGATGACTTCTTCGACGGGGTGTTCGCCCCCCTCGATCGCTGGGTGCCGACGCTCGCCTCGGCGCTGCGCCGCGAGCACGAAGGCGGCACGCTGACCGGTGGTCACCTCGCTGCGATCGTGAAGCCCGGAGCGTACGAGGTGCTCGACACCGAGGGGCGCCCGCTCTACGGGGCCGGATTCTGCGCCAGTGAAGAGCTGGTGAACGAGGGGAACCCGCTCGCCTGGTGGCAGGGACCCGAGCGCGCCTTGCTCGCATCATCCACCTTCGGGCCGGGGCAGGCGGCCATCGACCTCATGCGGCTCGAGTGGTATCGCGTACCCGAGGCGACGGGTGACCGGCATGTCGCGGGGCCGTTCGTGGATTACCTCTGCTCGAACGAGGTGACCATCACCTCGGCCGTTCCGCTGCTCGTGGGAGGGGATTTCTGGGGCGTCGTGTGCGCCGACGTACTCGTGTCGTCGTTGGAGGACGCCCTGGTACCGGTCTTCGACGGGCACCCGGGCGCCACGCTCGTGAACGCGAACGGCCGGGTGGTCCTGTCGAACGACCCCGGTTTCGAAACCGGCGATCGGTACCCCGGGGCCGACCCGGAGGGCGGGCTCGCCGGCCTCGAGCACTCCGATGGGGACGTGCGCGTGCTGTCGTCCCAGCGCTATCCGTTCTCGCTGGTCGCGGCGCCGTAGGAGGAGGCGCCACGGGCGCCGCCGTTCAGAGCAGGTGCCCCCCGCCCGTCACCTTCATGCGGCTGACGAGGTTCTTCACGTCCTGCGCCCGACTCTTCGACGTCACGAGCAGCACATCGGCTGTATCCACGACGACGACGTCCTCGACCCCGACGAGCGCGACGAGGCGGCTGCTCTCGGAGACCACGATGCCGCTCGATGCGTCGGAGAGCACCTGCGCACCGTCGCCGAGCACAGCGAGGTCGCTGCCCCGGCCTCGGGTCAGCAGGTTCGCCACAGACGCGAAATCTCCCACGTCGTCCCACTCGAAGTGCGCGGCGACGCAGACCATCTTGCCCGCCGCCGCGGCCGGCTCCGCCACGGTGTAATCGATCGCGATCTTCGGAAGCGTCGGCCACAGGCGCTCGCGCACATCGGCGCCGCGCTCGGTGTCCCAGGCCGCGGCGATCTGCCGCAACGACGCCACCAGGGCGGGCTGCTGCAGCGCCATCTGATCGAGCAGCACGGTGGCTCGTGCGATGAACATGCCCGCGTTCCAGAGGTAGCCGCCGTCCGCGAGGTAGCGCTCGGCCTGAGCGGCATCAGGCTTCTCGACGAACTCGGTCACGTCGTACACGTCGAACGGCGCGAGGTCGCGGCGCGCGTCTCCGGTCGAGATGTAGCCGAAGCCGGTCGCGGCGTGCGACGGGTGAATGCCGATCGTCGCGATGTACCCCTGATCCGCCGCCTGCACCGCGGTGGTCACCGCGCGCTGGAAGAGCACATCGCCGCGAATCACATGATCCGCTGCGAACGAACCGAGGATCGCGTCGGGATCGCGCAGCTCCAGGATTGCGGCGGCGAGACCGATCGCCGCCGACGAATCCTTCGGCTCACTCTCCGTCACGAGGTTCTCGGCGAGGAGGTCGGGAAGCTGCTCGGCCACCGAGTCGCGATGCGAGATGCCGGTCACCACCATGGTGCGCTCGGCCGGCACGAGCGGGGCGAGTCGGTCCCACGTCGCTCGGAGCAGCGAGTCGCCCGATCCGGTGAGATCGAGGAGGAACTTCGGGGCGTTGGCCCGCGAGAGCGGCCAGAGCCGAGACCCTACGCCGCCCGCGGGAATCACGCACGTGAGACGTTCGATGGCTGGGGCGGGCGCTGGGCTCTCGGTCATGCGTTCAGCCTAGTGCGCGGCCCCACCCGGGCCCTCGATCATCTGATGAAACCCGCACCGTCGCCGTCGTTCTGCCCGTACGGGAGCGCTCGCGAAAGGTGTCATAATGGTTCCGCAGTGGATTCTCAGCCATGCTTTGTGTCGGGGATACCCGCGCGTGGCGAGATGGCTATGTCAGCCGCCGAGTGCGACTCGGCGAAGCCCGACGAAGGAGGAAGCCTGTGTCAGCCCAAACGGCAGCAGCCGCACCCGTGGCGAGGAAGAAGGTTCGCCCCGGTGGCACCCTCTACCGCGGTAACGAGGGAATGTGGTCCTGGGTGCTGCACCGCATCACGGGTGTCTCCATCTTCTTCTTCCTGCTCGTGCACGTGCTCGACACCGCCCTCGTGCGAGTCAGCCCGGAGGCGTACAACGCCGTCATGAGCACGTACAAGACGCCGGTGATGGGACTCGGCGAAGCCGTGCTCGTCGCAGCGATCGTCTTCCACGCGTACAACGGCATTCGCATCATCCTCGTCGACTACTGGAGCAAGGGCGCCAAGTACCAGCGCACCATGTTCTGGGTCGTCATGGGGCTCTGGGCGGTCACGATGGCGGGCTTCCTGCCCCGCCACCTGATGAATGTATTCGGACACTGAGCGCGAGGAGAACAGACATGTCTTTGACGATTGACGCTCCGCGCGCCAAGACGCCGGCGAAGAAGCGCACCAACTGGGAGAAGTGGGGCTGGATCTACATGCGCGTTTCGGGCGTTCTGCTCGTCGTGCTCGTATTCGGCCACCTCTTCTCGAACCTCATGATCGGCGATGGCGTGCACGCCATCGACTTCGGCTTCGTCGGAGGCAAGCTCTCGCAGCCGTTCTGGAAGGTGTGGGACACGCTGCTCCTCTGGCTGGCGCTCATCCACGGCGCGAACGGCATGCGCACCATCGTGAACGATTACGTCGTACGCCCGCGCCTCGCGAAGGGGTTCAAGGTCGCGCTGTTCCTGTCGGCCGCACTGCTCATCCTGCTCGGCACCATCGTGATCTACACGCTCGACCCGTGCCCCGCGGGCGCAGACCCGGCGCTCGTCGCGTCGTTCTGCCCGACGCCGTAACCCCCGCGCGCTGCAACGGATTTCGAAACGAAGAATAGGATTCACGTGACCACAGACACCCACCAGGGCGAAGACGTCACCGTCAAGGACGGCGTCACCTATCATCAGTTCGACGTCGTCATCGTCGGCGCCGGTGGCGCGGGCATGCGAGCCGCGATCGAGGCGGGCCCCAAGGCCAAGACCGCCGTGATCACGAAGCTCTACCCGACGCGCTCCCACACGGGAGCAGCGCAGGGTGGAATGGCCGCGGCGCTCGCGAACGTCGAGGAGGACAACTGGGAGTGGCACACCTTCGACACGGTCAAGGGCGGCGACTACCTCGTCGACCAGGACGCGGCTGAGATTCTGGCACGGGAAGCCATCGACGCGGTCATCGACCTCGAGAACATGGGCCTTCCGTTCAACCGCACTGCCGAGGGCAAGATCGACCAGCGCCGCTTCGGCGGCCACACGCGCGACCACGGCAAGGCCGCGGTGCGCCGCGCCTGCTACGCGGCCGACCGCACGGGCCACATGATCCTGCAGACGCTCTTCCAGAACTGCGTGAAGCTCGGGGTGAACTTCTTCAACGAGTACTACGTGCTCGACCTCGTGATGACCGAGGTCGACGGGGTGCGCAAGCCCTCGGGCGTCGTCGCGTACGAGCTCTCGACCGGCGATCTCCACGTCTTCCAGGCGAAGTCGATCGTGTTCGCCACCGGCGGCTTCGGCAAGATCTTCAAGACCACCTCCAACGCGCACACGCTGACCGGTGACGGCGTCGGAATCGTGTGGCGACAGGGGCTGCCGCTCGAGGACATGGAGTTCTACCAGTTCCACCCGACGGGCCTCGCCGGCCTCGGGATCCTGCTCACCGAGGGTGCCCGCGGCGAAGGCGCGATCCTGCGCAACGCCTCGGGTGAACGATTCATGGAGCGCTACGCGCCCACCATCAAGGACCTCGCACCGCGCGACATCGTGGCGCGGTCGATGGTGCAGGAAGTGCTCGACGGCCGCGGCGCCGGCCCGCACAAGGACTACGTGTACCTCGACTGCACCCACCTCGGTGCAGAGGTGCTCGAGACGAAGCTCCCCGACATCACGGAGTTCGCGCGCACCTACCTGGGCGTCGACCCCGTGACCGAACCGGTGCCCGTCTTCCCGACCGCGCACTACGCCATGGGCGGTATTCCGACCAACAACGACGCCGAGGTCCTCTCCGACAACACGACGGTCGTTCCCGGCCTGTACGCCGCCGGCGAGTGCGCCTGCGTCTCGGTGCACGGCTCGAACCGACTCGGCACCAACTCGCTGCTCGACATCAACGTGTTCGGCAAGCGCTCGGGCAACAACGCGGCCGATTATGCGAACCGTGCCGAGTTCGTCCCGCTTCCCGAAGATCCGGCCAAGATGGTGCGCGAGATGGTGGAGGGGTTCCGGAGCGGGACCGGCACTGAGCGCGTCGCGGATCTCCGCCGCGAACTGCAGGAGGCCATGGACCGCGGCGCCCAGGTGTTCCGCACCGAGGAGTCGCTCACCGAGGTGCTCGGCGTGATTCACGGTCTGCGCCAGCGGTACCTCAATGTCGGCGTGCAGGATCGCGGCAAGCGGTACAACACCGACCTGCTCGAGGCGATCGAACTCGGCTTCCTCCTCGACCTCGCGGAGGTGCTCACCTACACGGCGCGCAACCGCAAGGAGAGCCGAGGCGGCCACATGCGCGACGACTACCCGAAGCGCGACGACGAGAACTACATGCAGCACACGATGGCGTACCTGTCGGGGGACCCGCACTCGGCCGACCCCGAGGACCACATTCGCCTCGACTGGAAGCCGGTCGTCGTCACCAAGAACGAGCAGGGCGAGTTGCGCTACCCGCCGCTGGAGAGGAAGTACTAGGTCATGAGCACTGCAACTGCTGAAGCTCCCGTCGCCGAGGCTCCGGAAGCGCCGAAGCCCTTCACGGTCACTCTGCTGATCCGCCGATTCGACCCCGAGTCCGGTCGCGACGCGTTCTGGGAGGACTTCGACGTCGAGATGTACCCGACGGATCGAATCCTCGACGCCCTGCACCGCATCAAGTGGGATCAGGACGGCACCCTGTCGTTCCGCCGCTCCTGCGCGCACGGCATCTGCGGGTCGGATGCGATGCGCATCAACGGCCGCAACCGCCTCGCGTGCAAGACGCTGATCAAGGACCTCGACATCTCGAAGCCGATCTACGTCGAGGCCATCAAGGGGCTGCCCCTCGAGAAGGACCTCATCGTCGACATGGAGCCCTTCTTCGCGGCCTACCGCGAGGTGCAGCCGTTCCTCGTCGCGGGCTCCGCTCCCGAGGGCGGCAAGGAGCGCCTGCAGACGATCGAGGATCGCGAGCGCTTCGACGACACCACGAAGTGCATCCTCTGCGCCGCGTGCACGACGAGCTGCCCGGTGTTCTGGACGGACGGGCAGTACTTCGGCCCCGCCGCCATCGTCAATGCGCACCGCTTCATCTTCGACTCGCGTGACGACAACGCCGAGGTGCGACTCGACATCCTGAACGACACCGAGGGCGTGTGGCGCTGCCGCACCACCTTCAACTGCACCGACGCCTGCCCGCGCGGCATTCAGGTCACCAAGGCCATCGCCGAGGTCAAGGCCGCGATCCGCACCGGCAAGGTCGCATAACACGCCTCGAGGCTCGATCCTCGCTCGCAACAGCTGAATGACGTCGCCCCGGAACCACTCCGATCGCTCGGAGGATTCCGGGGCGACGCTCGTCTCCGAGGTGGTCGAGCGAGGCAAGCAGCGGTGGCAGTGGGCACAGAAGCTGCGGCCCGTTCGTGCGTACCTGCACTTCTCGGACGTCGGAGGGATCGTGCTCTCCGGGGGGATGAGCTACCAGGCCCTGTTCGCAGTGTTCGCTGCGCTGTGGCTCGGCTTCGGCATCTTCGGCATCGTGCTGCGCGGCCGACCGGAACTGCTCGATTCCGTGATTGCGCAGATCAATCTGTTCATCCCCGGACTCGTCGGTGCCGACGGTGCGGTCTCGATCGACGAGCTGATGAGCGCCCGTGCCTTCGACTGGTCGAGCGTCATCGCCGGGCTGGTGCTCGTGTGGGTCGCGCTGAACTGGTTCACCGGCACGCGTCGGTCGATCCGGATCATCTTCGGTCTCGACGTGCGTCTCTACCGCAACCCGGTGCTGCTGAAACTGCGTGACTTCGTGCTCGCGATCATCTTCTTCGCCGCGATCCTCGTCTCGGCAGCGCTCACGGTGCTGAGCTCCAATCTGGCCGACCAGTTCCTCTCGTGGATCGGCGCGAGCGAGACCAACTGGTTCGTCGGCACACTGGGCACCGTGCTGCGGTACGCCGCGGTGTACGTCTTCGACATCGTGCTGCTCGTCGCCATGCACCGGTACCTCGCCGAAGTGCGCGTACCCCGATGGCGTCTCGTCGTCGGCTGCGGTCTGGGGGCGCTCGTCATGCTGGGACTCAAAGCGCTCGCCGGGCTGCTCATCGGCGGAGCGACGAGCAACCCGCTGCTCGCGACGTTCGCGGTATTCGCCGGTCTGCTGCTCTGGTTCAACCTGATCTGCCGCACCCTGCTGCTGACATCTTCGTGGATCGTGACGGGGATCGACCCGCAGCTCGGCCGCCCGGCGGGTCAAGCTAAGGAATAGGGCATCCCGGACCAGCTGGAGCTTCGCTCGCGGCGCCGAGGTCGATGGAAGTCCATCCGGAGGCCTGCCCGTCACTCGTGGTGAGCTGGACTTCGATCATCCCATCGGCGTTCATGTCGGGGAGGGGAATGGGATTGCTCGTGTACCAGATGCCGAGGCCGCCGGGGCCAGGAATGACCTGCATCCGCTCGTCCTGTTCAAGCGCTTCGCCGTTCGAGACGATACGGGAGGCCACCATCGCCCCGAGCATCTCCGAACGGCCCTCGATGTACACGGTGTTGCCGGGGCAGAGCGCCCACCGCACGTGGGTCGGGGCGAGCGGGTCGGGCTCGGGCTCCGGTTGGGGCTCGGGCTCCGGTTCGGGCAGGGGCTCCGGTTCGGGCTGGGGCTCCGGTTGGGGCTGGGGCTCCGGTTGGGGCTGGGGCTCCGGTTCGGGCTGGGGCTCCGGTTCCGGCTGCGGCTCGGGTTGCGGAGTAGGGGCCGGGTCGGGGCGCGGGGCGGGGTCGAGCGAGGGGTGCGGATCCGGCTGCGCGTTCGCGCCATTCACCGGAACAGCCGGCTCGGAGCTCGGCACCCCGACCTCCTCGATGGGCACATCGACGCCCGCCTCGGGCTCGGCGGCGCTCGTACCGCCTCCGTCCCCGCCATCGGTTTCCCGGATCGGCTCCTCTGCATCGTCGACGTGCCGTTCCTCCTCGGCCCCGGGTTCCTGCTGACGCGGCTCGGACTCCGACTCCGCTTCCGGGTCGATGGGTGCCTCAGCGGCGATCGCCGGCGTGCTCGACGCCTCGGTGGAACGCGTCAGGTGGACCGCCCCACCGCCGATGACGAGGGCCGCGGCGGTCGCTGCGGCGATCAGGAGCGTGCCCGACACTCCGCCGAGAATGCCCCCGCTCACTACGGTGCCCGCCGAAGCGGATCCTGCAGACCCCGCCGACCCTGCCGACCCTGCAGACCCTGCAGACCCCGCCGACCCGGTCGACCCGGCAGACCCATCGGCGAATCCGGCCGCCGTCGCGGGCGCCGCTGCGCCGAAGTTCCCGAGGAAGCTGAATGCTGATCCGCCGCCGAGCAGGATTCCGACGAGTACGAGCGCGAGTTGCCGGTTGAGCACCGTGTATTCGGCTGCGACGCCGGCGCACGTTGCGCAGGAGTCCAGATGCGCCCTGACCTCGCGGCTCGCCGCGGCAGTCAGCTTGCCTCGCTGGTAGCGCTGCAGCCGATCGAGCGTCGATCGGCACTCGGCGTCGCGAAGCTCGCGGTCGACGTGCGCCTCGACCCAGGCCGAGCGGAGCGCTTCACGAGCTCGCTTCGCGAGGGCGGAAACACCGTTGGGCGTGAGCCCGAGAATCCGCGCGACATCGCGCGGCGGCATGTCCTCGACCTCGGTGTACCAGAGCACAGCCTGCCAGCGCTCGTTCAGCGTGGCGAAGGCCCGAGCCGCTGCATTGCGGTCGAACGCGCCGTCCTCCCACGGGCCGGCCTCGGTGAGGTCGGGAACGCCGTCGAGGTCGTCGTTCGCATCCTCAGGGCTCCGCCAGGAATCGACTGCGATCGACTGGATCGTGCGGTAGAGGTAGGGGCGGAACGCGCCCTGCGGGCCGCGGCCCTTGCGCACGAGCTCGAGAATGCGCAGGTACGCCTCAGAGACGATGTCGTCGGCGGATGACGCAGAGCCGAGATGCCGTGCGGCCGCGCGGCCGGCGGTGCTGTGGCGCGTCCAGAGCACCGCGAACGCGGAGGTGTCTCCTGCGCGCACCGCGTCGAGCAGCTCCGCATCAGAGCGCTCGGCATGCGCTGAGTCAGCCATTCTGGGGTCTCCTCATACTCCTGGTACCCCAACTGACCGAGAACCGCCCATGCGAAGTTCTCGCATCGCCGCGCACACACCGCGGCGAACCCCCGCCCTCTAGTATGCGGCGAATCTCGAGAAAATCCGAGTCTCGGCAAGTTTTCCCACGAAGTTCGGCAACCGTGCGTCACGATCCGCCGGATTTCGCGTGTTACAGGCGAGCTCGGTTCTCGTCTCACCCCCAACCCCAGAAGTACCCCGAGGCGGGAGCCGAGCGCTCACTCGAAATTCACCCCCGATCTTCACCTGGAGCCCGTCGATGCGTCAACGCCGACTTTCCCGACGCCGTCAGCCGGCGACATGGACGCTCACGATACTCGCCGCCCTCGCGATCACCTGCGCCCTCTTCGCCGCGCTGGTTCTGGCTCCCGCAACATCGGAGCTCGTCGGGCAGACGCCCTCCGCGTCTTCGGCCGAAGCACTGATCTGCGTCGGCGCTGTCGTGGCCTTCGGCGCCGCACTGGCGACCCGGGGCGGTCTACGCTGGAGACATGGAGCAGCAGCGCGCGGTCGAACCGCACGACGTGGTCGACCTCATCAACGCGAAGCGGAACGGGCGGGCACTCGCCCCTGACGAGATCGCCTGGCTGATCGACGCGTTCACGCGCGGGGCCGTCGCGCCTGAGCAGATGAGCGCGCTCCTCATGGCCATCGTGATCCGCGGCATGGAGCGCGACGAGATCCGGGCCATGACCGAGGCGATGATCGCGAGCGGCGAGCGCATGGACTTCACACGACTGGGCCGCCCTGCGATCGACAAGCACTCGACCGGCGGTGTCGGCGACAAGATCACCCTGCCCCTGGTGCCGCTCCTCGCATCGCTCGGAGTCGCTGTGCCGCAGCTCTCGGGTCGCGGGCTCGGTCACACGGGCGGCACGCTCGACAAGCTCGAGTCCATCCCGGGGTGGCGGGCATCGCTCTCCAACGACGAGATGATCGCGATGCTCACCGACATCGGCGGGGTCATCTGCGCGGCGGGATCGGGCCTCGCTCCGGCGGATCGCAAGATGTACGCCCTCCGCGACGTCACCGGCACGGTTGCAGCCGTGCCGCTCATCGCTTCGTCGATCATGAGCAAGAAGATCGCCGAGGGTGCGGGGGGACTCGTGCTCGATGTGAAATTCGGATCGGGCGCCTTTCTCCCCGAGGTCGCCGACGCGCGGGAGCTCGCGACGACGATGGTGCGGCTCGGAGCGGATTCCGGCCTGGAGACCGTGGCGCTGCTGACGGACATGGATGCGCCGTTGGGGCGCGCGGTCGGTAACGCGAACGAGGTGCGGGAATCGGTCGAGGTGCTCGCCGGCGGCGGCCCCGCCGATGTCGTCGGGCTCACCCTCGCCCTGGCGCGGGAGATGCTCGCGCTGGCCGGAATGCCGGACATCGATCCTTCACCCGCCCTCCACGATGGACGCGCGATGGACGCCTGGCGGCGCCTGATCGCGGCTCAGGGCGGCGACCCGAGCGCCGCACTCCCCGAAGCCCGCGAGCACGAGATCGTGCGAGCCGACGCCGACGGATACGTGCAGAGAGTCGACGCGAGGGCGGTCGGGGTCGGAGCGTGGCGTCTCGGTGCGGGGCGAGCGCGGCCGGGCGATCCGGTCGACCACGCCGCGGGCGTCGAGGTGCTCGTACGGCCCGGCGACCGCGTGCGTGCCGGTGACGCCCTGTTCATCGCGGGCTGCGATCACCCGGGAAGAATGGCCCGGGGGCTCGAGGCGCTGCGCGGAGCAGTTGAGGTCGGCAGCACCGCCCCCGATCCTCGACCGCTCGTGGCCGGCCGCATCACCGCTGAGTCCTGAACCTCCGGCTCGTCCCTGCGCGGGCACGGCACGAGTCGCGCCGGCGCGTCTATCGGTGCTGCGCAGCGAGTTCGGCGAACGCGCGGGGGATCGCGGCAGCGACATCCGACGCGACGATCGGCCGGCCTGTTCCGTCTGCTCGCTCATCCCCCGACGCCTGGCGCGCCGCGTGATCGTGCAGCAGCGCGGCGGTCGCTCCGAGGCGCCCGAGCAGCTCGTGATCAGGGGGAGTGTCGGCGGATCGGCCCGCGACGAGGGCTCCGAGAATTCCGGCCAGCACGTCTCCCGTTCCCGCGCTCGCGAGCCACGGTGTCGCCGGCCCGATAGAGCGCGTCCAACCTTCGGGCGTGGCGCACACGGTCACTGAGCCCTTGAGCAGCACCGTCGCATCGAGCACGGATGCGAGGTGCGCTGTCGCCCGCGCGCGCGGTGCGGGGTCGGTGCCGCGCGAGTCCCAGTCAGCGGGCAGGTCGCCGAGGTCGGCGGAGCGCCAGAGCCGCTCGAATTCACCGCCGTGCGGCGTGAGCACGACCGGCGCGGTGCGACTCGCGCACTCGGCGATCAGGTCGAGTGCACCGGCGTCGACCACGACCGGGGCGCCGCCGCCGAGCAGTTCGTGCAGCTCCCTGAGCTCTGCGGCCGAACGCGTGGCCGCGTCAGTGCCCGACCCGATGACCCAGGCGTCGCACGATCGCCCGGTGGGCGGGCCGAGCACCGTCTCGGGCCGTGCGGCCAGCACTGCTGAGGCGGGCGTCGGGAGGCCGAACGGGGGCGCCGCGTCATCGACGGGAGGCACGTAGCGGAGCATGCCGATACTGGTGCGCCACGCAGCGCTGACGCCGAGCACGGCAGCGCCCGGGTAGTGCGCGGCGCCGGTGCGCATGCCGAGCACGCCGCGCCGGTACTTGTCATCGTGCGGGCCGGGCCGTCGCAGCACTGCCGCAGCATCGCTCGCGGTCCACTGCTCGCTCACGCGGAAGCCGCTTCCGTTTGCAGCCCCTCCAGGTACGCGCGAACCGATCGCTCGAGTTCGCCCAGGGCGCGCTCCGCAGTGGCGCGTCGCTCCGCGGCCGTGCCGACGTCGCTGAACGTGTCCAGGTACACCTTCAGCTTGGGCTCCGTGCCGCTCGGCCGAATCATCACCCGCGAACCGTCGGCGAGATCGTAGCGGAGCACGTCTGCCGGCACCTCGGCGGCGCCGGGGTCCAGCAGGTCGCGTGCCGTCGCGACCGCGACCGTGCCGAGCTCGCGCGGCGGATCCTGACGCACCCGAGCGGAAAGGGCGGAGGCGGCAGGCATCGACGCGAGTCGCAGCGTCACCTGACCGCTCGCGAAGTGGCCGAAGCGCTCGCTCGCCTCGTCGAGCCGATCCCAGATCGTGCGCCCCTGCGAGGCGAGCTCGCGAACCATCGCGATCGCGTCGGCGCTCGCGGAGATGCCGTCCTTGTCGCGTACCACCGCGGGGTGGATCAGGTAGCCGAGCGCCTCCTCGAACCCGAACACCAGGCCGGGAACGCGGGACACCCATTTGAACCCGGACAGCGTTTCGGCGTATGCGAATCCGTACGCCTCGGCGACGGCGCGCAGCGCGGGCGACGAGACGATCGTGCACGCGAGCACCCCGCTCACGGCGACCTGACGCTGTTTCGCGTCTGCGGTCGCTCGTTCGGCGGCCCGCCAGCCGAGCAGCAGGCCGAGTTCGTTGCCGGTCAGCCGCCGATACCCGGAAGCCTCGGCAGGGTGCGGGGCTGCGAGTGCGAGACGATCCGCGTCGGGGTCATGAGCGACGATGAGGTCGGCCTGCGTCGCCCGAGCGGTGCGGATGGAGAGATCGAGCGCGCCGGGCTCCTCGGGGTTCGGGAAGTCGACGGTGGGGAAGTGGCCGTCCGGCATCAGCTGCTCGCGCACGGGCGTCACGCGCGGCAGCCCGGAGGAGAGGAAGACGCGCTGGGCGAGCTCGGCGCCCACGCCGTGCATCGCCGTGTACACGACACGGATGTCGGTGTCTGCTCCGATCGCCACGCCGGGCGCATCGGTCCGCTGCGGCAGGCCCGCGAGCACGGCCGCCGACGTCTCCGAAACGTAGGCGTCCGCGACACCGCTGCCCAGCACCGAGTAGCCGTGCGATCGCGGAAGATCTTTCACCGGAGTCGCTGCTGCACGCTCGATGTGCGCGGCGATCTCGGCGTCAGTCGGAGGGGCGATCTGCGATCCTGCATCGTCGTCACCGAGATACACCTTGTACCCGTTGTCGCGCGGGGGATTGTGGCTCGCTGTGATCATCACGCCGGCCGACACGTCGAGGTGGCGCACTGCGAACGCGGTGAGCGGGGTGGGGCCCGCCTCGGGCAGCAGGTACGTCGCGATGCCCGCGCCGCTCATCACCTCGGCGGTGTCGCGGGCGAAGACCGCGGAGCCGATGCGCCCGTCGTAGCCGATGACGACGGAGGGGGCGTCGCGCGATCCGCGTCGCTCGGCCTGCTCTCGCAGGTAGGCGGCGAACCCCGCGGAGGTCTGCGAGACGACGACGCGATTCATGCGCATCGGCCCCGCACCGAGGCGGCCGCGGAGACCGGCCGTGCCGAACGCGAGCCGGCCGTCGAAGGCGGAGGCGAGCTCTGCGATGGCGGTTTCGTCGCCGCGCCCAGCCCGGTCGATCAGCGCTCGAGCTTCGGCGCGCGTCCTGGCGTCGATGTCGGCATCCGCCCAGGCCGTCGCCTCGGCCATCACCGCTTCCACCTGCTGGGCCGTCAGTGCGCCGTCACCGTCCGCGTCCTGCGGTCTGGCGTTCGCACGCGCTCGCCGCGGCGATCCCGTTTCGGACTCAGCCATCTCGGCATCTCCCTTCCCCTGGTACAGCCGGTCTCAAGCTACCACTCCCATCCCCGTTCAGCGGCCACGGTCATGCTGCCGTGCGATGATGGTGGGCGCGCTCGAGACCCGGGCGTTTCTGTCGAGAGGAGACCGCGATGTGCTCACCGGTCCGTTGTTCCACCTGCAGCAAGGTGACCTGGGCGGGGTGCGGCCTGCACGTCGAGGAGGCCCTCGCCGGAGTCGCGAAGGATCAGCGCTGCAGCTGCGCGCGCTAGCGGATCACGCCGTGAGGTGCTGATGCAGCGCCGCGGCGGCCCGGTATCCCGAGGCGACAGCGCCCGACAGCGACTGGGCGAGCCCCGTGTGCTCCCCCGCGATCGCGACGCGCCCCGCCGAGCGCTCGAAGGCGTGCATGTCGGCCTCCTCCCAGTCGAGGCCGGCTGCGGTGTACGAGCCGCGAGTGAACGGATCGTCGGCCCACGTGGTGAGGAGCACGTCGCCGTCGATCTCGAGCTCGGGTCGCATCTCCCGCATGGCCCGCACCCAGCCGTCCGGCCCCGATTCCACGCCGAGCGCGTCGAGTGCGAACGGGCCGCCGGCGAACGATGACAGCGCTTTGATGCGGTGCTCCCCGTCTGCCGACAAGGATCGCCACGACCACCAGGTGTGCTCCGGATTCTGCAGCGCGATGTCGTCATCCACGTGCGAGAGGGGGACTCCGAGCTTCGCAGCGACGGCCATGAACCGATGGTCGAGCGCACGCTGCTGAGCCTCCGGAAGTTCGAAGCCGAGCTCGAGGTCGCGCAGCACGGGGAGCGGCACGGCGAGCACCGCGGCATCCGCGTCGATCCGCCGACCGTCGGCGAGCGTCACCTGTACGGCCGATGCGGTCTGCTCCAGGCCGGAGATGGGGTGCTCGAGGCGAACCCGATCGCCCATGCGGCGAGCGATCTCGATCGACAGGCTCTGGTTGCCTCCGACGAGACGCCCGCCGTCTTCGACGTACCCCGCCGAGGATGGCGCGTCGCGCAGCAGCACGGCTTCAGCGCTGACGAGAGTCGGATCAGCCGCCGCCGAGGTCGTGGTGCGCCGATAGACGGGGTCGAGACGGTACTCGGGTCCGAGCGCTTCGGCGAAGGCGCGCTCGAGCGAGACGCGCGAATCACCGTCGGCGAGCATGGAGCGCAGCGTGCTCGCCACGCGTTCGACGGTTTCTCCGAGCTCGTCGAAGGTGATCACGCGGCCGTTGACGGTGCGGCGCCCGTATCGCACGTTGTGCGAGAGGATCGGCACGCCGATCTCCGCCGCCAGGCGCCGTATCGGGAACTCCGTGGGGAAGATGTATTCGCCGCCCCGCTCCGTGATCTCACCGTTGCCCAGACGCGCTGACCATGTGCGCCCGCCCACGCGATCCTTCGCCTCGAGCACTGTGCACCGATGACCGGCTTTTTCGAGCTCCCACGCGGCGGAGAGGCCGGCGAGACCGGCCCCGATGACGACGATGTCCATTCCCTGTTCCTCCTCGAACGCGGCTCGCACCCGACCTTGCTGAACGCTCTGTTCAGTGGCCTGCCGCTCACTGTACAGTCGCAGGAATTTGGGCGCAACGGCGACGGCCCGCGCGCATCCCCGGGGAGATGCGCGCGGGCCGTGCGGAAGAGGAGGTATCAGGCGTCGATGTCGACGTGCTTGGTCTCCTTCGTGAGGAGCAGCGATACGAACGTGATCAGGCCCGAAGCCGAGAGGTACAGGCCGACGAGCAGCGGGCTGCCGTCGGCGAGACCCCAGAGCCAGACCGCGACGATCGGAGCCAGTGCCGCACCGAGGATCGACGACACGTTGTAGGCCACCGCCGAACCCGTGTAGCGAACGTTCGTGGGGAACATCTCGGGAAGGAACGCGCCCATCGGCCCGAAGGTCAGCCCCATGAGCGTGAAGCCCAGTGCGAGGAAGAACATCACCATCGGCGTGCTGCCGCCGCCGAGCATCGGCACGAACAGCAGACCGAACAGCACGATTCCGCCGGTCACCACGAGCAGCGTCTTGCGACGGCCGAAGCGGTCGGCGAGGGGGCCCGAGACGAGGGTGAAGATGCCGAAGAAGACGACGCCGAACACCAGCATCAGAATGAAGGAGTTGTACGTGTAGCCCGCGCCGGGCACTTCGGCGTCGGTCGGGCGAGTGCCGTACGTCAGCGTGTAGGAGGTCATCAGATAGAAGAGCACGTAGGTGGCGAGCATCGCGAACGTGCCGAGGATGAGGCCCTTCCAGTGGAACTTGAACGCCTCCGCGATCGGCATGCGCTTCACACCGCCCGACTGCTTCGCCTGCTCGAACGCGTGCGATTCGACCAGCTTGAGGCGCACCCAGAGGCCGACGATCACCATCACGGCCGAGAAGAGGAAGGGGATGCGCCATCCCCAGTCGAGGAACGCGGATGAGGGCTGGCCCGGGTTCGAGGGATCGGCGAGCAGATGGTTGATCACGTAGAAGAGCATGTTCGCGATGATGAAGCCGATCGGGGCGCCCAGCTGCGGGAACGTGCCGTACCAGGCGCGCTTGCCCGCCGGGGCGTTCTCGGTCGCGACGAGCGCCGCACCCGACCATTCGCCGCCGAGCGCGAAGCCCTGGGCGAGGCGCATGATGAGCAGCAGCACGGCCGCCCACACGCCGACCTGGGAGTGCGTGGGCAGCAGCCCGATCGCGAACGTCGCGATTCCCATTGTGAGCAACGATGCGACCAGCGTGGTCTTGCGGCCGAGGCGGTCGCCGAGGTGACCGAAGAAGATGGCGCCGACCGGACGGGCGAGCATCGCGGCGCCGAAGGTCGCGAAGGAGGCGAGCAGCGCGGTCGTCTCGTTGTCGGACGGGAAGAAGAGGTGCGGGAAGACGAGTACCGCCGCGGTGGCGTAGACGTAGAAGTCGTAGAACTCGATGGTCGTGCCGACGAGGCTCGCCAGGATCACGCGCGAGCGCGAATTGCGAGGCTGGGTCGACGGAAGGGCAGTGGTGACTGACACAGTGCGGCTTTCGGAAAGGAGTGCGAATGTGCGAGCAACTCGAACCCGGATCGGGCTCAGTGCGCGACGTCGGGCGTGCCCGCTTGTGGCAGACCCCGTAATACTACGCTCGATCCGCGCGCGATGAGAACGAACACGTGAGTGGTCGGAGAAGTGCAGTAGTCGGCTGCACCGTGCACAGTACCGACCTTTCACGGGCGCGGCCCCTCTGCGGAGATCACGAACGTGTATCGCTCGTTGCGAGATGCGAATCGGCGCTGTACGGTGGGACCGAATTCACTGAACGCTCTGTTCAGTATCCGCATTGGTGCGGTACAGCGGTTCGAGGAGGAACCATGTCGGCAGATGACGCGCTCGAGCTCGGGCGACGCGTGGCTGCGCTGCGCGAGGTGCGCGGCATGAGCCTGCGCGCGCTCGCCGCAGCCGCCGGTGTCAGCTCCAGCTTCTTGAGCCAGCTCGAGAACGCTCGAACGAATGCGAGCGTCGCATCGCTCCGCAAGATCGCGATCGCGCTCGGCGTCTCGCCCGCGCAGCTGCTGGACGACAAGCTCGCGCACACGCGAGGCGTGCTCCGCGCAGCAGACCGGCCGACGCTGCCCCTCGAAGGGGCCGACAAGTACGTGCTCTCGCTGCCGCCGCTGCGCAATCTCGAGGTCTACGCGGGGCACTTCGAGCCCGGCGGTTCGACCGGCGCCGATCTCTACACGCACGGGCAATCGCAGGAGATGCTCGTCGTCACCGTCGGTGAGATCGTGCTGCAGCTGGGCGAGGATCGCTACACGCTGCGCACCGATGACTCGATCGAATTCTTGAGCTCGGTGCCCCACCGGGTCGTCAACGAATCGGACGCGCCGGCGAGCGTGATCTGGATCAACAGCCCGCCGACGCCGGTCGAAGAGGCCCACAGCGCTTGACGACACCGCGCACGGCACGCCGCACCATGCATGACCATCAATGGAGAGGACGCATCATGAAGAAACGAATCGCCCGCACACTGACGACGGGCCTGGCTGTCCTGGGAGCCGGCGCACTGCTCGCCGGCTGCTCGGCGCCCGGCCCGGCCGCAGACATCGACCTCGGCAGCGGCCCGGCTGAAGTGGGCACCGTGAAGGAGGGCGCGCTCGACGGGATGAACCTGACGTTCGTCTCCTGGGGCGGCGTGTTCCAGGAGGGGCAGATGGAAGCGGTCGGCCGACCGTTCGCCGAGGAATCGGGCGCGAACGTGCTCGAAGACGGCCCGACGGAGTACGCCAAGGTGAAGGCGCAGGTCGACAACAACGCGGTCACCTGGGACGTCGTCGACACGGACATCATTTGGGCTCAGAAGCAGTGCGGAGAAGAAGGCCTGCTGATGGACATCGATACGTCGATCGTCGACACGTCGCATGTTCCCGAGGGCCTCGTCGGCGACTGCTACGTTCCCGCGATGCAGTACGGCTACGTCATTCTGTACAACGCCGACACCTATTCGACTCCGCCGACCGGCTGGGATGACTTCTTCGATACGGAGAAGTTCCCGGGCAAGCGAGCGATCGCCGGCTTCGAAGACGTCGGCCCGGGCGTCTACGAGGGTGCGCTGCTCGCAGACGGTGTCGCGGCCGACGACCTGTACCCGCTCGACATGGACCGCGCGTACGAGCGGATCGACACCATCCGCGATGATCTCATCTTCTGGAAGACGGGAGCGGAGTCTCAGCAGATGATCGAGTCGGGCGAGGCCGACATGGCCCTCGTCTGGTCGGGCCGCGGCTACGCCGCCGTCGCGAACGGCGCGAACTACCAGCCGATCTGGAACGAGTCGCTGCAGATCGTCGAGGCGCTCGGCGTGCCGAAGGGCGCGGCGAACCCCGATGCGGCGATGGCCTTCATCAACTACTACCTGGGCAAGGAGCAGCAGGAGAAGCTCACCGAGCTCACCTCGTACTCGCCCGTGCACGATGAAGCCGAACCCGCACTCGACGAGCTCGGGCAGCAGTACCTCGTGACCGACCCGGAGATCGCCGACCAGATGGTCGCGACCGACGCCCAGTGGTGGGCCGAGAACTACGACTCGGAGCTCGAGCGCTGGACGGCGTGGCTGCAGGGATGAGCTGGTAACCCGTGACCACCACGAATCTTCCCGTGGTGCGCGCCGCGAACACCTCGCGGCGCGCACCCGCCCGGGCGCTGCTGCTCCTGCTTCCCGCGTATGCGTTGCTCGTTGGAGTGTTCGCCTACCCGGTGTTCGAGAGCATGTGGCGCAGTGTCAGCGAGCCCGAGCTCGGCTTCGGCAACTACACGTGGGCTCTGCAGAACCCGCAGAATCTCGAGATTCTCGGCCGCACCTTCGGCAATGCGTTCCTCGCCACCGTCATCTGCCTGCTGCTCGCGTACCCCTACGCCTTCCTCATGACCGTGGTCGGGCCGCGGGCGCGCGCTGCGCTCGTCGTCATCTCGCTGATCCCGTTCTGGACCTCGCTGATGATCCGCACCTTCGCCTGGATCGTGCTGCTGCAGGATTCCGGTGTCGTCAACTCGTTCTTCGAGATGCTGGGGCTCGGGCCCTTCCAGCTGCTCCGCAGCAACACCGGCGTACTCATCGGTCTGAGCCAGGTGCTGATGCCGTTCATGGTGCTGCCGCTGTACGCCGTCATGAGCGGCATCGACGGCAGGCTCGTCACGGCGGCGCGCTCCCTCGGGGCGCGGCCGTCCATCGCGTTCCTGCGCGTGTTCCTCCCGCTCTCGATCCCGGGCATCGCGGCGGGCTCGCTGATGGTGTTCATCCAGTCGCTCGGCTTCTACGTCACCCCGGCGCTGCTCGGGTCGCCGTCGGACAGCATGCTCGCTCAAGCCATCTACGCGCAGGTGAGCAGTCTGCTCGAATGGGGTCGCGGTGGGGCGCTCGGCGTGATCCTGCTCGTCGCGACGTTCCTGCTGCTCGCCGTCGTCGGCCTCATCGTGAGATCGGCGCGCCGCAAGGGCCTCGCCGTGGAGGTGTTCTGATGATCAAGATCCATCCCGTCACCCGAGTGGTGCTGTGGGCCTTCAGCGTGCTGGTGGCCTTCTGGCTCATCGCGCCCACCCTCGTCGTGATCCCGTTGAGCTTCACGGGCAAGGCGTCGTTCGCCTTCCCGCCCGAGACCTGGTCGCTGCAGTGGTACGAGTCGTTCTTCTCGAACCGGGCCTGGACCTCGGCGCTCACCAATTCGCTGCTCGTCGGCCTGCTCGTAGCCCTCCTCGCGACGGTGCTCGGCCTCCTGGCCGCGCTCGGGCTGCGGGCGCTCACTCAGAAACGGTTGTCGACCACGCTGCGCATCGGCCTGCTCGCGCCGATGGTCGTGCCGGGAATCGTCGTCGCGATCGGCATCTACGCGGTCTTCTTGAAGCTCGGGCTCGTCGGCACTGTGCTCGGGTTCGTGCTCGCCCACACCGTGCTCGCGCTGCCCTTCACCGTGATCGCCATCACCGCGGGCTTCGCCGGGTTCGACGACCGCCTCGAATTGGCGGCGCTGAGTCTCGGTGCGAGTCGACTGAAGACGTTCCTCACGGTGACGCTGCCGAACATCGTTCCGGGCATCGTCTCGGGGGCGCTGTTCGCGTTCGTCACCTCGTTCGACGAGGTCGTGCTCTCCCTCTTCATCAAGAGCCCGTATCTCAACACCCTCCCTGTACTCATGTACGCGAGTGTCACTCGCGATACCGACCCGACGCTCGCCGCAGCCGCGACCGTCATTCTCGTGTTCACCACCGTGCTCGTGATCGGCGCGCTGGTGCTGACCGGAAGGAAGAATCGTGCCCGACGAGCGTAATCAGCGCGGCGCCGAGATCCTGCTCGCAGGAGTCTCGAAGCACTACCCGAAGTCCATCGCCCTCGATGACGTCTCCCTCCGCGTCGAGGCCGGAGAGTTCATGACCTTTCTCGGGCCGTCAGGATCCGGGAAGACGACCACGCTCAACCTGATCGCGGGATTCACCGATCTCACCGAGGGCTATGTCGAGATCGACGGTCGCCGCATGGACGATGTGCCGGTGCACAAGCGCGGCCTCGGCATCGTGTTCCAGCACTACGCGCTGTTCCCACACCTCTCGGTGCTCGACAACGTGCTGTTCCCGCTGAAGCAGCGCAAGGTGGCGCGGGCGGAAGCTGCGGAGCGCGCCAGAGCGGCGCTCGTCACCGCGGGTCTCGAAGGATACGAGGATCGGCATCCCAAGGAGCTGTCGGGCGGCCAGCAGCAGCGCGTGGCTCTGGCTCGTGCGCTCGTCTTCGAGCCGAAGGTGCTCCTGCTCGACGAGCCGCTCGGCGCGCTCGACAAGCAGTTGCGCGAGCGACTGCAGCTCGAACTGCGCCGGGTGCACCGCGAAGTCGGCCGCACGTTCGTCTTCGTCACGCACGATCAGGAGGAGGCCCTCACCTTGTCCGATCGCATCGCCGTCTTCAACGAGGGCAGGATCGAGCAGGTCGGCACGTCCGAGGATCTCTACGAGCGCCCCGCCTCCCTCTTCGTCGCCGGCTTCATCGGCGAGTCGACGAAGGTCACGAGCGACGACGGTGCATCGATCACGGTCGTGCGCCCCGAGCACGGCGAACTCCACGCGACCCCCGACGGGGTGGCGCCCGGGCGCCCTGCCGTCCCCGTCACCGTGCGCCAGGCGATCTACCTCGGGTCGGGGTGGAAGTACGAGATCGTGCTGCCCGACGGCTCGACCGGCGTCGTGCGCGGCGACCGCGGGCTCGACTGGCTGCACGGCGAGAACGAGTCGGCCTGGCTCAGCTGGAACCCGGGTTCGGCCTCGGTCTTCCCGCTCTGATGCAGCTCGAGGCCGCGCGCCGCTCACGTCACGCTCCACTTCTCCCACACGCCCGATGAGGCAGAAAGACCGATACTCATGATCAACGGCAACGTTTCCCACTGGTGGCAGCAGATCGGCGCGCCGACCCCGCGTGCTGCCCTGCCCGGCAACCTGACCGCCGACGTCGCGATCGTCGGGGCGGGGTACACGGGCCTCTGGACCGCGTACTACCTGAAGCAGCAGCGACCCGAGCTCCGCGTGGTGGTCGTCGAACAGCGGCACGCGGGCTACGGCGCGTCGGGCCGCAACGGCGGCTGGCTGACGAACTCGGTCACGGGCGGCCGCGAGCAGTACGAGAAGACCCACGGCCGTGACGCGGTCGAGCGGTTCCAGCGCGCCATGAACGAGACGGTCGACGAGGTGATCCGAGTCGCCGATGCGGAGGGGATCGACGCCGACATCAAACGCGGCGGCGAATTCGGGGTCGCCTACACCCCGGCGCAGGAGTCCCGCCTGCGGGCGTTCGCGGCGTCGGAGCAGCGGTGGAAGCACACCGACCTCGAACTGCTCGAGAAGGCCGAGGCGCAGGCCAAGATCAACGTCGCCCGCACTCGGGCCGCCGTCTGGCACCCGCACGCCGCGCGCATCCAGCCGGCGAAGCTCGTCGCGGGCCTCGCCGCCGCCGCGGAGCGCCTCGGCGTCGAGATCTACGAGCGCACGCGCGTCGTCGAGATCGCTCCCCACCGGGTGCACACGACGCACGGCACGGTGTCGGCCGAGTATGTGGTGCGCGCCACCGAGGGGTTCACCGCCAACCTCAAGGGACTGCACCGCCTCTGGCTGCCGATGAACTCCTCGCTCATCGCCACCGAGCCGCTCGGCGCCGACGTGTGGGACGAGCTGCGCTGGAACCAGGGGGAGGTGCTCGGCGACTTCGCGCACGTCTACATGTACGCGCAGCGCACCGCCGACGACCGCATCGCGATCGGCGGCCGCGGCGTTCCCTACCAGTACGGGTCGAAGACCGACACCGACGGCCGCACACCGGAGGTGACGGTGGAGACGCTCAGCGAGATCCTGCACCGCTTCTTCCCGGTGACGCGGAACGCCGCGATCGATCACGTGTGGTCGGGCGTGCTCGGGGTGCCGCGCGACTGGGCGGCCACGGTCGGGCTCGACCGGGCGACGGGGATCGCGTGGGGCGGCGGCTACGTGGGCACGGGCGTCACGTCGACGAACCTCGCGGGGCGCACGATCGCCGACCTCATTCTGGGGAACGACACCGAGATCACGGGCCTGCCCTGGGTGAACCACCGGGTGCGCAAGTGGGAGCCGGAACCGCTGCGCTGGCTGGCGACCAAGGGCCTGTACGCCGCGTACGGGCTCGCCGACCGCTCGGAACTGGCGGGGCGCAAGCAGACCTCGCCCATCGCGCACATCGCCGACGTCGTCACCGGCCGGCACTGACACACCATCCGATTGGAGCAGTACACATGAGCACCACCAGCACGGTTCGCACCTACGCCGCGCACGGCACCGACGCGCTTCGCCTGGGAGATCATGAGCCGAAGCCGACCGCGCTGACGCCCGGCCAGACCGAGGCGTCCTCGACGGTATGGAGCGATGACCGTATCTCGACCGGCCTCTGGGAGTGCACGGTCGGCGATTTCACCGCTGAGCGCCTCGGGTACACCGAGATCTGCACGATCCTCTCGGGCCGCGTGACCATCGAGGTCGACGGTGAGGAGCCGGAGTCGTTCGGACCGGGCGACGTCATGGTCATGCCGTCGGGATGGGTGGGCGTCTGGCGGGTGCACGAGCCCCTGCGCAAGCACTTCACGACGATCGCGGACTGAGCCCGTGATGGCGAGAGCGGGCCGCGCCTCGGCGATCGTGGTGGGAGCGGGGGCCTGGGGGCTCCCGGCGGCACTCGGGTTGCAGGATCGCGGCTGGGACGTCACCCTGGTCGAGCGCTTCGAGCCGGGAGGCCCATCGGCCTCCAACGGAGGGAGCACCCGTCTGTGGCGACTGGCAGACACGCAGCCCTGGCGGGCCCGCTCGCTCAGGGGGACGCTCGACGCGATGGAGCGCCTGGGAGCGCGACTGGGGGAGCCCGTCCACCGCCGCACCGGACTGCTCTGGCGGGACGACGCCTCGCTTCCCGCCGTCGCCGAATCACTCGCCTCGATCGGCGAACCCGTCGAGCGCATCGCGGCCGACCGCGTCGCGGAGGTCTTCGACGGTCTGCGCCCCGACGGGCGCGATGCGCTCTACGTGGAGCAGGCCGGAGTGGTGCACATCCACCGGTTGCTCGAGCGATCCCTCGCGGCGTTCATCGAAGCCGGGGGCGACTATCTGCCGCAGACCCGCGTCACCGCGATCGAGCCGGGGCCCGCTTCCGCGACGGTGCGACTCGCGAACGGCGAGAGCCGCACCGCAGACCAGGTGCTCGTCGCGGCCGGGCCGGGAACGGCGGAGCTGCTGCCCGGCCTCGGCATCGCGCTCCCGCTCACCCCCTACATCGAGCAGGTCGTCTACGTGGGCGACGCAGCGGCCGAGCCGCCCGCCCCCGACCTCCCCGGGCTCGTGGACTGCCCGCAGGCGGTGCCATCGGAGCACGGGCCCGATTCCGCCGGGGTGTACGCCATGCCGAACGGAGCACTCGGGTACAAGATCGGGCTCGACCGGCCTCTGCGAGCGCTCGCCGGGGGCACACTCGGCGACGACCTCGATCGCAGCCCCGATCCGGCCCGTACCGAGACGATCCGCGCCCGCGTCGAGCGCGACCTCACCGCGATCGTTCCCCGTGTGCTCGGCGCCCAGGTGTGCACGTGGACCGATTCGGGCGACGGCGACTTCATCATCGGGCGCACCCACCCCTCCGTCGTGCTCGCCTGCGGCGACTCCGGAGAGGGCTTCAAGTACGCTGCGTTCATGGGGGAGTACCTCCCCGCACTCGTGGCCGGCGACCCCTCCGACGAGGAGTTCGACCGGCACTGGGATCCCGCACGCTTCGGCACGGAGACCGCTCCGCGTCGGCACTACAGCCCCATCGGCAGGCACTGAGCCCGCCACCACCTGCACATCGTCACTGAGAACGGAGCATCATGGAGCACACCGGAGGCGACCTCGCGCTGATCGGCGCGGCCCTGCGCAGCAACACGGATGAGACCACCGACGCGACCGCGATCCTGATCCGCTCAGGTCGCATCGAGCTCGTCGGCACCGACGAAGAGGTCGCCGAGGCCGCGGCTCAGTTCGGCATCCCGACCCGCGACCTCGCGGGAGCGACGGTGACCCCCGGCCTCTTCGACTCGCACACCCACCCGCACTGGGCGGCGTCGGTGACCGCGGGCCTCGACCTCGGCGGGCTCGAGACGATCGAGGAACTGCGATCCGCGCTCGCCGCAGAGCACGCGCGCCTGCCGGAGGGGGCGTGGCTCCGCGGGTGGAACCTCGAATACGAGGCGTTCGAGCACACGGGGATGCGCGGCGACCTGCTCGCGGATGCCGCTCCGGGGCGACCCGTCGCGCTCATCTGCTACGACCTGCACACCGGGCTCGCCACCGCCCCTGCACTCGAAGCGGCCGGCATCACGGGAGCTCGCGACTTCGACGACGCGAGCGAGATCGTCGTCGACGATGCCGGGGCGCCCACGGGCGAGCTGCGCGAACCCACCGCGTACAACCTCGTGTTCGACGCCGCGCCCCGCCCGGCGCCCGATGAGGAGCGCGACGCGCTGCGCGACATGTTCCGGCGCCTCGCGTCGGTCGGGCTCACCGGCGGTGCGATCATGGACGGGAAGGACGCCACGGTCGAGCTGCTCGCCGAGCTGGAGGAGCGGGGCGAGCTGGATCACCGCCTCACCGTGCACCACTGGCACGCCGTGGGCGACACCGACGCCGACGTGGAGCGCGTCATCGCGGCGAAGGATCGCGCCGGCCGCCTGTGGCAGACCGGCGCCATCAAGCTCTTCAGCGACGGCGTCATCGACACGGGCACCGCCTGGCTGCACGAGCCCGACGCGTGCGGCGACGGGCGCGCCGCGTTCTGGCCGTCGTGGGAGCGGTACGGCGAGGTGGTGCGCGCCTACCACGACGCGGGCATGCTCATCGCCACGCACGCGGTCGGCGACTACGCCGTCAGCCGGGTGCTCGACGTCTACGCGGGGCTCCCCGAGCGCGACGGCCTGCCGTTCCACTCCATCGAGCACCTCGAAGTGCTCTCGGACGCCGACGTCGAGCAGCTGCGCGGCAGCGGGGTGACGGCCTCGATGCAGCCCCTGCACATGCAATGGCGGTCCTCCGATCACAGCGACACCTGGGCGAAGCGGCTCGGCGAGGGGCGCAACAGCACCGGGTACCGGGTGCGCGACGTGCTGGACGCCGGTGCCAGGCTCGTGCTCGGGTCGGACTGGCCGGTGGCGCAGTACGATCCGCGCATCGGCATGGCGTGGGCGCGCGGGCGGCACACTCCGGGCGACCCGTCTGCGAACGTGTTCGAGCCCGCGCAGCGGCTCACCGGCGAGGAGGCCCTGCTCGCGTACACGCTCTGGCCCGCGCGGGCGAGGGGTCACGCCGATCGCGGCGTCATCGCCATCGGTGCGGCGGGCGATCTGACGGTCTGGGCCGCGGACCCCGTGGCGACCGATGCCGACGCGCTGCCCGAGCTGCCGATCGTGCTGACCGTCGTCGACGGCCGTATCGTCCACGAGGCGTAGCGGGGCGCCCCTCCCCTCGTGCGAGCGGGGTCACTTTCCGTGCGTGTTGCGCGCGCGACACGCACCAGAAGTGACCCCGCTCCGTAGGGGGAGGAGAGGGCGGGGTGGGGCGGGCTCGCCGGTCAGGCGAGCGCGGCCGCGATGCGGCGCGACTCGCGCAGTGCGCTCTCGATCGCGCCGTCGACGAACCCGCCCCACAGGTTCGCGTTGTCGGTCGTCGCGAAGTGCACCGCGCCGTGCGGCCGCTGCAGATCGTCGAGGTATCGCGTGAGCTGGCCGGGGCGATGGGTCATCCAGGTGTTCTGCGAGAGCGGATCGGCCATCCAGTCGTGGCCGGTGGCACCGGTCACCTCGATTCCGGGGCGGAAGGCGTCGACCGCCGCCTGCACCGCGCTGAGATCGTCGAGGTCGAGCCGGGTGTGGTCGGGGCCGAATGCGACGAGCAGCGTGTAGTCGCCGTCTGCGTCGGAGCCGTAATACTCTGCCTTGAGCACCGAGAGCGGGTCGTGCTGGCTCGCGTACGCGAAGAACCGCGTCACGTGCCCGCGCGCACGGATCCACGCCTTCGTGCCCTGAGACGCGACGCGCTCGGCCCCCAGTCGCTGCCAGGCGTCGGGCAGCGGCGGGTCGAAGGCGATGGTCGAGATCGCGTTCACCGGAACGGTGCAGATGATACGGCGCGCGTGGATCCGCGAGCCATCGACCAGCTCCACCGTCGCGCCGTCGGCCGCGTCCGAAACCGATCGCACCGCGGCCTCGAGACGCACCTCTCCGCGCACGTCCTCCGCGATGGCCGAGGTGAACGCGCTCATGCCGCCGACGACGCGGTAGGTCGCCGATGCCTCGTGCATGAGCTGCCAGTGCCCGCCGGTCGCCGCGACCCAGCGCAGTGCGCTCGACAAGCCGACCTGGTCGAGCGGCGCGTTCACGTGCCCGACCCACACCGCTTCATTCGCCGCTCGCGCTTCGGGGTCGAGCGCGAGTGCGTCGATGCGATCCTGCACACTGAGGTCGTCGAGCTGCGAGATGCTCCCCGCCGTCGGTGCGACGCCGCGCGGAATCGCTTCGCGCACATCATCGATGATGCGCTGCTGCCCGTCGTCGATCAGCGCCATGAACTCGGCGATGGTGCCGCGCCTGGAGGCGCCGTCGGCATCGCGCCAGTACGCCTCTTCGGCGCTGGGGCTCCGCTCGATCTCCCGACCGTAGCGGGTCATCTCGGCCCAGGTGTGCGGCTGCACCCAGTGCACCCAGGTGCCGCCCAGCTCGAGGTCGTGGCCGAAGCGGCGGTCGGTCCAGGTGCGCCCGCCCACGCGGTCGCGCGCCTCGAGCACCACGACGCTCAGCCCGGCGTCGCCCAGCTCTCTCGCGGCGATCAGCCCCGCGAACCCCGCTCCGATGACGACGACGTCGACCGACTCCATGCGCTCTCCTCCTCGAGTGCTCGTTGCTCCGATCCTATCGGCGCTGCGCAGAAGCCATCATTCCGGAGCGGGGTCGCTTTCGGAGGGTGTTGCGGGCCTGAACCGCTCCGACACCCTCCGAAAGTGACCCCGCTGCAGGAGATAGGGGGACGAGGGGGCGGCGAAGGGGGAGGCTGCGGCGGAGGGGGAGGGGCAGCGAAGGGGAGGCGGGGCGGTGAGCGACCTTCCCCTTACAGCTGCGCGACGACGCGCTTCAGAAGATCGGCGAGGCGCGGCTCGGCGGCCTTCCCCTCGGCGAGTACCTCGGCGTGGCTCAGGGGATCCCCCATACCGGCGGCGGGGTTCGTGATCAACGAGAACCCGAGCACCTGCATGCCCGCCTCGCGCGCGGCGATCGCTTCGAGCGCCGTCGACATGCCGACAATCTGACCGCCGATCGTGCGCAGGTAGTGGATCTCGGCCGGAGTCTCGTAGTGCGGGCCGGGCAGCTGCACGTAGACGCCCTGCTGCAGACCGGGCTCGACCGACCGGGCGACGTCGCGCAGCCGCACTGCGTAGAGGTCGGTGAGGTCGATGAAGTTCGCGCCCTCGATGGGGGAGACCGCGGTGAGATTCAGGTGATCGCTGATGAGCACCGGTTCTCCGGCGCGGAAGGACGGATCGACGCCTCCGGCGCCGTTGGTGAGGATCATGATCTCGGCGCCCGTCGCGGCGGCCGTGCGCACCCCGTGCACGACAGCTCGCACGCCGCGGCCCTCGTAGTAGTGCGTGCGCGCCCCGATGATCAGGGCGTGCTTGCCGTTCTCGAGGCGGATGGAGCGGAGCGTGCCCGAGTGCCCGGGCACTCCGGAGGCGTGGAAGCCCGGCACGTCGCCCGCGGGCACGACCGCGACGGTCTCGCCGAGCACGTCGGCCGCCTTGCCCCATCCGCTGCCGAGTGTCAGCGCGATGTCGTGCCGTTCGACTCCCGTCAGCTCGGCGATGGCGGAGGCGGCTTCGGCCGCGAGCGCGGCTGGGGTGTCGGATGCGGCATCGGCGGCGAGGGCGCCGGGAGCGGCGTCGGGTGCGGGGCTGGGTGCGGCGGAGCTCATGCGCTCCAGCTTAGAGCGCCGGTCGCGGGCGCGGGATCGGCCGGGCTCCGCTCACCACCGCGCTCACCGCCCCGCTCACCACCGCGGTCATTCCTCCGGGCGGAGGATGCGGTACCCGCGGCGCACGTCGTACCCGTGGATCTCGCGGGTGTCGAGCACCGCCATGAAGTCGAGCACCTCGGCCGAGATGACCTGCCCGGGCACGAGCACCGGGAATCCGGGCGGGTAGGGCGTCACGAACCCCGCCGAGACCGGCACCTCGCCGCGCGAGACGCGCCGGTGCAGCTCGGCGTGCGAGACGTGCTCGACCGCTCCACGCTGCTGCCCGCGGAAGAACGCGGCGCGCATGTCGCCGTCGGGCAGCACGCCGTCGGTCGCGTAGCCCTGCGAGAATGAGCTGAAGTCGGGCAGGGGCGGCATGGCGGTCTCAGCCGTCGCGAGAAGATCGGGATCCTGCTGCGCGCGCGCCTCCTCGAAGCGCTCGGCGAGCTTGACGAGCACCTCGATGAGGTACGCGATCGCGCTGCGCGACGTGCCGATGTTCGTCATGAACAGCACGGTGTTGCGGCTGGTCTTGTTGACCTGGATGCCGTAGCGATCCATGAGGTGCTCGTGCTTGAAGGTGTCGCCGTCGACGCCGGTGCGACTGATCTCGATCGTGATGCGCGACGGGTCGACCACGAACTCATCGGTGGCCCACGCCTCCCACATCGACGCGAGACCGTCGCGCAGCGGCATCGGCCGGCCCGCCTCGCGGTTCGCCGCCGGCACGAGGTCGTGTGCGGTGAGCACTCGGAAGGTGCGGCGCAGCAGCGGGTGCCGAGCGATCGCCTGCGACAGGCTCGTCGCGAGATCGAGCTGCCGCTGCACGAGTTCGAAGCCCTCGAGCTCGACCTGTCGGCGGCCGATGTCGAGGGAGGCGAGGATCTGGTAGTTCGGCGAGGTCGAGGTGTGCGTCATGTACGCCTCGTGGAAGGGCTCCTCCGCATCGCGCACCCAGTCCTGGTCGTAGACGTGGATCATCGATCCCTGCCGCAGGGCGGTGAGCGTCTTGTGGGTCGACTGCGTGGCGTACACCCGGATGCGGGCGTCCGGCGCCGGGATGAGCCGCTCCGAGAGCCAGACCTCATCGCCGGCGGGCGTGCCGTCGGCTCCGAACAGGCGTTCCCGCTGCGCGCGGTAGGCCGCGGCGTGCGCGGTGGTGCCGAGCTGCTGCTCGAGGCGCTTCGCCGCGGCCATCGCGGTGCGCCGCCGGGTCACGGGATGGAACGCCGCGAACGCGAACCAGGCCTCGTCCCAGAGGAACACGAGATCGGGCTTGATCGCGAGGCACTCGGCCATCACGCGCTCGGGGTCGTACACGATGCCGTCGAAGGTGCAGTTGGTGAGGGTGATCATGCGCACCTCGTCGAGGCGGCCCTGGGCGCGGTAGTCGAGCAGCAGCTGCTTGATGCGGTCGATGGGCACGGCGCCGTAGAAGGCGAAGTCGTTCAGCGGGTACGCCTCGAGGTAGGCGGGGCGCGCGCCGGTCAGCATGACGGCGTGGTGGTGCGACTTGTGGCAGTTGCGGTCGACGAGCACGACGTCGTTGGGCGCCATGAGCGCCTGGTGCACGATCTTGTTCGCCGTCGAGGTGCCGTTGGTCACGAAGAAGGTGTGCTTCGCACCGTAGGCTCGCGCCGCGAGATCCTGCGCCTTCTTGATCGCTCCGGTCGGCGCGAGCAGCGAGTCCAGTCCGCCGGAGGTGGCCGAGGTCTCGGCGAGCAGCAGGTTCAGTCCGTAGAAGTCGGCGAGATCCCGAATCCACTTCGAGGCGACGACCGAGCCGCCGCGAGCGACCGGCAGCGCGTGGAAGACGCCGACGGGCCGACGCGCGTGATCCTGAATCGCCGAGAAGAACGGGGTGTCGTAGAGGTGGGAGACGCGTCGCAGCAGAGTCAGGTGCAGTTCGAGCTGATCCTCCCGCCTGAACACCCGCCGGAAGCGGCGCGTGAGCGCCCCCGCAAGATCCTCGATGTGCGCGCCGGCGACGAGGTACAGGTCGAGTTCGGGCCGGATCGCGGCGAGCGTGTCGGCGAGACCCAGAACGCGCTGCACCGAGGCGAGCGAACTGCGCGCGGGAGCCGAGCCGGGAACGACCTCGGACCGGGCGAGCCGGATCGACTCCTGGAGGTCTCGGCTCAGCTTCTGCCGTGTGCGCTCGCTGAAGCCCGGGCGCACGACGCACGCGAGGATGTTCGGGTTCGTGAGCACGGCGGCGACGGCGTCATCGGCGGAGGGGACGACGACGTAGTCGTACACGAAATCGTCGGCGGGGCCGCGCAGGCGCAGGAGCTCCGTGCGCAGGCCGTCGCGATCCTGAGCCGTCGTCTCGTCGACGACGAGCACCTCGAACCGGGGCCTCGGGTCGGCGTCGATCGTGAACTCGGCCCGCTCCTGCTCGTCGAGGAACTCGTCGCGAGGCTCATCGGGCACCGTGTCGTGCCGAAGCCGATTGACGACTCGGCCGATGCGGTCGAGCGCGGTGCGGTAGTCACCCGCTTCGAGCAGTTCGCCGATCGCGGCGACGTAGCGCTGGCCGTACCCGGCCCAGTAGAGCTCGATCGTCTCGAGCGCGCGCAGATTGCGGTGCACCTCGCCATCCGCAGCGAGCGCGTCGGCGGTCTCCGAGTCGGTGGCGAGCCGTTTCACCGCGAAGCGGAGGTACTCCCACGCGTCGCTGCGCAGACGCCACGAGGACGCAGGCATCCCCGGGTCGCGCTCGAGCGCAGCGGGCGCGTACGAGCTGCGGTGCCGGAGGGTCGGCACGGGAATGTTGCCGCTGATCGAGTCCCTCCCCGCCAGGTTGTCGAGCGAGGGTGCTGCGGAGGAGTCGATCCTCGTCATCTGTGGCGGTCCTTCCAACTTCATCGTGTGGTGACGGCGCGAGTGCGCCGACCGGCGCGAGATCCCAGAAATCCCCCCGGATGCGCAGGCTCGTAACTGTCGATCTTAAACGACGGCCGATTCGCCCTCGGGCACGTACGTACGAGCGCCGAATTCGCTGTGAGATCTTCCGATCAAAGTTAGGTTGCCCTAAGATGAAGGCGTGAACTTCTCCGAACCATCCGACTTCCCCGAAGCAGTCTCGGTCGTCGACCCCGACGGCATCGACTGCGTGGTGGCGGCGGGCGACGCTTCCGACCTGCCCCAGCTCGGGGAGTGGTTGCGCGAGCTTCCCGACACGGCGTACGGCCGCGTGTTCATCGAAGTGTTCTCGGAGATTCAGATCGAGGCGCTGCCGGCGCCGCCGAACGTGGGCGTCACGTGGTTGTGCCGCGAGCAGCGCGAGCAGAGCCCCCGTCCGGGTCTCGGCCGGCGTCGCGGTGAAGCGCTCGCCGGTGCGGTGGACGCCTGGTTCGACGAGTGGTTGTGGGCTGACGGCGAGGCGGTGCGCAATATTCAGCTCTGGATGGGAGCCCGCACGAGCTCGGTCATGCAGACGTACTGGATGGGGCTCGATCGACGCCTCGAGAAGCGCTGGCCGGGATACTGCGAGCGCGAGTGCCGCACGGAGTGCCAGCGCGGCGAGTGACGCAGGCGGAGCGCGGGCGAGAGCGCCCTGCGTAGAATTGCAGCATGGCGAAAGCGAATGAACGCAAGCATCGGATCGCGATTGTCGGCGGCGGCCCCGGCGGGTACGAGGCGGCGCTCGCGGGAGCTCAGCTCGGCGCAGAAGTCATCCTGATCGAGCGGGCCGGTGTCGGCGGAGCTGCCGTGCTCACCGATGTCGTTCCGTCGAAGAGCCTGATCGCCACGGCGAGCGCCGCGCAGAGCGTGCGCGACTCGGGCAGACTCGGAGTCCAGGCCTTCGTGCCGGGCGGTGACGGGAAGCCCGTGCGCCCCGAGATCGCGGTCAATCTGGCCGCCGTTAACAAGCGGCTGCTCGCAATGGCGGGGGCTCAGTCCGTCGACATGCTGCGCTCGCTCGAAGATGCGGGTGTGCGCGTGGTGCAGGGCGAGGGCCGCCTCGACGGGCCGAACGCCGTCGTCATCTCCACGGCCGCGGGCGGCGGCGGCACCGATTTCGACCGCGTCGAAGCCGACACCATCGTCGTCTCCGTCGGGTCGAGCCCTCGGGAGCTCGACTCGGCGAAGCCCGATGGTGAGCGCATTCTCACGTGGAAGCAGCTCTACGACCTGCCGAGCGTACCCGAGCATCTCGTCGTCGTCGGCTCGGGCGTGACCGGGGCGGAGTTCGCGAACGCCTATCGCACGCTCGGTTCCGAGGTGACGCTCGTCTCGAGCCGCGACCAGGTGCTTCCGGGCGAGGATCGCGACGCCGCGGGCGTCATCGAGCGGGAGTTCACCCGCCTCGGCATGCAGGTGATGTCGAAGTCGCGGGCCAGCTCGGTGACCCGCACCGACGACGGAGTGCGCGTCGAACTCGAAGACGGCCGCACCATCGAGGCGACGCACTGCCTGATGGCGGTCGGATCGATCCCGAACACCGCAGGTCTCGGCCTCGCCGAGGCGGGAGTCTCGCTGACCGACAGCGGCCACATCCGCGTGAACAAGGTCGCTCGCACCAATGTGCCCTCGATCTACGCAGCGGGCGACTGCACCGACTTCTTCCCGCTCGCCTCGGTGGCGTCGATGCAGGGGCGCACGGCGATCATGCACGCGCTCGGCGACTTCGTGCGGCCGATCGACCTGCGCAATGTCGCAGCGAACGTCTTCACCTACCCCGAGATCGCAACCGTCGGCTGGAACGAGAACTCCCTCGCCGAGGCCTCTGACGTCGCGAAAGCCGTCTCGCACACCATTCCGTTGAGTGTGAACCCGCGCGCCAAGATGATCGGCTTCACCGACGGCTTCGTGAAGCTGTTCGCCTGGAAGGCCTCCGGTACCGTGATCGGCGGCGTCGTCGTCGCGCATCGCGCCAGCGAGTTGATCTTCCCGCTCGCGCTCGCGGTCGAGCACCGGCTCACGGTCGACCAGGTCGCCTCCGCGTTCGCCGTCTACCCGTCGATGACCGGGGCGATCACTGATGCGGCGCGCGCGCTGCACCAGCACTGAGCGGGGCGCGACGATGACGCAGCGGATCTCGCGGCGACGCCTGCTCAGCGGCGCGGCCGGCGTGCTCGGTGCCGGGGCCGCGGCCCTGCTCGCGGGCTGCGCACCGACGGGCAAGCCGGAACCCGTGCCCTCCGACGACGACGTGAAGGCCTACGCCACGATCACGGTCGTCGACAACCGATTCGAGCCCGCCGAGGTCGAGATCGCCCCGCAGCAGGCGGTGCGGTGGGTGTTCGTCGGGCCGAGCGAGCACGACGTCGTCGCAGAGGATCGCAGTTTCGTGAGCGAGCTGCTGGTCGAAGGCAGTTACACGCATCAGTTCGCAGAGGAGGGGGAGTACCCCTACATCTGCTCGATCCACCCCGAGATGCGGGGCGTGGTGCGCGTCGTCTCACCGTAGGGCGGGCACGGAACGCTCTCCGATATCCACGGGATACGGCGGCATCGTCACGCGCGCTGGAAGACCGCCAGCGATTCGAAGTGATGCGTGTGCGGGAAGATGTCGAAGGCGCGGAGCTCGGTCAGCTCGTATCCCGAGTCGCGGAGGGACTTCGTGTCGCGCGCGAGCGCGACCGGGTCGCAGGCCACGTAGACGATGTTCATGGGCGACAGCTCCGCGAGCTGCGCGGTGACGCCGTTGCCCGCGCCCGAGCGCGGCGGATCGAGCACCACCGTGCCCCGACGCAGACGATCCCGCACCGGAGCGGAGGCCTGCAGCAGGTCGGCGAGGTGCCGGTCGACGCGCGCCGTGTGGGCGAGCGCGCCGACGAGAGAGGAGAGGTTCTCCGCGGCGTCCTCGGTCGCGGCCGCGTCCGCCTCGACGGTGGCGATCTTCACGCCGGTGCCCGCAGCCTCCGCCACGGCGGCCGCGAGGAGGCCGGCACCGCCGTAGAGGTCGAGGTTGCCGGCGGCGGGATCGAATCTGCCATCGGCGATGAGATCGGCGATCGCGTCGCGCACGGCGGAGAAGAGCACGGCGGGGGCGGCACGATGCACCTGCCAGAACCCGCCGGCGCGCACGAGGAAGCCGCGATCCTCGACCCACTCGTGGATCGGATCGCTCGCTCCCGAGCGCTGCTTCTCGCCGGCGAGGGTGAGGAGCATGCGCGGGTCGTCGCCGGAGGGATCGACGAGGTCGACGGTCGCGACGCCGGGCATCGCTTCGTCGAGCGGGGCGATCTGGTTGACGCCCTCGGTCGCGAGCGGGAGCGATTCGACCGTGACCACTCGGCGGCTCCGCGCGGCGTACGGCCCGACGGCGCCCGTCTCGGGATCCACGTGCAGGCGCACGCGCGTTCGGTAGGCGAGCCCCGAATCGACGGCAGCGTCGGGGTCGGCCTCGTCGTCGATGAACACAGGAGGCGGTTCGACGATCTCGGCGAGCGCGTCCGCGGAGTCGTCGGCGCCCTCGGCCGCCAGCTGCACGCCGCCGAAGCGCTGCATCGCGTCGGCGAGCACCTCGGCTTTCAGCGAACGCTGCCGTTCGAGCGAGATGTGCCCGAACTCGGCGCCGCCCGCGCGCTCCTCGGGCGCTCGCGAGATCGACGCCTCCGCCCAGACGTGGTCGCGGCGATCGGCCGAGGCTTCGAGGATCTCGACAGCCGTTGCACGGGCGAACGACTTCTTCTTGGCATCGGTCACGAGCGCGCGCACGCGCTCACCCGGAATCGCGTCGGCCACGAAGACGACGCGGCCCTCATGACGCGCGACACCGACACCGCCGTGGGCGATGCCGGTGACGACGAGGTCGACCTGCGCGCCGGGTTCGAGCGGGGCTGAGCTGTGCGTTGCAGTCATGCCCTCATTCTCCCACTGCGCGAGGCCGACCTCGTGCTGCGGCGTGTTCCGCCGCGGTGGTGCGGGGTGGTTAAGCCGCGCGGTTGCCCTTGCGGCCCGTGATCAGGCCCCAGATCAGCAGCACCACGATGGCACCGCCGATCGCGACCAGCCAGGTCTCGATCGAGAAGAACTCTCCGAGGTCAGCGCCGAAGAGCAGGCCGCCCAGCCAACCTCCGACGAGCGCGCCGATGACGCCCAGGATGAGCGTGGCGATCCAGCCACCGCCCTGACGGCCCGGCAGGATGGCCTTCGCGATGGCGCCCGCGATCAGCCCGAGCAACAAAAATCCGAGGAAACCCATGAGAACTCCTTCCGTTCACGGGGAGGCACGGTGCGACCCCATGTCTATAGATTCGGGGGGTTCTCCCATCCCGGCCAGGGGGTTGTCGCACCCGAACCCGCTGGTGTAGCGCGCGCCCGCCCGCCTATCAGCATGCGCGGGTGCGCAGTGGCGGGTGCGCAGTGGCGGGTGCGCAGCGGCGGCAGAGCGCGGCCGGGCTGCGAATTACACTGGCAGGCATGCGCCTCTACCTCGCGTCCACGTCGCCCGCCCGTCTCTCCGTGCTGCGCGGAGCCGGCATCGAGCCGGTGTGCTTCGCACCCGAGGTGGATGAGGAGGCCGAGGTCGTCGCGCGCGAAGCACAGCTCGGGCGCGCCCTGACCGCCCCCGAGCTCACCGAGTACCTCGGGCGGCTCAAGGCGGAGGACGTGGTGCGCCGCCACGGCCCCGATGGCACGGGCGAGATCGACGGCCTCGTGCTCGGGGGCGATTCGATGTTTCTGCTCGACGGCGAGATTCTGGGCAAGCCGCACCGCCCGGAGGTCGCGCTCGAACGGTCGAAGCAGCACCGCGGTCGCACAGGAGTGCTGCACTCGGGCCACTGGCTCATCGACTGCTCGGGAGGCGGGACGCGCGCTGCGGCCGGTGCGGTCGACACGGCGACTGTGACACTCGCGAGCGATCTCTCCGATGCCGAGCTCGAGGCCTACGTCGCAACCGGTGAGCCGCTCGAACTCGCCGGCGGCTTCGCGATCGACGGCCTCGCCGGGGCGTTCATCGAACGCATCGAGGGCGCTCCGAGCTGCGTGATCGGGCTCTCGCTGCCGGCGCTTCGGCGTCTCGTGATCGAGCTCGGCCACGAGTATCCCGGCCTGTGGAGCGCTTGACCGGAGCGCGTGACCGGGTTCAGTCGCTCCGCGCGAGCAGAGCGACGGTGAGCGTCGCGATCGTCGTTCCGTCGGCGAGATCGACGCCGAGCAGCTCTTCGATGAGCGCGAGGCGCTGATAGAAGACGGATCGCGAGAGCCGCGCGCGCTGCGCCGCCAGTGAGCGGTTCGTGGGGTGCGCGAGGTAGGAGCGCAGCACGAGCAGGAGATCGCCGCTGTGCCCGGGCCCTGACGCTGCGTCGTGCGCGATCACCGGGCCGAGGGCATCGGCGGCGAACTCCTGCACCTCGGGAGTGGCCGAGAGGCCGCGCACGAGATAGGCGAGCGCTTGGCGCTCGGCCTGCTGCACGGTGACCCTCCCCGCTGCTGCGGTCGGTCGGAGGCGACCTGCTGCCCGCACGCGCTCGAGCGAGGTGATGAGCGAGCGCACGCCTCTGCCGGGCGCGCCGAGTCCGAGGTGGGCCCGCCAAGAGGGCGGCGTCGGTGAGGGGATCAGCATGTCGAGTTCGCGTGCGAGGCGGATCGCGAGGGGTGGCGCCGACCCCGTATCGGCTGCGGGAGCGACGCGGGGGTCGCCCGCCGGGAAGGAGAGGAGAGCGAGCAGCGGGGGGCGATCCTGGTCGGAGCCCGAGGGCCGGGTGCCGTCGATCGCGGTCTCAGCCGGGTCGACCGGGTCGGGTACGAGGATCACGCGGCCCTCGGGAGCGACCGCGCGGCGCATCGCGGTGTCGAGAACCGCGCGCTCGAGGGAGGAGTGCGCGCCGAAGCCGTCCGTGCCGCGCAACGTCGCGCCCAGCAGGATGCGCCCCTCGATCGGCAGACCGGCGGCGGCGAGCTGAGTCGCGAGCTCGCTGTCGCTGCGATAGCGGCCGCTGAGCACCGCGTCGAACAGGCGCTTCGAGCTCAGCCGCAACCACTGCTCCCCATCGGCATCGGCGAGTCTGCCGAGCGCGAGCGCGAAGGCGCCGAGCTCGAGCACGGTGCGTCGGCCGGCGGCGTGCGGGGGTCCCGGAAGGGCGGACAGTCGGCCCCATCGTTTTCCCTGCGCCTCGACGGCGACGGACTCGGCTCCCGAGGGCAGGGACGCGGGGTGGGCCCCGGCCCATGGTGCGAGCGCCGCCTGCGGAAGCAGTTCGCCACCGGCCCAGGCCACGACTCGTCCCGCCGAATCCTCGAGCACGACGGGCGCGTCGAGCGTTTCGGAGAGGCGCTCGACGACGTAATCGACCGGGCTGCGGTTGAGTCCGAGCTCGGTGAGCATCGTGTGCACGTCTGCGCGAGCTGCGAGCGCGTCGGTCTGGGCCGCGAGCACGCGCTGGTGCACGCGCTGCGTGATCTGCACGAAGCGGACCTCCCGATGCAGCACGATGAGCGGGATCCCGTGGCGCTCGCAGGCCTCGGCGAGTTCGGCGGGCGCGGCATCGAAGTGCGACCCGAGCTCGAGAACGGCGGCGGCCGGCCCGGCGGCGATCACGGATCGGGCGAGGGCCTCGAGCGCGGCACGGTCGGTCGGCCACCCGGCGCCCGTCGTGAGGATCAGCTCGTCGCCCTCGAGCAGCGGGATGGCCCCGGTTCCCGCCACGACGTGGGCCCACCGGATCGGCCGCGCGAGCCCGGAGCGGCCCGCGACGAGCTCGGGCGCTCCGGCGCGGAGCTCGGCGAGGTCGAGCGCGTCGGCGACGGTGACCGGAGGGGTGTCGGAGCGTGCGTCAGTCATATCGGACAGATTGTACGGGATTGTGGCGAATCGTGGATGGAATGCGGTCGATCCCGGGGAAGCGTGCTGTCACACTGGGGTCTGGCGGAGTCGACGATTCCGAACAGATTGCCCGGAACCCGCGGTGATCTCCGAATTTCCTGCTCGACCGGTTGAACCCGCTCGGGCAGCTCACGAAGAAAGCAGGCGAACGCATGGCACGCATCCCCCACGTCATCGGCGGCGAGAAGGTCGACACCGCGGAGCGCACCCAGCCGGTGTACAACCCGGCGACCGGCGAGGCGCAGCACGAGCTCAGCATCGCATCGGTCGAGACCGTCGAGCAGGCCATCGCCGCGGCGCAGGAGGCGCTGCCGAAGTGGCGCCGCACCAGCCTCACCAAGCGCGCCGACGTGTTCTTCAACCTGCGCCAGCTGCTCAAGCAGCGCACGCCCGAGCTCGCCGCCATCGTCACGAGCGAGCACGGCAAGGTGCTCTCGGACGCGGCGGGCGAGATCGCGCGCGGCCTCGAGAACGTCGAGTTCGCATCGGGGCTGCTGCACCTGCTGAAGGGCGAGCGCGACGAGCAGGTCTCGACCGGCGTCGACGTGCACTCCATCAAGCAGCCGGTGGGCGTCGTCGCGGCGATCACGCCGTTCAACTTCCCGGTCATGGTGCCGCTCTGGATGATCGCGAGCGCCATCGCGTGCGGCAACACGGTCGTGCTGAAGCCCTCGGAGCGCGACCCCTCCGCCTCGGTCTTCATCGCAGACCTCTTCCGCGAGGCAGGCCTGCCCGACGGCGTGCTCAACGTCGTGCACGGCGACAAGGTCGCGGTCGACACCCTGCTCGACAGCACGGACGTGAAGGCCGTGTCGTTCGTCGGCTCGACCCCGATCGCCAAGTACATCTACGAGCGCGCAGCCGCGAACGGCAAGCGCGTGCAGGCGCTCGGCGGCGCGAAGAACCACATGCTCGTGATGCCCGACGCCGACATCAACGTGACCGCAGATGCCGCGATCTCCGCGGCCTACGGCTCTGCGGGCGAGCGCTGCATGGCCGTCTCGGTCGTCGTCGCGGTCGGCGACGTCGCGGATCGCCTCATCCCCGAGCTCACCAGCCGTATCGCGAACCTCAAGATCGGCAACGGCACGGACCCCGCATCGGAGATGGGCCCGCTCATCACCCGCGAGGCCAAGGAGCGCGTCGAAGGCTACGTCGCCGGGGCCGAGGCCGAAGGCGCGACGGTGGTCGTCGACGGACGCGAGGCGCAGTTCGAGGGCGACGGCTTCTTCACCGGAGTGTCGCTGCTCGATCACGTCAAGACCGACAGCAAGGTGTACCGCGAGGAGATCTTCGGGCCGGTGCTCGCCATCGTGCGCGTCGACAGCTACGAGGAGGGTCTCGAGCTCATCAACTCGCACCAGTTCGGCAACGGCACCGCGATCTTCACCCGCGACGGCGGCGCTGCCCGTCAGTTCGAGTTCGAGGTCGAGGCGGGCATGGTCGGCATCAACGTGCCGATCCCGGTTCCGGTCGGGGCGTTCTCGTTCGGCGGCTGGAAGGATTCGCTCTTCGGCGACTCCCACATCTACGGTCCCGAGTCGATCAACTTCTACACGCGCTCCAAGGTCGTCACGACGCGCTGGCCGAACCCGGATCAGTCGAAGATCGACCTCGGCTTCCCGAGCAACCACTGAGGGGCTGAACGCATGAGCGACTTCATCGATCTGAACGGCGCCGAGCAGAGCTTCGGCGACACGGATGCGCAGCGCGAGGTGCGCGAGAACGACCGCCAGTACGTCTTCCACTCGTGGTCGGCGCAGGGCGCGATCAACCCGCTGCCGATCGCCAAGGGCGAGGGGGTGCGGTTCTGGGACTACGACGGCACCGAGTACCTCGACTTCTCGTCGCAGCTCGTCAACCTGAATCTCGGGCATCAGCACCCGGGCCTCGTCAAGGCGATCCAGGATCAGGCCGGCCGTCTCGCGACGATCCAGCCGGCCATGGCCAACGACGTGCGCGGCGAGCTCGCGAA
Organism: Leucobacter sp. USCH14; assembly: GCF_037619215.1. Taxonomy (NCBI): domain Bacteria; kingdom Bacillati; phylum Actinomycetota; class Actinomycetes; order Micrococcales; family Microbacteriaceae; genus Leucobacter; species Leucobacter sp. USCH14. The sequence goes on from NZ_JAQPZP010000001.1 coordinate 119,151, forward strand.
GCGCATCGTCGAGCACTCCTTCGAGGGCGCCCGCTCCGTGTTCTTCACCAACGGCGGGGCTGACGCCAACGAGTACGCCGTGCGCATGGCGCGTGTGCACACCGGCCGGCAGAAGGTGCTCGCCCGCTACCGCTCGTACCACGGCTCGACGTCGACGGCGATCACGCTGACGGGCGAACCGCGCCGCTGGGCGAACGGCACTCTCGATTCGGGAGTCGTCCACTTCCACGGGCCCTACCCGTACCGTTCGGTCTTCTACTCCGAGACCCCCGAGCAGGAGACGGAGCGCGCGCTCGCGCACCTGCGCTCGACGATCGAGCTCGAGGGTCCGTCGACCATCGCGGCGATCATCCTCGAGAGCGTGACCGGCACGAACGGCATCCTGATCCCGACCCCCGGCTATCTCGCCGGCGTGCGGGCGCTCTGCGACGAGTTCGGGATCCTGCTCATCGCCGACGAGGTCATGGCCGGCTTCGGGCGCACGGGCCACTGGTTCGCCTTCCAGGCGTTCGACGTGAACCCCGACCTCGTGACCTTCGCGAAGGGCGTGAACTCGGGTTACGTGCCCCTGGGCGGCGTGGTCATCTCGGAGGCCGTGCACAGCACCTTCGACCAGAAGCCCTTCCCGGGCGGCCTCACCTACAGCGGCCACCCGCTGGGCGCTGCGGCGGGTGTCGCCACGTTCGACATCTTCGAGGAGGAGGGCATCCTCGAGCGCGTGCGGGATCTCGGAGAGCGCGTCGTCGGGCCGCGCCTCCAGGAGATCGCCGAGAAGCATCCGTCGGTCGGCGAGGTGCGCGGCACCGGGCTCTTCTGGGCGATCGAGCTCGTGAAGGATCCCGAGACGCGCGAGCCGCTCATCCCCTTCAATGCGGCGGGAGAGGCCGCGGCGCCGTTCAACGCCGTGGTGGCAGCGTGCAAGCAGGCGGGCCTGTGGCCGTTCGCGGCGGGCAACCGCGTGCAGGTCGCGCCTCCGCTCGTCATCTCGGAGGAGGACCTCGTGAAGGGTCTCGACATCATCGATGAGGCGCTGAACGTCGCCGACGGGTACGTCGGCGAGTAGCCCGCCCATCTTTGAACAGCAGTAGGCCCGTTCCACATCAGGTGGAACGGGCCTACTGCTGTGTACGGAGCCGTGCTAGCATCTGCCGTATTGCAGAGTCAGACAGTGTCTGTCATTGCAAGACGTCCAGCGATCACGAGGAAGTGCGATGACCGAAGCGACCCCCGGGCCCCGACCGGCCGCCGAGCGGCGCGCGGGCGGAGGCCGTCGTGCGACGGGCACGCCGGTGCTGCAGACGGGCCTGAAGATGCTGACCGTCATCGACGCGCTTGCGAGAGCAGAGGCCGGGCTGTCGGTCTCCGGCTTGGCCGAACGCCTGGGCTGGGCCAGAGCCGCGGCGCACCAGTACCTGCAGACCGCGGTGGCTGCGGGCTGGGCGTTCCAGGATGACCGCTCCGTGTACCGCGTGAGTCTGCGCGTCGCCGACCTCGCGACGCGGGCGAACCCGGCGAAAGAACTGCGGCCGATGCTGCTGCCCGTGATGCACGACACCGTGGAAGAGCTCGGCGCCCCGGTGTCGTTCGCCGTCATGGAGCAGAGCAGCCCCGTCATCGTCGAACGCGTGGAGCCCGCGCGGGCGAAGTTCATCAGGCGCGGGTACGAGGCGCGGGTGTCACCGCGATCCTCCGCCTCCGGGCAGGTGCTGCTGGCGTTCTCCGACGAGGTGCACCGGGCCGTCGCCCGCGAAGGCGCAGTGCTCGACGACGCCGTCTACGAGAACGTCAGACAGCGGGGGTTCGCCCTCGTCCACTCGGAATGGCTCGGCGACCTCATCACGGCGGTGGCCGTGCCTGTCACGAAGGGCGGAACCTGCATCGGTGCACTCAGCGTGATCACCGAGCAGGGCGGGCTGCCCGATGACACGCTCATCACTGCGATGCTGCGGGCGTCGCGACGACTCGACGACGCGCTCGACGACCCGACGGCATGATCCTCGACCCTCGTTCTCGCACGATTCCCCTGCACGCCCCTCCGATCGAAAGATGAGCACGAATGACTGACACCGTTGCCAGCACCATCGTCACGCACCTCGAAGCACGCAGCATCTCACGTGTGTATCAGGTGCCCGGGGAGAGCTTTCTCGGGCTCCTCGACGCCCTGCACGATTCGTCGATCCGGCTGGTGACCGCCCGGCAGGAGGGCGGCGCGGGATTCATGGCGCTCGCAGAGGCTCGCCTGACCGGCCATGCCGGAGTCGTCGCAGTGACGCGCGGGCCGGGTGCGGCGAACGCCTCGATCGCGATTCACACGGCCTATCAGGACTGCACTCCGCTGGTCGTGTTCGTGGGGCTCATCTCGACGAATGTGCGCGACCTCGAATCGTTCCAGGAGTTCAGCCTCGCATCGTGGTTCGGGAGCACCGCGAAAGCGGTCTTCACCCTCGACAATCCGGAATCCGCAGCTGAACGCGTAGCGCGCGCGTTCGAGATCGCCGAATCGGGCCGGCCGGGCCCAGTCGTGATCGGATTGCCGGAGGAGGTGCTCGTCGCGCCGGTCGCGCGCGCGAGAGACCTCGAACCCGCGGAGCGCCCCGCTGCGCAGTTCCGCGAAGACGCGCTCGCCGCGGCCGTCGACGCGCTGGACGCCGCTGAGCGGCCGGTGTTCGTCGTCGGCGGCGACGGCTGGACCGGCGAATCCGCCCAACGTCTGCGAGAGCTCGCCGAGCGTGCGGAGATCCCCGTGGTCTCCGACTTCCGCAGTCACGACGCCTTCCCGCACAGTTCGCCGGTGTGGGTCGGCAGCCTGGGCTTCGGCCGGAACGATGGCGCTGCGGACGCGTACGGCAACGCGGATCTCGTCTGCTATCTCGGTACGACTCGGCGCGATGTGCTCTCCGACGAGTACACGCTCGGCGGCGGCGAAGCCGTCACCATCGTCGTGGGACCCGACGCCGATCTGCTCGGCCACGAAGGCCGGACGTCGCTGCACTACGTCGCGCACCCGGGCGACTGGCTGAGTTCGATGGCGCAGTTGCGCGATGGCTCCCCGGAGCGTCGTGCCCGCGTGCAGCGCGAGCGCGCAGCGTACGTCGACTGGAGCACGCCGGCGGAGTCGCGCGCGGGCGAAGACGCGTGGCGGGGGGAGGTGTTCGGCACGATGCAGCGCCTGCTGCCCGATGACGCCATCATCACCGCGGGCGCCGGCAACTACGTCATCGGAGCGCTGCGCTACCTGCACCACGAGCAGCCGCGAACGTTCGTCGGACCCCGCAACGGGGCGATGGGCATGGGGGTGCCCGCGGCCGTCGCCGCAACCCTCGTGCACCCGGATCGCACGGTCGTCGGGCTCGCGGGCGACGGCTGCTTCGGTATGAACGGCCAGGAGCTCGCAACGCTGCAGGCGACGGGCGGCCGCGCCGTGATCCTCGTGGTCGACAACAGCGGCTACGGAACGATCCGCTCGCACCAGGAACGGCACTTCCCCGGCCGTCCCTCGGGCACCTCGCTCACGAACCCCGACTACGCCCTGCTCGCGCGAGCGCACGGCATCGAGGCGCACCGCATCGACGACGTCGCCGACTTCTCGTCCGCATTCGAGCAGGCATTGAGTTCCGAGCGATCCACGCTCATCTGGCTGCACCTCGCGCCCGTCGTGCCGGAGGCGGCCGCGTGAGCGCCGGCACCGCCGCCGACCCGACGGCGCAGCGCGTCGACGCGCTGCTGAACCGGGCGGCACGCGCGTTCGACGGGTGGAGCAGGGCGCAGCTCGACGCTCGAACGCGCGTGCTCGCGCACGCCGCGAAGATCTACGAGCGGCGCTCTGAGGAGATCGCCCAGCAGATGGCCCGCGACATGGGCAAGCCCGTGTCCCAGGGGCTGAACGAGGTGCAGTCGTGCGTCGCCATCCTCTCCTATTACGCCGAGGAGGCGGCGCGGATCCTGCAGCCGGAGGTCATCTCGCGCTCCGAGGGGAGCCGCGCGGAGCTCCGTCTGCAGCCCACCGGCATCGTGCTCGGCATCATGCCGTGGAACTATCCGCACTACCAGCTGATCCGCTGCATCGCGCCCAATCTGCTGCTCGGCAACGCGGTCGTCTTCAAGCACGCCTCCATCTGCGCGGGGAGCGCTGCGATTGCCGAGCAGATCTTCCTGGAGGCGGGCGCTCCCGAGGGGCTCGTGCACCATACGGGTTTCACGCACGACGAGGTGTTCCAGGCCATCGCGCACCCGCTCGTCGCAGGAGTATCGTTCACCGGCGGCGAGGAGGTGGGGTCGGCGATCGCCCGTGCCGCGGGGGCGTCTCTGAAGAAGGTCGTGCTCGAACTCGGGGGCAGCGATCCGTTCATCGTGTTCGACGGGGAGCGCGCTGGCGAACTCGCCCGACTCGCAGCCTCGATGCGGCTCTCGAACGCCGGCCAGGCATGCGTGTCGCCGAAGCGCATCATCGTGCGGAGCGATCTCCTGCCCGAGTTCGTACGAACCTTCTCGGAGGCGTTTCTCGCGGCGCGCCCCGGTGATCCGCTGGACCCCGAGACGGAGCTCGGTCCGCTCTCGAGCGGGGCGGCAGCCGAGGAGCTGCGCAGCGCGGTGCGATCCGCGCAACAGCAGGGAGCCGAGGTGCTCGGAGACGTCGCTCCCGACGACGAGGATCCGCGACGCTTCGCTCCTGTCGTGCTGCTCGAGCCGCTGCGCGACCTGCCGGTGTGGCACCAGGAGCTCTTCGGCCCCGTCGCCATCATCGTCGGGGCGGAGACGGTCGACGAGGCGATCGGACTCGCCAATGATTCGCCTTTCGGCCTCGGTGCCACCGCGTTCGCAGACGCGGAGGATGCGGCCCGCCGATTCGCGACGGAGATCGACGCGGGCATGGTGTCCATCAATCGCCTGAAGGGTGGGAGCCCGGCGCTGCCGTTCGGCGGCGTCAAGCGGTCGGGGTTCGGCCGCGAACTCGGGGTGCAGGGAATCCGGGAGTTCGCGAACCAGAAACTCGTCGTGATCGAGGAGGCGGCAGAGCTGCCGAACGCAATTGCATAGCTTTCCTATGTAAAAGCGACTACGATGTCATTCATGTCGCCAGGCGATTCCAACAGTAGTTTTCGTTCCGATGTACTCGGGCGCGAACTCACCCGTGTCGCCGGGCGCTTCTCCCGCATCGCGGGCCGAGTCGCGGGCCGCGGGTACTCGCTCATCGCCTGGCGCGTGCTCTCCGAGCTCGAGCAGTCGGGCCCTGCGCGCATCAGTGCGCTCGCGAACCGGCAGCGCGTCGCGCAGCCCTCCATGACGGGCCTCGTGCAGCGCCTCGAGAGCGAGGGCTGGGTCTTGCGCACTCCCGATCCCGCGGACGGGCGCGCCACGCTCGTATCGATCACCCCCGCCGGCGGTCAGGCGCTCGTCGAGTACCTCACGGCCGCTGCCGAGCGTCTGCGCCCGCACCTCGATGCGCTCTCGGACTTCGACCGCGCCACACTCGCACGCGCCGCGGAACTCATGCACCAGCTCGGCGATCGCATCGACGATCCCTCGGGCTGACCGGCGCCGGCCCCGCGCACGACCCGATGAACCGCGTGCCCGCGCACGCACGACCCAGGAGCAGACCACGTCCACCACAGCTGAATCCCGACCAGGCACCGCATCCACCCCAGTGATCCCGACCGCACCGAAGACATCGATCCTGCGCCAGCCCACAGCGGTATGGGCGATCGCATTCGCCTGCGCGGTCTCGTTCATGGGCATCGGGCTGGTCGACCCGATCCTCCCCGCGATCAGCCACGAGCTCGGCGCGAGCCCGAGCCAGACCATGCTGCTGTTCACCAGCTACCTCTTCATCACCGGTGCGGCCATGTTCTTCACGAGCTGGGTGTCGAGCCGACTCGGAGTGAAGCGCACGCTGCTCGCAGGCCTCGTCCTCGTCGTGCTCTTCGCGGCGCTCGCCGGCGCTTCCGATTCGGTCGACGCGATCATCGGATTCCGCGCGGGCTGGGGCCTCGGCAACGCGCTCTTCATCTCGACGGCGCTCGCCGCGATCGTCGGCGCCGCGTCCGGGGGCTCCCGTCAGGCGATCGTGCTCTACGAGGCAGCGCTCGGCGTCGGACTCGCCGTGGGGCCGCTGGTCGGCGGTGTGCTGGGCTCGCTGTCGTGGCGGGGCCCCTTCTTCGGCACCGCAGGGCTGATGGCGGTCGCGCTCATCGCGATCCTCGTACTGCTGCGCCAGCCCAAGCGCCAGGCGGAGACCGGGGCGTCGACCGCCGCGCCGGTCGAACGGATCTCGATCCTCGCCGGGTTCAGAGCGCTGCGCAACCCCGCGCTGCGGTCGCTGTCGCTGGTCGCGCTGTTCTACAACTTCGGCTTCTTCGTGCTGCTCGCGTACAGCCCGTACCCGCTCGAGGCCGCAGCCGAGGCGCTCGGGCGCGAGTTCGGGGCGCACGAACTGGGGCTCGTCTTCTTCGGGTGGGGGCTCGCCCTCGCCATCACCTCGGTGCTCGTGGCACCGGTGCTCACCCGCCGCTTCGGGCTGCGGCCCGTACTGTTCTCCATGCTCGGAGGCCTCACGGTCTGCCTCGTCCTGCTCGGCTGCTTCACCGCTGCTCTCACCGGGCTCATCACCGTCGTCATCGTCAGCGGCCTCCTGCTCGGCGTGATGAACACGGCACTCACCGAAGCGGTGATGGAGGCGACCGATCTTCCGCGCAACGTGGCCTCATCGACCTACTCCGGCGTACGGTTCATGGGCGGTGCCGTGGCTCCTGCCGTCGCGGGCCCCATCTCCGAAGCGCTGGGAGCGGGCGCGCCGTACTGGTTCGGCGCCGCCTCGATCGTCGTCGCGATGGTGATGCTCGGGATCGCGGGGCGTCATCTCGTCCACGTCGGACGCCCGCACGAGACACCCGCGCAGGAGGCGGAGGACATCACCTCGGGCGACGCGTAGGGGCGGATGCGGGGTCGAGCCGCTGCGGCGTCCGTCAGAATAGAGGTATGGCCGAATCCGCGATCCCGCTCTTCCTCGACTGCGACCCCGGCATCGACGACGCCATAGCGATCGCCTACCTGCTCTGCCAGGCCGACGTCGACATCGTCGGCATCGCGGCCAGCGGAGGCAACGTGTCGACGGAGCAGGTCGTGCGCAACACGCTCGGCTGGCTCGCGCTCGCCGGCCGAACCGATCTCCCGGTGCACCGCGGCGCCACGCACCCGCTCGCGCAGTCCGCCGCCGGCGCACGCGCCGAGGCGGCGGCGGCCACCGCGGGCGACTCCGAACCGGACCCCGAACCGGGCCCCGAACCGGACCCCGAATACGCCGAAGTCACGCACGGCGACACCGGCGCAGGCTACGCGGAGCTGCCCGACCCCGCGAGCTCGGTGCGCGACCAGAGCGCGGCTCAGGCCTGGGTCGACGCGGCCCGAGCGCACCCCGGCGAACTCGTCGGCGTGATGATCGGGCCCGCGACGAATCTCGCACTGGCGCTGGAGATCGCTCCGGAGCTGCCGCGCCTGCTGAAGCGACTCTTCGTCATGGGCGGCGCGTTCAACTACCGCGGCAACACCCACCCCACGACCGAGTGGAACGTCAGCTACGACCCGGAGGCCGCGGCGCGGGTGTTCGCCGCGTTCGGCGACGCCTACCTGGCCGGGGACGCCCCGTTCCCTCCCGTCGTCGGGCCCATCGAGGCGACGGAGATGGTCGAGATGACGCCGGAGCGGCTGAGCCGCATCGTGGGCGCCGCTCATCCCGCTCCGGCGCCCTGGCCCGCTCTGCTGCACGAGCTCGGCGAGGCGTTGAGGTTCTACTTCGAGTTCCATGAGGAGGACGGGCACGGCTACCTGGCGCACATCCACGATCCCTACGTGGTCGCGACCGCGGTGCAGTGGGCGCGGGACGCGCGAGGCACGACGCCGATGCCCGAGCGCCGCCGCGACGACGGCGCGCGCGACGCGGCCGAGGTGCAGGCGGAATCGCGCGGCAGGGCCACGGCTGGCAGAATTCCGTGGGCGGAGACAGCGTTCGCGCCGATCGATGTCGAACTCACGGGCACCCTCACCCGCGGCGAGACCATCGCCGATTGGCTGGGACGGTGGAATCGGCCGGCGAACGCCGAGATCATCCGTCGGGTCGATGCGACGCGCTTCCTCGACCACCTCACCGACACCCTGATGGAAGGACCACAGCATGATCGCGCGCGATAGCGTCTCTGGGCAGGGGCTCATCACCACGATGAGTCCCGGAGAAGCCCGCAACACCGCCCCGAAGTGGGCGTACCTCCTCACCGCCGCCGGAGCGATCGTCATCATCGCGACCTACATCGCGGTACTCGTCACCCAGCCCGCGACCCTCGGGCAGGATCTCGGCAACACCACTCTCTGGGTCATGGTCGGCTACCTCGCCGGAGCGGCGCTCATCGCCGCCGGCACGCTGCCCCTCATCCCGCGCAGCATCTTCGCGCTCATGCCGATCGCGATCTCCGTCAACATCACCGTCGGTCAGATCGTCGGCACGCTGACCCCGATCCCGCTGTATCTCGACTCGCTCGGCTCCGTCATCATCGGCGTGCTCGCGGGCCCCGCAGCAGGCGCCCTGACGGGAATCCTCGGAAACCTCATCTGGGGCGTCACGATCAACCCGACCGTCATCGCATTCACCGCGGGAGCCGCCTTCGTGGGCGCCGCTGCCGGGTGGGCGGCGCGACTCGGCGCGTTCCGCGCTCCCTGGTGGGCCGCGCTCGCGGGCGCCATCGCCGGCATTCCAGGCGGCGCACTCGGCGCTCCGGTCGCCGCCTTCGTCTTCGGAGGAGGCCTCGGGGTCGGCACGGGCGGAATCGTCGCGACGCTGCAGGCCGCCGGCCTCGAGATGCTGAACGCCACGACGGTGCAGAGCCTCGCCTCCGACACCGCGGACAAGGCCATCATCTTCGTGCTCGCCTTCCTCGTACTGCGCACGCTTCCCAAGCGCATCGTGAGCCGGTATCCGCTGGCCATGCGGTCGCTCGCGGGCACACGCCGACGCCCCAGCGCTCCGTAGGGCACCGCGTGCCGGAACGCCCGCTCAGTTCAGCCGCACGGTCGGCCTCACGCGCCGGGACGGGGTCGCGGCCTGCTTCGGCAGCCCTGCACCCCGCCACCGAGCTGGTGCTGCTGGTCTGCGCGCTCGTGCTGACGTACGGCGTTCCCTCACCGCTCGTCCCGGTCGCGCTGCTCGTCATCGCGGCCGGGGCAGCCGCGCGGTCTCCGCGCGTCCGCTTCCGTCGCTGGTTCGCGACCCTCGCGGTGCTCTCGGTGCCGATGCTCGTCATGGTCGGCATCATCCAGGGGCTGTTCTACCCGGGCGACGATGTCGAGGTGCTGTGGAGCTGGGGAGCCGCTGCGGTGACGGTCGAAGGCCTCTCCGTCGCCGCGCAGCTCTGGTTGCGCGTCACCGCGATGATCGCCGTGTGCGCGTTGTTCGCATTCGGCTCCGACTCCGCGCGTACGTTCGACGGCATGATCCGGCTGCGTCTTCCCCTCGGCATCGCATACGTCTGCGCCACCGCGCTGAGTCTGATCCCGCTGCTGCGCGACCAGGTGTCGCGCGCTCTCGTCGCCCGGGCCGCCCGGGGTTGGAACACCGGTCGCCTCAGCACACGACTGCGCCTCATGCCGGGCATCATCGCCGGGCTCCTGACGGCGTCGCTCGTGCAGCTCGACCAGCGGCACGACACACTCGAGCAGCGCGGATTCGGCCGTTCCGCCCGGCCGGCCGAGCTGCAGGATCACCCCGACGGGAGCGCCCAGCGCCTGCTGCGATGGGGCGCGCCGATCGCGACGGTACTCGTCGTGAGCGCCGCGCTCACCGGAGTGCTGCCGGTTCCGACGGCCTCCGAGATCCTGGGGGTGCTCCGTGACTGACGCACTCGTGCTCTCGCTCGCCGACGCGCACTTCTCCTTCCACGGCTCCGACGCGCTCGCACTCGCCGGCATCGACCTCCAGGTGCGCCGCGGGGAGACGGTGGCCGTGCTCGGGCCCCTCGGAGCGGGCACCTCCACGCTCTGCCGTCTCGCCGCGGGACTCCTCGGCGAGCGGGGTACACGGTCGGGATCGGTGGAAGTGCAGGGCAGCGTCGCGATGCTCGGCGAAGATCCCGAGGCGCAGCTGACCGGCATGACGAGCTACGTCGATGACGAGGTGCGGCTCCCGGCGCGCCTGTCGGGCAGCGCGCGACCGGTCGATGTCGATGCCGCGCTCGACGCGTTCGGCATGCAGCGTCTGCTCGGGCGGCGACTCGATACGCTGTCGGGCGGCGAACGGCAGCTCGTCGCGCTCGCCGGTCTCATGACGCTGGGGCCATCGCTGCTCGTCCTCGATCAGCCGGCGCTGTCGCTCGACCCCGACGCCCGGCGCCTGCTGTCGGCGTCGCTGCGACGCTTCTGCGACGAGGGGGGAGCGGTGCTGCTGGCCGGGCACCAGCACGACGAACTCACCGCGGCGGCGGATCGCATTGCGTTCGTGCAGGGAGGGCGCCTGGTGGCCGACGCGCGTTCTGCCGAGCTCACCGACGCGGTGCTGGATGCCCACGGCGTGTGGAACACCGTTGGCGACCCGGCCGCCCCTGAACCTGAGCCCAGTTCGGAGCGCGTGCCTGTCCCTGAGCCCGAGCCGCGGAGGCGCGAGAAGCGGCTCGACGTGAGCGCCCTCACGGTGCACCGGGGCCGCTCAGCGGTGTTCGAAGCGCTCGACTGCAGTGCTGCTCCCGGCGAGATCGTGGCGATCGTCGGCGCCAACGGAACCGGGAAGTCGACCCTGCTCCGCGCGATCGCAGGCATGCTCGAGCCGGCCGCGCGCGTCGGGGGAGCGGTGCGCGTCGATCATCAGGACCTGCAGGGCCTTCCCGCCCATCAGCGCGCGCGGTGGATCGGCTGGGTGGGGCAGGATCCCGGCGCCCAGCTGTCGTCGGCGACCGTGCGAGTCGAACTCGAGCGCGCGTTGCCGCTGCCGACGCGTCGCCGCGACCGCCCGCGCGCCCGAGCGGAGCGCGCGGAAGCAGTCGCCCGCGTGCTCGCGCAGACCGGTCTCACCGAGCACGCTGACGCGCACCCCTACGATCTCGATCCGGCGCAGCGCAAGGACCTGGTCATCGCCTCGGCGCTGCTGCTCGACGCGGGCGTGCTGCTGCTCGACGAGCCGACGCTCGCGCGCGACCTCGGGGCAATGCGCCGCCTCGAACGCGTGGTGCACGACTTCTCCGCGCACGGCGGCACTGTCGTCATCACCACGCACGACCTGCGCTGGGCCGGACGCATCGCCAACCGGACGCTGCGCCTCGGCTGACACCGGGCGTTCGAACTCAGCGCCCCGCGCCGCCAGTCGCTAGCTTCATGAGGTCGCTGTCGAAGTCGATGCCGAGCTCCGTGCCGCCCGCGCTCCCGTAGGAGTGCTGGTAGGCGCTCCATGATTCTCCGCGCACGGATTCGCGGAACCCTCCGTCGACGAGAGCGACGAGCTCGCTCGCAGCGCGCTCGATCCGCTTGCCGAATTCGCGGCTCGTCCAGTCGTCGGGCGCTGCGAAGAGGCCGGTCGGCACCGTGATGGTGCGCAGGTACGAGAACAGCCCGCGCAGCTGATCGTCGACCACCAGGGCGTGCCGCGCGCTCCCCGCGGTGGCGCCGAGCACCACGGGCGTGCCGATGAGCAGATCGTTGTCGAGCACCTGGAAGAAGGCGGTGAAGAGACCGCTCGCGCCCGCCTTGTAGACCGGTGTCGACGCCACGATCGCGTCGGCGTCGCGCATGATGTCGCTCGCCGCCTGGAGTTCGGGGGAGATGTGCTGGGTGACGAGCGCTGACGTCACATCCTCTGCGAGCGCGCGCAGGTCGACGAATCGGATGCCCAGCTCGAAGCCGCGCGACTCCGCGAGTTTCGCGGCCGCCTCTGCGACTCGGTTGGCGAGCATCGTCGTGGTGGACGGGTCGCTCGTCCCGGCGCTCACCACCGCGAGGGTGCGAGAGCTGTGGCGGGTGGGGGCTGCGGTGTCGGTGACGGAACCGTCGAAGGGGGTGGTCATGAGGTGCTCCTCGAGCGTTGTGAGGTGAAGTCTGGGGTGGGGTCAGGCCGCGCCGCCCCGGCCGGTGAGCTTGCCGGCGAGGCTGCGCAGATCCTGCATCTCTCGAGCGGTGAGTGCGGTACCGAGCTGACGGGCGACGCTCTTGGCGTGGGCTCGCCCGACCTGCTGCTGCAGCTGCGCTCCCTCCGCGGTCAGGCTCAGCAGCACGGCGCGGCCGTCGTTCGGATCGGGCTCGCGCGCGATCAGTCCGCGCGTCGCGAGGCGATCCACCATGCGCGAGAGCGCCGGTTGGCTGAGCAGCACACCGCTCTGCACGTCGCACATGCGCATGGGAGCGTCGTGCTTGGAGAGGGTGTAGAGCACGTCGTACTCCCGCATGCTGATCTCCGACCACATGTGCTCGGCGGCGAAGGTGTGCATGAGTGCCGAATGGGCTGACATCACCGATTCCCACGCCTCGTTGGCGAGGCGCACATCGATCCGAGTGGGCTGTTCCATCTCGCGTTCTCCTTCATCGACTTGCTGCGGGAGGGGCGGGGTCCCCTCCCGCCGGGGGCGTGGGATCAGGCGAGCCCGAAGGCCGCACCCTGCTTCGCCGGCGAGTCCTGGTAGGGCGACCCGCCCGTTACATTGTCGCCCCGGTTGGCGTTCGGGCGCGGCTGCCGCGGCGCGGCATCGCCGTACTTCGCGGTCACGAGGCTCGCGTGCGAGGGGGCTTCTGCGGCCTGGGGGTCGCGATCCTTCGCCATCTCGGCCCGCAGCACGGGCAGCACCTCGGAGCCGAAGAGGTCGAGCTGCTCGAGCACGGTCTTGGTGGGAAGGCCGGCGTGATCGATGAGGAACATCTGACGCTGGTAGTCGCCGAAGATCTCCCGGAAGCCGAGCGTCTTGTCGATGACCTCCTGGGGGCTTCCGACCGTCAGCGGCGTCTGGCTGGCGAAATCCTCGAGACGAGGCCCGTGGCCGTACACCGGTGCCTCGTTGAAGTAGGGGCGGAACTGCGACACCGCGTCCTGCGAGTTCTTCGCCATGAACGCCTGCCCGCCGAGGCCGACCACGGCCTGCTTCTGCGTGCCGTGGCCGTAGTGCTCGAAGCGTTCACGGTAGAACCGAACCAGTCGCAGCGAGTGCTCGGACGGGGCGAAGATGTGGTTCGAGAAGAACCCGTCGCCGTAGTACGCCGCCTGCTCGGCGATCTCGGGGGTGCGGATCGAGCCGTGCCAGACGAACGGGGGAACGTCGTCGAGCGGGCGCGGAGTGCTCGTGAAGCCCTGGAGCGGAGTGCGGAAGTTGCCGTCGTAGTCGACGACGTCTTCTCGCCAGAGGCGGTGCAGCAGGTTGTAGTTGTCGAGTGCGAGGGGCAGTGCCGAGCGGATGTCCTTGCCGAACCATGGGTAGACCGGCGCGGTGTTGCCGCGACCGAGCATGAGATCCATGCGGCCCTGCGCGAGGTGCTGCAGCATCGCGTACTCCTCGGCGATGCGCACGGGGTCGTTGGTCGTGATGAGCGTCGTGCTCGTCGAGAGCTTCAGCGTCTTCGTCATCGCGGCGATGTAGGCGAGGAACGTGGTGGGGCTCGAGGAGAAGAAGGGGGCGTTGTGGTGCTCGCCGATCGCGAAGACGTCGAAGCCGACCTCCTCCGCGTGCACGGCGATCTCGGCGAGCCCCCGAATGCGTTCGGCCTCGCTCGGCGTTTCGCCGGAGACCGGGTCGCGGGTGACGTCGCTGACCGAGAAGATCCCGAATTCCATGGTGTGCTCCTATGTCTCGCGCGAGCCGACCCGAGTGAACGGCGGCGTCGCGGCGGTGATGCGTCATTTACATGCGCTTGCATACAAATGTAACACGCGATGGTCGGTTTCATTCCCGGTAATCTGATCGGCGATGCATCACTCTCAGCGAGCTGCGGACTCGCCCGCGTCGGCCGGCGGCCGAACCGGCGCAGGATCACGCGGCCGCACCCTCCGGTACGCCCTCGGCGGGCTCGCGCTCGCAGCGGTGCTCGTGGCATCGGGGGTCGGGGTTCTCGGCGCTCTCGGCGCCCGGAACCAGGGAGATGAGCACCCGAACGCGACCCCGGAAACGGGCGGCGAGCAGTCCGACGGGGCGGGCGCGCCAGCCCCCTCCTCCGACACCCCGATCCCCGGCGGTCTCGAGGTCGTCGATCCCGCCTGGCTCGACCGGGTCGCGGCGGACTCGGGGATTCCGCGGCGTGCGCTCAGTGCGTACGCGGGCGCCGCGCTGACCCTCGCGAGCGAGCAGCCGGGATGCCGCCTCGGATGGAACATGCTCGCCGGCATCGGCCGGGTCGAATCCGATCACGGGCGCATCGACGGTTCTCGGCTTCTGCCGAGCGGGCTGACGACTCCGCGCATCATCGGCGTGCCGCTCGACGGAACTCGATTCCTCGCGACTCCCGACACCGACGGCGGGTCCATCGACGGCGACACCGAGTGGGATCGCGCCGTCGGCCCGATGCAGTTCATCCCGCAGACGTGGGAGATGTTCGGGCGGGACGGCAATGGTGACGGCCGCATCGAGATCGATCAGATCGACGACGCCGCACTGTCGGCCGCGGCGCTGCTGTGCGACCCGGGCCTCGATCTCACCGTCGGCGAGCACTGGATCGCGGCACTCGACGGGTACAACCCGAGTGCTTCGTACAACAACGACGTAGCCGACGCAGCCGAGTACTACGCGCAGTTCGGATGAACGGATCGCGCGGGGAGCCCGGCGGGCGGTGCAGGATCAGCTGAGCCTCCACCGCCCGCTCTCGAGTGCGCGCCGGGTTACTCGCCGAGCAGAGCCTGAATGCGGCGGATGCCCTCGACCAGCGCTTCATCGCCGAGCGCGTAGCTGAATCGGAGGTATCCGCTCGGGCCGAAGGCCTCACCTGGCACCGCGGCGACCTCCGCCTCGGAGAGGATGAGATCCGCGAGTTCGAGCGAGGTCGTCGGGGTGATCCCGCGGTACGACTTTCCGAGCGCAGCAGTCACGTCGACGTACGCGTAGAAGGCCCCCTCGGGCGTCGGGCAGTTGAAGCCGGGCACCTGATTGAGCTCTGCGACGATGAGCTTCCGCCGACGATCGAACGCCTGCCGCATGGCCTCGATGGGCTCCTGCGGGCCGGTGAGCGCGGCGATCGCGGCGCGCTGCGCGATGTTGTTGACGTTCGATGTGAGGTGCGACTGCAGGTTCGAGGCGCCCTTGATGATGTCGGCCGGCGCGACCATCCAGCCGAGACGCCAGCCTGTCATCGCGTAGGTCTTCGCGACGCCGTTGACGAGGATCGTGCGATCCTGGAGTGCCGGAACGGCCTCCACGATCGAGACTGCGCGCACCCCGTCGTAGGTCAGATTCTGATAGATCTCATCGGCGATGATCCAGAGCCCGTTGGCCTCCGCCCACTCGCCGATCGCCCGCGTCTCCTCGGGGGAGTACACGGCCCCGGTGGGGTTGGAGGGCGACACGAAGAGCAGCACCTTGGTGCGCTCGGTGCGTGCGGCCTCGAGCTGCTCGACGGTCACCTTGTACTGTTGCTCGGCGCCGGCGAACACCTCGACGGGCACGCCGTCGGCGAGCTGGATCGCCTCGGGGTACGTCGTCCAGTAGGGGGCGGGCAGCAGCACCTCGTCGCCCGGATCGAGCAGCACCTGGAACGCCTGATAGACGGCCTGCTTGCCGCCGTTCGTGACGACGACCTGCGACGGATCGATCGCCCAGCCGGAGTCGCGGGCGGTCTTGTCGGCGATCGCGCGCTTCAGGTCGGGCAGGCCGGCAGCGGCCGTGTAGCGGAAGTTCTTCGGGTCGTCGAGCGCGCTGCGAGCGGCATCGACGATGTGCTCGGGAGTGGAGAAATCGGGCTCGCCTGCCGCGTAACTGATGACAGGCCGGCCCTCGGCCTGCAGGGCTTTCGCCTTCGCATCGACCTTGAGCGTCGCGGACTCGGCGATTGCGGAGATCTTCTTTGATAAACGGGAGATGTGGCTCACCCTCCGATCCTAACGCCGGGGCGAAGTCTGCGGGGCATGCGGTTCTGCGCGACGCGCCCGGGCTGGCGGCGCCCGGTTCGACACGAGCGAATCGATCACGTAGAGTGTCTCTCGGTAGTTGACTTCTGCCAGAATTTCCTATGCCTGGCGGCCACGGAGATTCCGGCCGAGAACTCCATAGGGCAGTGGCGCAATTGGTAGCGCAGCGGTCTCCAAAACCGCAGGTTGCAGGTTCGAGTCCTGTCTGCCCTGCCAGACCCGCTCGGCGCGCAAGCGCCGAGCGGGGGCAACGGAAAGGACACGCGAGTGAGCAGCACCGAAGTCGAGGAGAGCGGCGGCCTCGTCGAGCGCGCCAAAGCCGATCGCGCCGCGAAGCGCAACTGGTTCAGCCGCATCGTTCTGTTCATTCAGCAGGTCATCGCCGAGTTGAAGAAGGTCGTCACCCCGACCCGCAAGGAACTCATCAACTTCACCCTCGTGGTGATCGCCTTCGTGCTGATCATGATGGCGCTGGTGTGGGTACTCGACCAGGCGTTCGGATTCGTGACGGTCTTCCTATTCGGAACGACGCTCGGCTGATCAGCCGTCGCACGAACCGACCGCAGAGCAAGGAAAGCAAGTAGAGATGACGAGCGAGAACAACACCCCCGAGGCAGACCTCGACGCGGCACTCGACGCACTGGTGCAGTCGACGGACCCCGATGTGGACGCCGCGGTGGAGGATGCGCTCGATATCGATAGCGCCGAAGAGGCCGAGGCGGCCGCTGCTGCGATCGTCGATGAGGAATCGGAAGAGGAGACCGGGGAGGATGGCGAATCGGCTGTCGATCCCTACAAGGCCTTCAAGAAGGATCTGCGCCGCCGGCCGGGCAAGTGGTTCGTGATCCACACCTACGCCGGGTACGAGCGCAAGGTGAAGTCGAACCTGTGGAACCGTCGCGAGACGATGGGCGCGGTCGACGACATCTTCGAGATCCAGGTCCCCATGGAAGAGGTCATGGAGGTCAAGAACGGCCAGCGCAAGATGGTGACGCGCGTGCGCATCCCCGGTTATGTGCTCGTTCGCATGCACCTCAACGAGACCACCTGGTCGGTCGTGCGCCACACTCCCGGCGTCACCGGCTTCGTCGGCAACGCTCACAACCCGGTGCCGCTGCGCATCAACGAGGCGTTCGAGATGCTCAAGAGCACCGTCGAGCTCGAGCCGGCCGCTACGGCGAAGGGCAAAGCGGCTGCCAATGCCGCGGCCCAGGGCAATGTCGAGATCGATTTCGAGGTCGGCGAGACCATCACGATCAAGTCCGGATCGTTCGAGGGGCTCCCGGGCACCATCAGCGAGATCAATGCGGCTTCGGGCAAGCTCACGGTGCTCGTCTCGCTCTTCGAGCGCGAGACGCCGGTCGAGCTGAGCTTCGACCAGGTCACCAAGATGGTGTAACGGATCTTCCGCAGAAAAGCCCCGCCTCGGCGGGGCTTTTCGCATGTTGGCCGGTTACGGTGACTCCATGCGGCGGCAGCGGGTGGGCAACCGGCTCGGCGGCGCCATCCTCGGCGTCGCGGCCGCGCTCGTCGTGCTCGGCGTCGCCGAGCTCGCCGCGGTGTTCGTCGCCGCCGGTTCATCACCCCTGTTCGGAGTCGGCGCCCTCGCCATCGATCTCGCCCCGAGCTGGGTGAAAGACACGATGATCGCACTGTTCGGCACAGCGGACAAGCTCGCGCTCTTCGTCATTCTCGGCATCGTCGTGCTGGCGCTGGCCGTGATCGCCGGGTGCGCTGAAGCGGCGCGACGCGGCGCGGGCATGGTGGTGCTCATCACGGTGTCGGCCGTCGCGCTGATCGCGATCCTCACTCGTGCCGAAGCCACCCCGTTCTGGGCGATCCCCACGATCATCGGGACGGTCGCCGGGCTCTGGGTGCTGGATCGCGGCCGACCGCGAGTGCTCGCATGGTCGGCGGCGGAGAACGCCGAGCGGCCGGACGACGCGGATGAGGGGGCGAGACTGGCTCGACGCGGCTTCCTGGTCTTCGCGGGCGCGACCTCGGTGACCGCGCTCCTCGTGGGCGCCGGTGCGCGGGTGAAGAACGCCGGAAGCGCCGCGTACACGGCTGTGCGCGAGGCGATCCGTCTGCCGCGGCCGGCCGAACCCGCGGCAGCAGTGCCCGCCGCCGCGCAGCTCGACGTTCCGGGGATCAGTCCGCTGATCACGCCCAACGCCGATTTCTACCGCATCGACATCGCGCTGCAAGTGCCGAGGATCGATCCCGCGAGGTGGAGCCTCGAGATCACCGGGCTCGTCGACCGGCCCCTGACGCTCACCTACGCGGAGCTCCTCGCGCTGCCGCTCGAGGAGCACATCGCCACCATCGCGTGCGTCTCGAACACCGTCGGCGGAGACCTCATCGGGAACGCGACGTGGCTCGGGTACCCGCTCAGGGAGCTGCTGGCGCGCGCCGGCGTCTCCCGTGGCGCCGACATGGTGCTCTCGTCGGGTCCCGACGGATTCACCGCCGGCACGCCGCTCGAGACGCTCACCGATTCCGGCCGCAACGCCCTCCTCGCGGTGGGCATGAACGGAGAGCCCCTGCCCGCGGAGCACGGATTCCCCGCCCGCCTGATCGTTCCCGGGTTGTACGGCTACGTCTCGGCGACGAAGTGGGTGACGCGTCTCGAGGTGACCCGGTTCGCCGATGCGGAGGGGTACTGGACGCCCCGCGGCTGGTCGGCGCTCGGTCCGATCAAGACGGCCTCGCGCATCGACACCCCGCGCTCGGGCGCCGCAGTTGCTGGCGGGACGATCGCACTCGCGGGTGTCGCCTGGGCGCAGCACACCGGCGTCGCCGCAGTCGAGGTGCAGATCGACGAGGGCGAGTGGCAGCAGGCGGAACTCGCGTCGGCGATTTCGGACGACACGTGGGTGCAGTGGTCGCTCGCCTGGGCGGCGACGCCCGGCCGTCACACCGCACGGGTGCGCGCCACCGACAAGTCGGGCTACACGCAGACCTCCGACGAGGCGCCGCCGGCTCCGAATGGCGCAACGGGTTGGCACGCGGTGGCATTCTCGGTGTAGCGGTGCGTCGGAGGAGGCGGGTGGCGATGACGCCGCATGCGGGTGCGCGATCCGGAATCTTCGGGTAGACTTGCCTGGTTTGCGTCTGCGAACGCCTCTGGCGTGCGTCGGCGCGAACGAGTACCGCATCCGGAACGGCCGGACTCGCGGGAGAGCTTGCACCACCGTGCGAGTTCGATGGAAAGGAAACAATCATGGCAAAGGCCAAGAAGGTTACCGGTCTGATCAAGCTTCAGATCCCGGCCGGTGCAGCCAACCCCGCGCCCCCCGTGGGCCCGGCACTCGGTCAGCACGGCGTCAACATCATGGAGTTCTGCAAGGCGTACAACGCTGCGACGGAATCCCAGCGCGGCAACATCGTGCCGGTGGAGATCACCGTGTACGAGGACCGTTCGTTCACGTTCGTGCTCAAGACCCCTCCGGCAGCCGAGCTGCTGAAGAAGGCGGCAGGCGTGCAGAAGGGCTCCGGCACCCCGCACACCGTCAAGGTCGCCAAGGTCACCGCAGAGCAGGTTCGTCAGATCGCCGAGCAGAAGCAGGCCGATCTGAACGCGAACGACATCGACGCTGCGGCGAAGATCATTGCGGGCACCGCTCGCTCCATGGGCATCACCGTCGAGTAAGGGGCATCGGACATGGCACAGAAGTCGAAGGCGTACCGCGCCGCTGCCGAGAAGATTCAGGCAGACAAGTTCTACACTCCCGCCGAGGCCGTCGCCCTGGCGAAGGAGACCGGTTCCACCAAGACCGACACGACCGTCGAGGTCGCCGTCAAGCTCGGTGTGGACCCTCGCAAGGCAGACCAGATGGTTCGCGGCACCGTGAGCCTGCCTCACGGCACCGGCAAGACCGCGCGCGTCATCGTGTTCGCGGTGGGCGCTGCCGCTGAGGCGGCAATCGCAGCCGGCGCTGACGAGGTCGGCGGTGACGAGTTGATCGAGAAGGTGGCCGCAGGCTACACCGACTTCGATTCGGCAGTCTCGACCCCCGAGCTCATGGGCAAGGTCGGTCGTCTGGGTAAGGTGCTCGGCCCCCGCGGCCTCATGCCCAACCCGAAGACCGGCACCGTGACCCCGGATGCGGCGAAGGCCGTCACCGAGATCAAGGGCGGCAAGATCGAGTTCCGCGTCGACAAGCACTCGAACGTGCACTTCATCGTCGGCAAGGCATCGTTCTCGGCCGAGCAGCTCGCCGACAACCTCGCCTCGGTGCTCGACGAGATCTCGCGTCTGAAGCCGTCGTCGGCGAAGGGCAAGTACGTGCAGAAGGGCGCCGTCTCGACGACCTTCGGCCCGGGCATTCCGCTCGACGTCTCCGGTCTGTAAGCAGAACCGTTCGGCTCAGCCCTCGTCCGCTCAGCGGGCGGGGGCTGAGCCGTTTCCAGCGGCCGGATGCCGCGTCCGCGATCTTCGCTCGCGAGCCTGTGGATACGGTCTCGCAGCCGTACGCCCTCGATTAGGATGTTTCACGTGACACTCTGTTTCCGAGCCGCGAACGCGCCCCGTTGCGCACGGCAGCAGCGCGGTCCCATTACGGGAGCATGTCGTGGCTGAGCGCGCCGCCGTCAGCGCGCCCGCGATTCCCGGATTCAGCTATGTGCGCCCGCTCGGTTCCGGCGGCTTCGCGCAGGTGTTCCTCTACGAGCAGGACATGCCCCGCCGTCTCGTCGCGGTGAAGGTGCTGAACGGCGCTGCGAACGGGGCCGCGGCCGTGGCGGAGCTGCGGGAGGTCTTCGAGAGCGAGGCCGACGTCATGGCTCGCCTGAGCAGCCACCCCTCGGTGGTCTCGATCTATCAGGCCAGCATCTCGCTCGAAGGTCACCCCTACCTCGCCATGGAGTTCTGCCCCGCATCGATGGGCGCCCTCACGAAGGGGCAGCCCGCGCGATTGCGCGACGTGCTCGACGCCGGTGTGCGTATCGCGGGGGCGCTCGAGACGGCGCACCGCGCAGGAGTGCTGCATCGCGACATCAAGCCGTCCAACGTGCTGCTCACGACGCTCGGCCGCCCCGCGCTCTCCGACTTCGGCATCGCGCAGGTGCTCGGCCGCCGCGAACTCGACGGAGAGATGGCGATGTCGATCCCGTGGTCGGCGCCCGAGGTGGTGGGCCTGCAGAGCACCGGAAGCGTTGCGACCGAGGTGTGGTCGCTCGGCGCGACGCTCTACTCGTTCGCAGCGGGGCGATCGCCCTTCGAATTGGCGGATCGCTCCCAGAACTCGCGATCGAAGCTCACGGAGCGCATCCAGAAGGCGCTGTATCAGGCGATTCCGGGGGCGCAGGGCTACGAGCGGTTCGACGAGGTCATCTCGAAAGCGCTCCGCAAGAATCCGCACGAGCGGTACGCCACGATGGCGGAGTTCGGGGAGGCGCTGCAGCAGCTGCAGCGAACATTCGGCTATGACGTGACACCGCTCGAGATCGTCGCGGAAGCCTGGTTGCCGCGTGCCGAGGCGGTGCCCGCCGGCACTCGCGGACCCGTCGTGAGCACGGTGGGCCGGGTGACCCGTGCGGAGGCTCGCGCCGAGATGCTCGCGCAGCGACGCGGCACGGACGACGACGGGTTGATCCTCGACCGCCCGGCATCGCCCTGGCGAGCCGGGCTCATCGGTGCTGGTGTTGCGCTGGCCGTCGTGGCGGGGGCCGCGAGCGTACTGTGGGCGATGAGCGGCGGTGCCGGGTGAGCGTGACGGCGAGCACTGGCCGCGAGCGGTTTCGCCGGCTGCAGTGGTGGATCGCCGGCGTCGTCTCGTGCGCGCTCATCGCAACGGTTGCCGTGATCGCGAACGGCTACGATGCTCGTGAGACCCCGCGGGCCGAGCCCGGTGTGTGGGTCGCGCGCGAAGCCGGCCAGTACGCCCGGGTGAACACCGACACCGGTGAGCTCGATCTCGTGCGCAAGGTCTCCGATCCGAGCGGAGTGCTGCAGTCCGGAGCGCACGCGGCCGTGCTCTCGCACGGCAACGGACGCGCGTGGCCGCTCGACGTGGGCGACCCTGTGGACCTGGGGGATCGCGCACCCGCGGATGCTGGCGCCGCGGCTGCTGGCTCCGCCGATGAGGCGTCACCCGTCTCAAGCACCGAGAACGGTGAGGCCGAGACCGACGCAAGCGAAGCGCCCGCCGGCGACGACGCGGCCGAGGCGGTGCACCTGCCCGACGGTACGCGCGAGGTGGTGAGCGCCGGGCGATTCGTCGCGGTCCGCACGGAGGCCGGAGCCGTGTACGCGGGAGAGATCGCCGCCGATGCAATGTCGACCCCTGTCGATGGACCGGGAGAGCCGGTCTCGGACCTCGCAGGAGACGAGAGTGCGCTCCGCGACCTCGAATCCCGCCTGGCGTCGCTCGAACGTGTCGACCCGCTCGCGGGCGAGAATGCGAGTGACGGCGCCGAGGAGGACGCCGAGGAAGGCGCCGGATCCGAGAGCGTGGATGGCGGATCCTCGTACCGCGCATCGGCGATCGCGCTGGACGAATCCGGCCGCCTCGCCCTCTTCTCCGGAGATGAAGACGCGGTGCGCGAGTACGACGCGACGAGCCGGGAGTTCGTCGGCGGGGCGCTCGAGGCGCCCGGTGCCGCCGGTGACGCACCCGCGCCGCAGCTCGCGATCGTCGCGGGGGACTGGGTGCTGCTCGACCCCGAGAGCGGCCGGCTCTGGCGTGAGGGCGGCATCTCGACCACGCTCGAGCTCGACGGCTCGGCCCGGCTGCAGGCGAGCGGTGGCGATGGAACGCGCACCGGGCGTACCGTGCTCGTGGCCGATACGAGTGGCCTCACGAGCATCGACGCCGAAGGCGAGGCGGAGCGCGTCGTCGATACGACGGGAACGCCCGCGCAGCCCGTGTACATCGGCGACGTCGCGTACGCTGCGTGGGTGGGTCAGAACGCCGGGGCGCTCTGGACATCGGACGAGGGCGAGAAGCCGCTCGTGATCGACGACGGGGCGCGAGAAGCGGGCGATCTGCTCCCGGTCATCCGCTCGAACGGCGAACGCGGCGTGCTGAACGAGATGCGCACCGGGATGCTCTGGACGCTGCCGGGCGGCGAGCTGATCCCGCTGTCGCAGTGGACGATCTCGGACCCGCCGAAAGAGGATCGCGGCACCGTGGTCGTGGAGGACGTGACGGAGCAGGTACCCCCGACAGCCGTCGACGACGCCTTCGGCGTTCGCGCGGGAGAACCGGCCCCACTGCCGGTGCTGCTCAACGATTACGATGCGAACAAGCGCGACGTGCTGACGATCGTGCCCGATTCGATCGGCGACGAGGGGCTTCCCGAATCGTTCGGCACGCTGCAGCTCATGCCCGACGGGCAGTCGCTCACCGTGCGGCCCGCGGCCGACGCGAGCGGCAGCGCCACCTTCTCCTACCGTGTGACCGACGGCGCCCTGGTCTCGGAGCCAGCCACGGTCACACTGACGGTGGCTGATGACGAGACGAACACCGCCCCTGCATGGTGCCCGGTCGAGGGCTGCCAGCGCGAGTGGCGCGTGCCCGCCATCGCACCCGGCGGCACACTCGTGTACCCGATTCTCGAGGGCTGGGTCGACCCGGAAGGCGACGTGATGACGCTCGCCGCTGCGGAGGCGGTGCGGTCGGAGGATCCGGTTCGCGCGATCGTGACCGCCGACGGTCGTCTGGGCGTTCGGCACACCGACCCGAACGCCGGTGCCGCCGACATCGCGCTGCGCGTCACGGTGCGCGACGGCCGCGGGGAGGAGGCGCAGCGGGAGCTGACCCTCGTCGTCGATCCGAGTGCGACCCCCGAATTCACCGCGACTGCGACGACCGTGCAGGTGGGCCGCACGGCTACCGTGCGACCGCTCGACCGCGTGGCGGGCGGTTCGGGCTCGTATGCCCTGCTCGATGCCACCGACCCGAGCGGCACGGTGCAGGTGACGCCGCAAGCCACCAGCGGTGCGGTGGAGATCGAAGCGACCGCGGCGGGCACGGCAGCGGTGACGGTGACCGTGCGCGACACCGTGACCGGTGGCGAGATCACCGGGCAGCTCCGCGTCACCGCCACACCCGCGGGGCCGCCGCTCGCGCTCCCGGCGCTGCGCGCGTTCGTGCGTCCGCTCACCGATGCAACCGTTGAAATACTCGACGCAATCCCTGGTTCGACCTCTCGGTCGCTCTCGGTCGCCGGCGCAGAGGTGACCGATGGCGACCTCCAGGCCGACATCATCGATCACGCCCAGGTCCGCGTCGCCGGGAGCACCGAGGACGGCGGTGCCGGACGCATCGGCGCGGTCGAGGTCACCGTCGCCGAGGGCGATGCGCGGGCCCAGGGCAAGCTCACGGTCTTCCAGGTCCCCGATACCGGCTCCACGGGTGCCATCGCGGTCGCTGACACCGCCACGGTGCGCGCGGGTTCGGTCGTCGATATCCGAGTGCTCGACAACGATGTCGCCGCCCCGGGGGAGCGCCTGCTCCTCGATCCCGACATCGTCGGGTCAGGCACGAAGGGCGAACTCGCGTTCGCCTCCGGCAACGTGCTGCGCTACCTCGCCCCGAAGGAGCCCGGCACCTACCGGCTGAGCTACACCGCGTACGGCGCCAGCGATCCTGCTGCCGGGGATGTCGGGTCCGTGATCGTCACCGTTCTGGCCGAGGGTTCGAATCGCGACCCGGAACCGGCCGCGGTCACCGCGCGAGTGAGCCCCGGTTCGACGACGCAGGTGCGCGTGCCGCTCTCCGGAGTGGACCCCGACGGCGATCGCGTGCGCCTGGTGAGCGTCGAGGGAGATGCCGACGCCGGCATCTCGGCGACCGTGAACTCCGCGGCGAATGGATTCGCAGTGGAGGCGCTCGCGAATGCCGCCGCAGGGCCGGTCGAACTCACGTACTCCGTGCGCGATCCGGAGGGAGGAACGGGCACGGGCAAGCTCACCGTCATCGTCGTGCAGGCTTCCGAGTCGAGCGCGATCGTCGCTTCGACCGACTACCTCCGGCTCACTCCGCAGAGCGAGCCGGCAGTCGTGCGTCCGCTCGACAACGACGTCGACCCCGCGGGAGGCAAGCTCTCCATCGAATCCGTGGTGCCCAACGTCGCCGGAGGCCCCGACAGCAGCGAGGCCGAGCAGCTGGCTGAGCGCCTCGATCTCTCCAAGGTGAAAGAGGGACGGGTTTCGATTCGCCCGGGAGATGACCTGGGCGCCGTCTCCTACCGATACACCGTGCGCTCGGAGGCGACGAAGAGCACCGCCGATGGACTCATCGTCGTCCACACGTCGGAGCGCGTCGGTGCCCAGGCGCCGACCATCACAGACACCGTGCTGAACGTGCGCGATCGGGCCGAGCTCGCGGCCGGCGGCGTGGACGTGATCACCGACAAGGTGCGGTGGGCGACCGGCGACGTCTCCGCACTGCAGTTGTCGCTCTGGTCGGGTTCGCGCGATGGCTACCGCGCCTCCGGTTCGAAGATCTCGGGCGAGTACCGCTCGGGCGGCGACACCGTCGTCTTCAAACTCTCGGGGACTGACGCGTCGGGCCAGGATGTGGCCTCGTACGGGCTGCTCGTCATTCCTCCCCTCGATGAGCTGAGGCTCACGCTCAAGCCCGATCTGCAGCCGATCAGCGTCGACGAGAACGAGCAGCGGGAGGTCTCCGTGAATGACCTCGTCGACAGCGGCTCGGGCGATCGCGTCGAACTGCGCCGCGAATCGTTCACCGTCGGCCGCGCGCAGGCGACGTGCGAAGCGGTGTCGGGCGACCGTCTGCGGTACTCGGCCGGCCGCGAAGCTCCATGGAACGACACGTGTCTCATGCAGGCGAGACTCGTGGGGCAGCAAGCGTGGACCACACTGCCCGTGCCCGTCGTCATCGTTCCCGATGCACCCGCCGTGCAGGCCGCACCCCTGACGCGAACCGTCGACCCGGGCGCGAGCGCGGAGATCGCGTTGATCGACATGATCTCGTGGCAGGGCGGTCGCGAGGGCGACGCCTCGAAGCTGCGATTCGAGGTTTCGGGTGGGAGCTCGCTCTTCACGGTGACCCAGAACGGGGCGACGATCTCGGTCGAGGCTCGCGCCGACGCGGTGCCCGGCAGCCAGGAGTCGGTGTCGGTGTCGGTGAGCGGCGCCGGCGCATCGCGCGCCCCGCTCACCCTGCGCGTGGGGCAGGCCCCGCGCGATCTGCCGAAGGGCGCGACGGTCGCGCTGAAGTGCACCGTCGGCAGTGACTGCCAGGCTCAGCTCGTCGGAGTCTCGGGAGAGCACGATCCCTTCGCGGGGAAGAGCGGCGGCGGATTGAAGCTCGCTGCCGTCAGCGGTTCGGGCTGCTCGTACGGCAGCTTCACCCGCGTCGGCGACTCCGGGGTCTCGGTCTCCTGGCCCGGCGGGCCGGAGGTCGGCGGAACCTGCCGTGTCGGCTTCACCGTCGTCGATGCTCAGGGGCGCACCGGAGACGGAGCCATCGAGTTCGACGCGCAGGGCATTCCGAGCCGACCGAGCATTCAGCAGACCGGCTACACGACGGACAGTGCGAGCTTCACGGTGACGCTCGGGGGCCGTCAGGCGCACCCCGCGGTGTCGGGGGTGAACCTCTCGGGCGGCGGATCGACGAGCTGCACCGCCGTGGGCGACTCGTCGTTCCAGTGCGTCGCGACCGGACTGGCGAACGGGCAGAAGCACCAGTTCGCCGCGACGGCCGTGAATGCCGTCGGCTCCTCCGCAGCCTCGACGTCGGTGACCGCCTGGGCCTACGCGGCCCCGGCAGCTCCGAAGGTCACGGTCGAGTCGATCAAGAACCCGCGAAATACGAATCAGCGTGCCGGTGGCGTTCGGCTCTCGATCGAGGGATCGAACGATACGAAGCAGTTCCTGGTCTCCTACCGGGATCAGCAGGAGACGCTCGACGGTTCGAGTGCGGAACGCCGCTACGAGAACATCGCCGTCGGCGCGATCTCGTTCGCGGTGACCCCGGTCACCAAGTTCGACGTCCCGGAGATCGGCGGCGGATCCAACACAGGTGCCGCAGCGCAGGGCGACGGGTTCGTCTATGGAGCGCCGACCCTTTCGCGGGCATCGCTGACATCAGCACGTGATAATTCGGCTGTCGTCAGTCATGACGGGCCGAAAGATGGAGTGACGTCGAGGTACACGATAAGCGCACCGTACGGGCAACCCGATGACTGCTTCGTGGATGGGCAGCTCAACGATCCGAATTTCGGCGGGTTGAAGAAGTACCGCGTCTACACCGCGAAGGTGTGCTTGAGTAACGACTTCGGCCGAAGCGAAATGAAAACGAACCCAGAGCTCATCGGGGGGTCCATCCCCCGCCCGACTGCATCGTTCACCATCGGACCTGATCCGCGGCCTGCGGAGAATGGTTTCGACTATACGCTGTCGTCAGCAGAAATCGTTACCGCTGAGGGCGCGGAAGGGCAGTGGTCGGTGGGCAACGCTGTCGTAGAGGCGGAAAAACTGGGCAGCGCGCTTTCCGCGGATTCTATTCAGAAGGTGCGTGCGCGTCAGTGCATCGATCCTGGCAATGAGAGTACGTGTTCCGAATGGGTTGATGCCCGGGTGAACACTGCCCCAACGCTGGTGACAGTTCGGGAGCAGGGCAATTGCTGGATTGCAGACTCCCCACCGAGGACCATGGAAGAGAAGCGTGCTCTGCTGGGTATTTCCGCTGCGGCAAGAGAGTCTGCAGACGTGATCGAAGGGGCACCGGAGGGTGGACGGATCCCGCTCACGATCACTTGGACCGGTGACTACAGGAATCTCGCTCCCGTCACACTCAGTGTGTGCTATCAGCCCGAGACGCCGACGCCTCCGGAACCGGGCGGCGATCCTGACCCCGACCCCGAAGCTCCGCCCCAGACCCCGTAGCGCCATGCGCACGTCCGCCGTTTCGACCAGCCCCGCCGAAGGAGCCGCATGACTTCACAGCAGCAGACCGCATCCCACGCCATCACTCCGGATCAGGCGCAGTGGGTCGCGCAGCTGTTCGCCACCACGGCCGACGCGATGGAGCAGGCGATCCACGGCAAGCGCCGCGTGGTCGAGCTGGTGATCGCCTGTGCGCTCGCGGGCGGACACGTACTGCTCGAAGACGTGCCCGGCACGGGGAAGACGGCACTCGCCCGCGCGCTCGGTCAGGTAATCCAGGGCACGTCGTCGCGTGTGCAGTTCACGCCGGACCTGCTGCCGGGAGACATCACGGGCATCACGGTGTTCGACCAGCGCGCGGGGGCGTTCGAATTCCATCCGGGCCCGATCTTCGCGAACGTCGTGCTCGCCGACGAGATCAACCGCGCCAGCCCGAAGACGCAGTCCGCACTGCTCGAGGTGATGGAGGAGGGGCGCGTCACGGTCGACGGCACGAGCCACGACGTCGGCAGCCCGTTCCTCGTCATCGCGACGCAGAACCCGGTCGAGCAGGCGGGCACGTACCGTCTGCCCGAGGCGCAGCTCGACCGATTCATGGTGAAGACGTCGATCGGCTACCCCGATCAAGCCGCGATGACTCGCATCCTGCAGGGCGACCGCGCGCAGCAGCATCCGCTCTCGCCGGTCGTGAGCACGGGCATGGTGACGCAGGCGCAGGAGCTCATCAGTCGCGTGCACGTCAGCCCGCTGGTCGCCGACTACGCGGTGCGGCTCGTCGAAGCGACGCGTCGTGCGAGCGAGGTGCGTCTCGGCGCGAGCGTGCGCGGCGCCCTCGCGCTCGTGCGACTCGCGTCGGCGTGGGCCGCGGCGAACGGGCGCCACTACGTCACCCCCGACGACGTGCGCGATCTCGCGATGCCCGTGCTGACCCACCGTCTCGTGCTCGAACCCGAAGCCGAGTTCGACGGGGTCACGGCTGCGCAGATCCTCGGCCAGATCATGCTCGACATCTCGGCGCCCCAGGAGAACGGCACCGCGTGAGTCTCGACACCTCGCGCGCCCCGGTGTCGAATACCGGGACGAGAACGCGTGGCAGCACCTCCACGCGATTCGGCGATACCGTACCGGGCACCGGGCGCGTCAGCACGCGCCGGCGCCGCGCTGCTCGGCGCTGGTGGCGCCGCAATCGGCGTCGTCTGCGCCGCCAGTGGCGCCGTGTGCGCGAAACCGTCACGCCGACCGGCTATTTCGTGCTCGGCGTCGCCGCACTCTCGGTGGTGCTCGGCGCCGCGTTCGGGTGGGTCGAGGCCTGGTTCGTCGCGATCGGGTTCGGCGTGCTGCTGCTCGTCGGCCTGCCGTTCCTGCTCGGCTCGCGCGCCTACCTGATCCGCATCGCGGTCGATCGGCTGCGGGTGGTCGCCGGCGGGGAGGTCGCGCTGCAGATCGAGGTCGAGAACTCCGGTGGGCGCCCCGCCCTGCCCGCGACGGCGGAACTGCCGGTCGGCGAAGCGCTCCGCGAGATTCCGATCCCGTTCATCGGCCCGCGCGGCACGGCAACCGTTCCCGTCGGCATCCCGGCGGTCTCGCGCGGCGTCATCGAAGTCGGTCCGCTGACGCTGGCGCGCCGCGACCCGCTCGGGCTCGTACGTCGCGAGATCACCTGGCGCGACCGGCATCTCGTGCATGTGCACCCCCGCACCGCGCTGCTGCCGCAGGGGTCCGCGGGGCTCGTGCGCGACCTCGAAGGCGCGGCGAGCCGGCGGCTCACCGACTCCGACCTGTCGTTCCACGCGGTGCGCGAGTATGTGCGCGGCGATGCGATGCGGCATGTGCACTGGAAGTCGACGGCGAAGACCGGAACGCTGATGGTGCGCCAGTACGAGGAGTCGCAGACGGCCCGCGCCGCGATCCTCTTCGATGCCGTTCGTGAGGAGTATGCGAGCGACGAGGAATTCGAGCTCGGTGTGAGCATCGCCGCCTCCCTCGGGCTGCAGGCGGTTCGCGAGGGGCGCGAACGGTTCATCGCCTCGCAGTGGGCCCCGGGTCGTGTGCGCCCCAGCATCGACGGGCTCGAAGAACTGCCCTCGAGCACCCCGGCTCAGCTCCTCGACGCCTGGGCCGAGCTCGAGGCGGCCGAAGACGCACTGCCCATCGAGCGGCTCACCCGCAGTCTTGCGGAGTCGAGACGCCCGCTCTCCATCGTGGCCGTCGTCACGGGCTCGATTCCGGATCCGGCGCGGCTGCGCCGCGCCGCCGCAGCCTTCACCGAAGACGTGCGCGTGCTCGTGGTGCGAGCCGAGACCCTCGCAGACCCGGCAGCGCACCTGGTCGACAACTGCACCCTGTTCACCGTCGGTGCGATCGGCGACCTTCCCCAGCTCGTGGTGCGAGGGGGGCTGTCATGAGCGGCGCCACACCGGAGCCGGGCCCGCGTCGGGCCGGCCGGGGTGCCGCCGCCGCCCCGCGCCCCGCGCACCCGCGGCGCACAGCACCCCAGCGCCGCCGCGCACGGCGCCGCACGAGCACCAGCCCGGCGCTGATCATCGGAGCCGCGACGCTGAGCGGCATCTCCGTCGTCGCCGGTGCCCTCTCCGCAATGCCGATCTACCGCACGCCGTGGGTGTGGGTCGTCGGGGGCGTCGCGTGGGCCGTGGTGTTCGGCATCGTGTGGGCGGGCCGTCGTCTGGGGTGGGGAGTCGCCACGGTCGCCGCGCTCATCGCAGCGTTCGTGCTCGTCGTCGTTCCGCTCGGGGTGCCGAGCGCGCTGGGCACCGGCCCGATGGGGATCGTCGGAGGGCTGATCGACGGTCTCGCGACCGTGACGCTCGGGTGGAAGCAGCTGCTCACGCTCACGCTGCCGGTCGGCACCTATCAGGCGGTGATGGTGCCGTGGCTGCTCGTCTCCATGGGTACGACGGCGATGATCGCCGGCCTCGCGCTGCGCGGAGGCAAGGCGGCGCCCTTCGCGGCGATCCCCGCGCTCGTGCCCGTCGCCTTCGGCGTCATCTTCGGGTCGTCGCAGGTGAGTTCACCGATGCCCCTCGGTCCGCTGACGATCACGGCGCCGCGCGAGCTGGCGCTGTGGGCCCTGATCTGCGTCGCCGGCGCGGCGTGGGTGGCCTGGTCGTCGGGCATCGGCCGTCGCCGGGCGCTGCGGCTCGGCCGCTCGACAGAGCCGGCCGAGGGCGCCGGGGGCGTGCGCCGCAATGCAGTGGTGCGCGCGATCAGCGCAGTGCTGACGGCGGCCGTCGCGCTCGGCATCGGAGCCGCGGTCGCTCCGCTCGCGAATGCCGAACGGCACGTGCCGCGCGACCGCGTCGATCCCGAGCTCGTGGTGCGGGAGCAGACCAGTCCGCTCGCGGGGTACCGGGCATCGAAGCGGGACGCGGCGTTCACTGCGCCGCTGTTCAGCGTGCAGAGCGACGGTGCGGCGCCGGAGCGACTGCGCATGGCGGTGCTCGACGGATACGACGGGGTCGACTTCTTCGTCGAGCCCGGAGCCGACGGCCGCTTCACCCGGTTCCCGAGTGGTGAACCGGTGGCCGAGCCGGTCAGCGTCACCGTCGAGATCGCCGACGGCTACGACGGCATCTGGTTGCCGATCGCGCCCCCGCTCGCAGCGCCGCCCGTGTTCGACGGACCGCGATCCGGCGCCCTCGGCGATGCCTTCTACATCAACCGGTCGAGCTGGGCCGCGATCGCGGTTCCCGGCGGCCGGGGCGTTCGCGAGGGCGACGGGTACACGGCCGAGATGAGCGCGGCCGCCGGCGCCGAGCCCGCAGGCGACCCCGTGCAGGACGCCCCCCTGATCGACCTCGAGCGCACCCCGCAACTCGCGCAGTGGCTCAACGCGCAGCAGCTTCCGACGTCGATGCAGGGTCTGCTCGAGGCGATTCAGCGTCTGCGCGACCGCGGGTACCTGAGCCACTCCCTCACCGAAGGCGAGGGAGAACGTGCATGGCTCGAAGCGGCCTCGGAGGAGTATGGCACCAAGTTCTTCCCCAGCACCGGCGGGCACTCGATCGCGCGGATCGAGACGCTCTTCACGCAACTGAACGAGCAGCAGCGCGCCGCGGGCGACGGAGCCGATGAACGCGCGCTCGTGGCCGGCATCGGCGACGACGAGCAGTTCGCCGCTGCCGCCGCACTCATCGCGCGCGCAATGGGGTTCGAGTCGCGCGTGGTGCTCGGCGTGCGTCTCGGCGCCGACGAGGAAGCGGGGGTGCCCGGAGTTCCCGCCTGCACCGACGTGTGCACGGGCGAGCATCTCGCCGCGTGGATCGAGGTGCGCGGAAGCGACGGCGAGTGGGCGGCCATCGACGCGAGCCCTCAGGTGGAGACGCCGCCGATCACGCTCGAGCGCGGCGAGCAACTGCCCGAGTTCCCCTCCGTTCCCGAGGAACGCGATGCGAGTCAGGCCGACCCCCCGTCGGGCACGAGCGGTGATTCGAGCGAGCCGTCGGAGACGCAGGATCGCGACGCATTCGCCGCGCTGTGGCCCATCTTGCGCGTCGTGGGGTTGTCGCTGCTCGCGCTCGTGCTGCTCGCTCTGCCCCTGCTCTTCCTACCGCTCGCCAAGCGGATGCGCCGCAACCGCCGCCGCAGAGCGCACTCGCCGGAGGAGCGGGCGCTCGGGGCATGGGATGAACTGATCGATGGCTTCGCAGACACGGGCCTCGTGGCCACCGAACCTGGAAGTCGACGAGATATCGCGGAGCAGCTGCACGTGCCATCCGGCCCCTGGGTCGCCTCGGCCGTCGATCGGGCGGTGTATTCTCACGAGGGAATCGACGGCAGCGACGCCGACGAGCTGTGGACCGTCGTCGACGAAGAACTGACGGCACGACGAGCGGGGCTCGGGTTCTGGAAGCGCCTGCGCGCCGAATACTCCCTGCGCTCGCTGATGCCGAAGACACGTACACGACGCGTCGCGCGCCTGTCGCGACGCGCGACCGCAGGAGGACGATGATGCGAATCGGAATGGCACCGGAGGTGAGCGCCGCCGTGCGCACCGATCCCGGGATGCTGCGATCGGTGAACGAGGACTCCGCGCTCCTCGAGTTCCCGAGCTTTCTCGTGGCGGACGGCATGGGAGGGCACGAGGCGGGCGACCAGGCGAGTCGTGCTGCGGTGGAGGCGTTCGCATCGGTGATCCGGCCCGGGGAGATGTCGACCGTTCGCGACGTCGGCCACGCGCTCGAAGCGGCGCGCGAGGCGGTGGGCAGAGTTGCGGCGAATCGTGAGCGGGGCGCGGGCTGCACACTCACGGGCGCCGTGCTCGTGCGGCACGAGGGGCGGGCGTACTGGCTCGTGCTCAACGTCGGCGACTCCCGGGTCTACCTCCACCGCGGAGCGGAACTGCACCAGGTGACGGTCGACCACTCGCTGCGCGACGAGATGATCGCGGGCGGGGTCGGGCTCGACGCGCTCCCCGGGCGCAACGTCATCACGCGCGCGCTCGGCTCCGCCGACACGACCGCAGACAGCTGGTTGCTGCCGGTCGAGGACGGATCCCGGCTGCTCATCTGCTCCGACGGACTGACCACCGAAGTCGATGATCAGCAGTTGCGAGCGGCACTCACCATGGGCGGTCAGCCGGAGGCCGTCGTCGAGGAGCTCGTGCACCGCGCCAATGAAGCCGGTGGGCGCGACAACATCACCGTTCTCGTCGTGGACGTGCTCTCCGGGGGGTCCCCATGGCACGTGAGTTCGGATCTCGGTTCGGATGTCGTCACCGAGAGTGAGGACGACCGGACCCTGACGGCGACGGTGCCGAGGCGCGGGCAATGAGCGATCCGGGGCAGTCCGACGACGAGACGGTGGTCACGCCGCGCCGGGCCGCGTCTGAGCCCCTGGACGAGACGGTCGTCACGCCGCGCAGGGCAGTACCCGCATCCGCGGACGAGACGGTCGTCACGCCGCGCGCCGCTCCTCGGCCTGCCGTTCGAGCGGCACCGAGTGATTCCACGGCGCACGGCGGCTCGACGGGCGTCGGTGCATCGCGCAATCCGGCACCACCCGTCGACGAGCCCCCGCCGCGCGAACTCCCACCGGAACTCGCGGCCCGCATGTTCAAGTCGCCGCTCGACGCCCGCTACCGAGTGCCCGAGGCTCCGAGCCCTGCACCCGATCACGCGTTGCCCCGCCGCGGAGTCAGCCCCGCTCTGCCGGTGATCACCTCGCAGCGCACCGGGCGCCGCTCGGCGGCGGGCACCGAGACGGATGCGCGCTTCGGCCCTCCGCCGGCCTCCCGGCCGGCGCCGCCCCCTGCCGATCGTGCAGCTCTGCGCTCGACCGTCCGCGCGAACCGACGCTTCGGGATCGGGGCGCTCGCCGGTTTCGCGGGCACCGTGGTAATCGCGATCGGCGGGCTCTGGCTCGTCGCCGTGCTCGCCTTCGGCTAGC
The DNA here is from genome assembly GCF_037619215.1 of Leucobacter sp. USCH14. NCBI lineage: Bacteria > Bacillati > Actinomycetota > Actinomycetes > Micrococcales > Microbacteriaceae > Leucobacter > Leucobacter sp. USCH14. The sequence continues at coordinate 153,482 of NZ_JAQPZP010000001.1, forward strand.
GTTTCGGCGCTAGCGACGCTCGCTGCGACGGCGGCGCAGGATCGCGCCGAGCCCGAAGAGCGATACCAGGCCCGAGGGGGATGGCGGTCCTGCAGCGCGCGCGTCGCGCGCGGGCGGCAGGCTCAGCGAGGAGTGAGGGACGCTAGCGGCCCGCCACCCACTGCTGCCAGTTCTCCGCCGTGAGCGCAGGCGACATCTCGGCGGAGACCTCGAAGATCGGGCGCCCCTCGGTGACCGAATCGACCGCGAGTGCCCAGGGGTCTCCGCCGTTCTCCGCGACGAAGAGGTAGTAGGATCCGGCGGCGTCGTAGGCCTCGGTCGCGCCCGATTCCTGATAGATGCGGTCGTCCGAGAAGACGTCGACGCCGAGCGTTGCCACCGCGGACTTCAGCTCCGGGTAGGCGACGAACTCCGACGCTCCCGAGGCGTACTCCGCATAGCGGGCGAAGCCCTCGAGTGCCGCAGTCGATGTCGACCAGCTCTGAGAGGGCGCGGCCGTGTAGTGGATCGCGTGAGCGAATTCGTGAATGAACACCACGCGCCGGTCGAAGTCGGCGCCGGGCCCGAGAATCACGGTGGTGCCGCCCGTCGCGTCACCGGTGGCGATGGTCGGGTCGATGATCTCCGAGGCTTGCGAGGGCCGGTACAGGGAGCGGGCGAACCCGGCGGCGTCGATCTCGCCCTCCGGCTTCTCCGAATTGCCGTACCGCCAGCGCTCCAGTCGCTCATCGCTTCCGGTGATGCCCGAGGTGAATCCGGTCTGCGGCACGTCTCCGCCCATGCGTGTCGCGAGTTCGAGCGTCGTCACCGCCGCTTCCTCGGCTTCATCGATGGAGCGGGTCACGAGCTCGCGCTCGTCCTCGAGTGCGAAGAGCACGACGTGGTCTCGGCGCTCGACGTAGAGCTTGCCGTCGTCCCACGGCTGGATGACGTCGCGCGGCACGAACGAGGTGATGCGCAGCGACTCGCCGCTGCCGGTCGTGGTGATGCGGTAGTAGCTGCCCTGAGTCAGAATGAGCCCGGCGTCGGCCGATCCGCTGCCCCGCATCTCGTTCGCGGGGAAGCCGAGATCGACGCCGATGTTGACCAGTTGCGACCCGTCGGCGTCCGTGTTCGGAGTGATGAACCCTGTGGTCCAGCCGATCGCCGACAGGTTGTCCCACCACAGGGCCAGCTGTGCCTCCGCATCCCCGTCCGCGAAGGAGAGGAAGAGCTCGCGGTCATGGGTCTGCAGCGCGGTGTTCATGTCGAACCAGGCCTGGTCGTAGGTGCTGGTCTCCATGTCGAAGTCGTCTTCCACCCAGATGGGGGAGGAGTCTCCGGTGGGTACAGCTGCTGCTTCACCCATCGGATAGGGTCGGGGCCAATTCACGGCCGCGACCGCTCCTGCCGCGCCCAGGCAGAGCACGGTCACTCCGATGATGATGAGCCGCGCGATCCTGGCGCGCCTGTTGCGCGGCTGCCTCTGCGCGGAGGCTTCGACGCCGGTCGTGTGTGCGGTGGTCATTCGCTCTTCACCTCTGCGATCTGAACGAAGCGGAGTGTCTGCCCGTACATCCCCGCGCCACCGCTCGGGGTTGCGGCGATGGTGAAGACGTATTCCGTGTCCCCCATGGCAACCGGGTACTGCGAGAGCGGCGGCAGCGTGTCGTATCCGGCCTGCGCGCCCATCACGTCATCGGCGATCGCGCTGAACTCGTTCATGACCGGGAACTGCTGCGCGACCGCCTTCGGGTCGAGCTCCTCCGGTCGCAGTGACGCGTCTCCCTGACGCACCAGGCAGGAGCTTCTGAGCTCCCCGTCCTGCCGCGAGAGCTGGGACATCTCGAGGATCATCGACTTCGGTTCCCGGCAGACGCTCTCATCTCCTTCGACGGGATCGTCCGAGAACGTCGTGACGAACTCGTCGCCCGAGATATCGAAATCGATGGTGGAGGCCTCCGCGATACCGGCGACGCGCCAGGGCCCGACCGCGGACGGCGTGCGCGCCTCCAGTGCGGCGCTGGGCTCGTCGGATCCCTCGTAGTAGAAGGGGCGGGTGAGCCAGATCGCCTGCGTGAGTTCGGAGGTGAAGGTCTCGCCGTCGACGGAATAGGTGTAGGTGAAGTCGACGGGTACGGACACGGTGTCGGCGGTCTGCGGGTCGCCGTCGATGTAGCTCTCCTCCGAGTTCACGTAGCTGAAGTCGCCGGAGTCGTACTGGTAATCGAGGGTGAGTCCGAGCTGCTCCGCCGAGGCGAGATCGCCGTACAGCGGAGTCGCGCTGTCGTCCGTTTCGGGGTGCAGCGCGGGATCGGCTGCATCGCGCCATGCGGGATCGCCCGTCGTCGTGGCGGCGAGAAACGCCTCGACCGCGACGGCGGCGTCGCCTTCGAGCGCCCGCGCCTTCGCGCCCGCGAGCCAGGCGAGCGCGGGAATCGACGCGATCACGAGCACGGCGCACACGATCAGCGTGGCGACGGTGCTCTTCGTCCAGGCCCGTTCATGGGGCGGGCGACGAGGCCGCTGATAGACGGGACGCGCAAGCTGCGTCGATTGCATCGGAGGGTATCCGGTCGCCGAAGCCGCCGACTGCGGTGCCGGAGGAACCGGGGGTGCGAGATGCTCGGTCCAGGTCGACCCATCCCAGTACCGCAGCAGCCCGCTGCCGGCAGGGTCGGGATACCACCCTGCTGCCGGCGCCCCGGCCGATCCCTGCGCGACATCCACGGACGTTCTCCTCTGCACGTTCACTGTCGCCACCAGCGCTGGCAGCGGCCACGTTCCGGCCGCTGCAGCGGAAGCGCATTCCTGCGGAGAGCTTATCGTCTGAGAGGTCGCATCGGGAGTCCGGAGAGCAGCCGCAGAACGGACTCCACCTGCATCCCGGTCATTGGTAGTCTGAATCGGTGGCAGCAGGCAACGGCCGAGCGAGGCGCCGGCTCGAAGGAGCACATCGATGAGCAGTCGACTCGCGCCGCCGCGCGTGCCGTCCGGCAGTGTGAACCTGCAGCCGCCGCCCGAGATCGAGCCGTCGGAGGGCGGCAGCAGCCTCCTGACGTCGGCGCTTCCGATGCTCGGCAGCGTGGGCGCGATCATCATGGTCTCGGTGAGCAATGCCGGCCCGACGGGGTGGATCACGGGCGGCATGTTCCTCATCTCCGCGCTGGGCTTCGTCTTCGTGAACGGCTGGCGCCAGCGCGCGACGCGTCAGGCGTCGATCCTGAGCTCCCGTCGCGAGTACCTCGCCTACCTGACCGACCTGCGCGATACCGTTCGCACTGCCGCGAAGGCGCAGCGACGAGAGCGGAACTGGCGCTACCCGGCCCCCGAGACGCTGAGCTATCTCGTCGAGGACGGGACGCGGGTGTGGGAGCGCGCCGCCTCCGACGACGACTTCCTCACCGTGCGGGTGGGGACCTGCGAGCAGCCGCTCGCGTTGACCCTCGTCGCGCCCGAGCTGCCGCCGATCGCGGATCTCGATCCGGTCGCGACGACGGCCGCTCACCGGTTCCTCGCAACCCATGAGGTCCAGCCGGATCTCCCCACCTACATGCGGGTGTCGCACTACCGCAGCGTGCAACTCGTCGGCGACGACGTCGAGCGCATCCGCGGTCTCGCGCGCGGCATGATCTCCCATCTCGCCGCGCTGCACAGCCCCGAGGAGCTGCAGATCGTCATCGCTGCAGCACCCGAGTCGCTTCCCCAGTGGGAATGGGCGAAGTGGCTTCCTCACGTGCAGTCGACCCGGCTTCGAGACTCGCTCGGCCCGGCGCGAATGATCGGCTCGGATCTCGACACGCTCATGCGCATGCTGCCGGCGGATCTGCGCGAGCGCCCCCGCTTCTCGGCGGGCGGGGCAGCAGCTCAGAGCCCGCATCTGCTCGTCGTGGTCGATGGAGCGAGTGTGCCGCCGAGCGACTCGGTCTTCGCCGGCGGGCTGCAGGGCGTGACGGTACTCGATCTCCCCAGTACCTGGGACGACAACGACGACGCCAGTACCGCCCGCATCTACGTGGGCGCGGGCACCGCCGAGGTCGCCGAGGGGCGCACTCGGGCGCAGACCATCACACCGGACGACATGAGTCTCGTGGAGGCCGAGGCCGTCGCGCGGCGGCTCGCGCCGCTGCATCGAGAGGGCGGTGGGGGAGGCGCGGTCTCCCGCGCGAGCAAGCGGCAGCAGGAGCTGCTCGAGCTGCTCGACCTCCCCGATGTGCGCGATCTCGACCTGGAGCAGCAGTGGCGCTACTTGCCGGAGCGCGACCGCTTGAGGGTGCCGATCGGCCAGGACACGAACGGCGCCCCGCTGATCCTCGATCTCAAGGAGTCGGCATCGCAGGGCATGGGCCCCCACGGACTCATCATCGGCGCGACGGGATCGGGCAAGTCCGAGGTGCTGCGCACGCTCGTGCTCTCCCTCGCGCTCACGCACTCGCCCGAGCAGCTGAACTTCGTGCTGGTGGACTTCAAGGGCGGCGCCACGTTCGCGGGCATGGCAGACATGCCGCACGTGTCGGCCATCATCACCAACCTCGGTGAGGAGATCAGCCTCGTCGACCGCATGCAGGACGCCCTGCAGGGCGAGATGACCCGCCGTCAGGAGCTCCTGCAATCGGCGGGCAACTTCGTGAACGTCGGCGAATACGAGAAGGCGCGGAAGAACGGCCGCAGCGACCTGCCGCCGCTGCCTGCGCTGCTCATCGTCGCCGACGAGTTCTCCGAGCTGCTGAGCGCGAAACCGGAGTTCATCGAGTCCTTCGTCGCGATCGGCCGGCTGGGGCGCTCACTGCACGTGCACCTGCTGCTCGCCTCCCAGCGGCTCGAGGAGTCGCGGTTGAAAGGGCTCGACACTCATCTCTCGTACCGCATCGGTCTGCGCACCTTCTCGGCCGCGGAGTCGCGCACCGTCATCGGCGTGCCCGACGCATACCACCTGCCGCAGGAGCCCGGCGGCGGCCTGCTGAAGGTCGGCAGCGACGACAATCTGACGCAGTTCCGCGCCGCCTACGTCTCGGGGCCGCCCCCCCGCCCGTCGAGCGATCGCGACGGGCGACGATGCGGCCGGCGCTCCCGGCGCGGCGCGCATCACCCCGTTCACTGCGGCTGCCCAGCAGCTGACGGACCCCGTGGACGAGGCGGCTCGTGCCGCCGAGGCAGCGGAGCGACGGGCGGCAGAGCTCGCGGCAGCCGAACCCGAGGAGACGCGCAGCACCTTCGAACTCGCGGTGGCGCGCATGTCGGGCATCGGCCCTGCGGCTCACCAGGTCTGGCTGCCGCCGCTCGAGGAGCCCGCGACGCTCGATCAGCTGCTCGGAAAACTCGTCGTCAGTTACGAGCTCGGGCTGCACGCGCCGCGCTGGCGCGAGCATCGGCGCCTCACGGTGCCCGTCGGCATCGTCGACGTGCCGCTCTACCAGCGACGCGACCTGCTGACGCTCGATCTGTCTGGGGCCGCCGGGCATGTGGCGATCGTCGGCGCGCCGCTCTCGGGCAAGAGCACGGCGGCCCGCGCGCTCGTCGCCGCCCTGGCGCTCACGCATACTCCGCAAGAGGTGCAGGTGTTCGTCATCGACTTCGGCGGCAGTTTCACCGGACTGCGGGAGCTGCCGCACATCGCCGGGCTCGCGACGCGCGGCGAGCCCGAAGTGATCCGCCGCACGGTCGCCGAGGTCACGTCGCTGCTCAACGCGCGAGAGGCGTACTTCCGCGCCCAGGGCATCGACTCGATCGACACGTATCGTGCTCGTCGCGAGCAGAACCTCGTCGACGACGGGTACGGCGACATCTTCCTCGTCATCGACGGGTGGGCGACGCTCCGCAGCGATTACGAGAGCCTGGAAGCGCCCGTGCAGCAGTTGGCGGCCCGCGGCCTCAGCTTCGGCGTGCACGTCGTGCTGACCGCGAGCCGCTGGCTCGACATCCGTCCCAATGTCAAAGACCTCATGGGCGGGCGCATCGAGCTGCGTCTCGGCGATGCCTCGGACTCCGAGATCAATCGTCGTGCAGCGGCCAACGTGTCGGCCATTCCCGGGCGCGGCCTCGATCCTGCAGGCCTGCAGATGCTCACGGCGCTGCCGCGCATCGATGGAGACACCACCGCGGACACCCTGGTCGACGGCGTCGACGATCTCGTCGCGAAGGTCGGCAGCGCGTGGCAGCGCGAGCACGGGCCGAAGCTGCGCCTGCTGCCCGAACGGCTCCCGCTCGACGAACTGCGTCAGCACCCCGCGGCGAACTCCCAGCAGCTGCTGCTCGGCCTCGACGAGGCGGAGCTCGCTCCGGTCGGCATCGATCCCGAACGGGAGCAGCACCTCTTCTTGTACGGAGATTCCGGGTCGGGCAAGTCGTCGATGCTGCGCGGCGTCGTGCACGAGATCGCGCGACGATACGAGCCCGGTCAGGCCCGCATCTTCATGATCGACTACCGTCGGGCGCATCTGGGCGAGATTCCCGACGCGTATCTCGGCGCCTATCTGACCACCGCGGAGCAGACCGCCGGTGCGATCGCTCAGCTCGTCGAGTTCTTCCGCGGACGCCTTCCGGGCCCGGATGTCACGGCGGATCAGCTGCGCTCCCGGAGCTGGTGGACGGGGGCGGAGGGGTTCGTCCTGATCGACGACTACGATCTCGTGGCGACCCAGCAGGGAAACCCTGCCGCGCCGCTCGCGCAGCTCCTGGCTCAAGCCGGCGACCTCGGGCTCCACGTCATCGTCACACGTCGCTCGGGCGGGGCGTCGCGGGCGGCGTACGATCCGATCCTCCAGGGCATGACCGATCTCGGCGTGACCGGAATCCTGCTGAGCGGGAACCCCGAGGAGGGGCAACTGATCGGCAAGGTCAAGGCGATTCCGAGCGCGCCCGGTCGCGCCCAGGTCATCTCCCGCGCCCGGGGGCACCAGGTGGTGCAGCTCGCGTACGCGCCTTCGACGCAGGATTCGGATGCGGATTAGGCGCGATCCGCCGGATTCTCGAATGCGGGCGAGAACGGTACCCTGTCAGAGGCGTGCCCGCGCTGCACGCCGTTTCCCCGCACCGCCGCCCGACGGAAAAGAGTGATTCATGGACTACGAGACTTCGACGCAGCTGGGTGCTGGGTTCTTCCTCGTCTTCGGTGTCTGGTCGCTCGTCGGCCTCGCCGTGTACGTCTGGTACCTCTGGTCGCTCTCGAGGCTCTTCCCGTACCTGGGCCTGCCGTCGGGGTGGGGATGGATTCCACTCTGGAACCAGTGGCAGCTCATTCAGCGCGGCGGGCTCCCGGGTTGGCTCGCACTGTTCATGATCGTGCCGGGTCTGAGCATCGTGACGCTCGTGATCTCGATCATCGCGATCCATCGCATCAACACCGAGTTCGGCAAGGGCGCCGGCTTCACCGTTCTCGGCGCGTTCATCGCACCGCTCTGGGCGACGCTCTTCGCCGGTCAGCTGCGGGACCGCGAGTTCGGCAACCCGGGATACTCGACGGGGGAGTACTCGCAGATCGGCGGAGGGTTCGACGGCAGTGCGCACGGGTACGCGCCCGCTCCCGCGTACGGAGCGGCTGGGTTTGCGCCCCAGCCCGTCGACCAGCACGACCCGGATTGGCAGGGGCTGCCGCCCGTCCCCCAGCAGCAGGCCGCACCCCATGACCCGTGGGCCGCCCCGCAGCCGGTTCCGCAGCCGGTTCCGCAGGCGGCGCCGCAGCCGCAGCCCGGCGGGCATCACGCGCCCGTCGCCGCCCCATCGCCGGCGCAGGCCGAAGCTCCCGCAGACCCGTGGCAGCAGCCACCCGCTCCCGGCGGGCAGGCGCCCGGTGCGCAGGCTCCGGCGCCGAACAACTGGGGCTTCAGCAATACCACCGAGGGAGACTACGAGCGTCTCGCCGCCGAAGGAGTCGCGCCGCGCCCGCCCGCGCCGCTCGGCGGGGTCGCACCGCCCCGACCCTTCTCGTGGCCGGCGGTAGAGGATACGAAGGTGGAGCACGAGTCGGGCCCCCTCGTCCTTCCCGAGCCCTCCGAGGCGGCGCTCTCGCAGGGGGCGCAGCAGGAGTCCGCGCCGGTCCCCGCTCCGGAGCCGCCGCAGGCGGCTCACCCCGGAGCGCAGGCGGTGGCGGATCCGGAGCCGTCGATATTCGATCGCCGCACTCCCGCCGCACCGCCCGCGGCGCCGCAGACCGCAGCACCGCAGCCCGCAGCACCGCAGCCCGCAGCACCGGAGCCCGCGGCTGAGCCCGTGGTGGCGCCGCCCACTGCCGCACCTCCGGTCGCGGCGCCTCCCGTCGCCGCACCGCCTGCTGCACCGCCCGTGACGCCTCCGGTCGCGCCCTCCGGACTCGACGAGGATCACACCGTCGTCGTCTCGCAGCGCGCCCGCTGGGGCCTCGAGCTCCCGGGCGGGGAGACGCTCGAACTCGAAGGCGACGACATCGTGATCGGCCGCAAGCCCGAATCGCGCGAGGGATCGTCAGTGCTGCAGATCAGCGACCCGACGCGGACCACGTCGAAATCTCATGCGCGCCTGCGCCGAGACGGTGATGAGTGGACGATCGAGGATCTGCAGTCGACCAACGGCGTTTCGCTCGTCAGCACCGACGGAGCGGTGACGCAGCTCGAGTCGGGGCGATCCGCGTCGGCGACCGAGCAGATGATCATCGGAACCCTCGAAGTGCGTCTGATCCGGTTGTGACCGGCGTCGTGAAGCTGGGTGATTTGCCAGCCGTGACACGCTGACTCCACAGCCGCCCGGGCGTAGGGTGTCTTCTGTTGGGCCGACCCGCCCGGCACGACCCCATGGAGGAACGCGATATGAAGGTCATCAGCTACAACTTGCGGAAGAACCGCGCCGTCAGCGAGCTCGATGCGCTCGCCGATGATCACGGCGTCGATGTGCTCTGTCTGCAAGAAGCTGAGGCCGTCGCGCTGCCCGCGCGCCTGGGGCACCTCTCACTCGTGCACGCGACCGAGCGCAATCGCCTCGGCCTCGCCATGTACGTGCGAGACGAGCGCTTCCACACCCGCTCGGCGCACACGTTCCAGTTGAAGAAGTCCCTGCACGACCGCCTGCTCGCTCCCGCGCACGAGCGTCTGCTCGGTGTGCGTCTGCACGATTCGGAGCTGCAGCGCGACCTCGTCGTCGCCTCGTTCCATGCGGCTCCGCTGACCGCGCTCAACTCGCTGCGCCGACACCAGATCCACGCCGCACTCGCCGAATTGCGCCACCTCGGGCCGGGCCTCCCCGCTCTCATGGTCGGCGACTACAACTACCCCGTCTTCAAGGGGCGCCTCGATACGGAGATGCGCGATACCGGGTACGAGCTGAGTCTCAGCGATAAGCGCACGTACACGCGCTACAAGATGTTCCGCGGTCACTTCGACTTCGCGACCTCGATGGGCCTCGACATCGACAGCGTTCGCACGCTCGAACGGGGCACCTCCGATCACCTTCCGATCATGGTGACGGCATCGATGTCGGAGATTCCCGCGCTGCAGACCTCCGCCGCCTAGCGTCAGCCCGACCGGGGCTCGCGTCCCGGTACTGGACAGCGATCCTTCAGCTGCTCGCGCCCTCGTACACGGAGTGCAGTGCCGACGCAGGGGGTGCCGTGTGCCGGGAGAGATGGTTGCGGTGCTTCGCGCTGTTCTCGACCACGAACGTCGCCATGGTGGGGAGATACCTGTCGTCGGCGCTCTCGATGACGGTGCCGAATTCGTTGTAGGCCAGCCGACGCACCCGCAGCAGCGGGCTCCCCGGGGCGATGTGCAGCTGCTCGACCTCGAGCGGGTGCGCGGCGATCGCGTCGATGACGTGGCGGGCGCGCATGGGCACGATGCCGACGTTCGCGAGCGCCTGCGTCACACTGCCGTGGTGGAAGTCGGTGCCGAGCAGGTGCTTCCCGATCTCGTAGGGGAAGAGCGAGCGCTCGAGCATCGCGGGCTTCTCGTCGAGGTAGCGCACTCGGATGATCTCGATCACCGGCGAGTCGGGCGCGATCTGGAGTTCGCGCGCGCATTCCTCGGTCGCCGAGCGGCGGCTCGCCTCGATCACGCGCTGACCGGGAGTCAGCCCGAGTTCGCGCGCCCACTCGCTGAACGAGATGAAGGTGTCGAATGATTGCGGGGGAGCGGTGTGCTGCACCCGGGGCGGGGTGCCCCGGCCTCCCACGATCATTCCCTCAGCCCGCAGCGCGGCGAGCGCCTGGCGCACGGGGCCCCGGGAGGTGCCGAACTCCGCGATGAGCGACTTCTCACTGGGAACCTTGTCGCCCGGCTGCCACACGCCTGTTCGGATGCGGTGGATCATCTCCTCGTACAACTGCACGTGGAGCGGCGATGAGGTCGTCATGAAGCCACTGTATAAGTCACAACTTGGTTACGGTCGCCCGTGCGGTAACGGCTGCGTGAACGATGGGCGAACGGCGGATGATCCGCAGCCACTCCGCCGCTACTCCGCTGCTGACGCGTTGAAGCGGTGCAGTGACGCGCGCAGCTGCTCGAGTTCGTCGGAGCTCCAATCGGCGAATCGCTCATGGTAGGCGTGCGCCCATTTCCGGCGGATGGCGCCGAGCAGATCCTCGGCCTTCGCGCTCGGAGTGAGGAGCAGGACTCGGCGATCCTCTGCCGCGGCGCGCGTATCGACCAGTTCGAGCTCGCGCAGTTTCGCGATCTGGCGGCTCACCATCGCCTTGTCCATGTCGAGCAACTGGCTGATTCCCGTCGCACTGATCGGTCCTTTGCGCAGGATCAACTGCAGCACCATGATCCCGACCCCTTTGAGATCGGGGTCCACCTCTTCCGCGTAGCGCGCCCACCGCGTGCGGGCGAAGGCGAACACTTCGGAGAACTCGGCGATGATGTCGGAGATCCCGTCGTGGTTCGCAGCGTTCGGCGCGGTCTCGCTGGCATCGTGCATGGGTACTAGTGTGCCGCAATGCGGCAGAATGGAGGATGGCCGATGCGGCAACGCGCGGCCGAGGCGAACCCGAGAGGCGAGACGTGACCCAGAACGGCAGCATCAAGATCGGTGTGATCGGCGGCGGGCAGCTCGCCCGCATGATGGTTCCCCCCGCCATTCATCTGGGGCTGCGCATCAGTGTGCTCGCCGAGAACGAGGGGTCGAGCGCTGAGCGCGCGGCCGACACCGTCGGCGATTACCGGGACGCGGAGACGGTGTACGCGTTCGCCGACACCGTGGATGTCGTCACCTTCGATCACGAGCACGTGCCGCAGACCATCCTGCACGAGCTCGAAGCGCGCGGAGTCGCTGTTCACCCGCGACCTGACGCGCTGCAGTACGCGCAGGACAAGATCGTCATGCGCGAGAAGCTCGTCGAGCTCGGCGTCCCCATCCCCGATTGGGCGGCCGTCGCCGATGAGGCCGACCTCCAGGCATTCCTCGATGCGCACGGCGGCCGAGCCGTCGTGAAGACTGCGCGCGGCGGGTACGACGGCAAGGGCGTCCGCGTCGTCTCCGATGCCGCCGAGGTGCGCGACTGGTTCACCGCGCTCGCAGAGGATGGGAACGGCGGCTTCCTGCTCGCGGAGGAGCTCGTCGATTTCGTGCGCGAACTCTCGCAGCTGGTCGCACGCCGACCGAGCGGTGAGACCCGCACATGGCCGGTGGTGGAGACGATTCAGCGCGACGGCGTCTGCGCCGAGGTGCTCGCTCCGGCTCCGACCGATCGACCGGCCGTGCTCGAGGAGGCCGCCCGCATCGGCGCGGCCGTCGCCGAGGGCGTCGCCGTCACCGGAGTGCTCGCCGTCGAGATGTTCGAGACGCGCGACGGTCGCGTGCTCGTGAATGAGCTGGCCATGCGTCCGCACAATTCGGGGCACTTCTCGATCGAGGGATCCGTGACCAGTCAGTTCGAGCAGCATCTGCGCGCGGTCGCCGATCTGCCCCTCGGCGACACCTCCATGACCGCGCCCGCGGCGGTCATGGTGAACGTACTGGGCGGGCCGGCGGAGGGTCCGATGCCGGTGCGCTACGCCGAGGCCCTCGCCGCTCACCCGCGGGCGAAGTTCCACAGCTACGACAAGCAGCCCCGCCCCGGGCGCAAAGTCGGGCACGTCACGGTCACGGGCGAGCGCCTCGATGAGGTGCGCGCCGAGGCGGTCGCAGCCGCCCAGCGCTTCGCGTGATCCGGCGCCGATACGATAAGACGCATGGCTGAAACCTCCGCGCCCCTCGTCGGCGTCATCATGGGCTCCGATTCCGACTACTCGGTGATGGCCGACGCCGTGCAGATGCTGCGCGAGTTCGACATCGCGCACGAGGTCGAGGTCGTCAGCGCGCACCGTACGCCCGAGAAGATGGTGAGGTACGCGCGCGAGGCAGCGGGCCGGGGCATCCGCGTCATCATCGCGGGGGCCGGCGGTGCGGCGCACCTGCCCGGAATGGTCGCCTCGATGACGACGCTCCCGGTGATCGGCGTGCCCGTGCCGCTCGCGAAGCTCGACGGCCTCGACTCGCTGCTCTCGATCGTGCAGATGCCCGGAGGGATTCCCGTGGCGACGGTGTCGATCGGCGGTGCGAAGAACGCGGGGATCCTCGCGGCGCGCATTCTCGGCTCGAGCGACGCCTCCGTCGCGCAGCGACTCGCCGACTACGCCGAAGCGCTCACCGCCGCGGTCGGGGAGAAGAACGACGCCCTGAAGGTGCGCGTCGCCGCCGAATAGCCTCGCTGGTCACGAGACCGGCGTCCTACAGGTTCGCGTGCGTCTCCCACAGGTGCCAGGCCGACGCGCGCCAGCTGAAACCGCGGCTGCGGTCGCAGGCGAGCACCGTCATCGTGGGCAGTGCGCCCGACCGGCCGACCAGGTCGCTGTACTTCTGCGCGAAGCCTGCGGCGGTGTCGGCCGAGACGCCGGCGTCGAGTACCAGCTCCTCCGTGGCGGGGTGCCCGGCGTGCACGACCGGTACGGCGGCGTCGAGCGCGGCGAGCACGGTGTACCCCGTTCCCGCGAACGCCTGCGGCTGCAGAAGCACGACTGCGGCGGCAAGTACGGCTCCGATATCGGAGAGGTCTGCGATGCGCACCGTGTGCACGCGGCCCTGCAGGTCCTCGGGAACCTCGAGGGCCGGATCGCGATCCTTGTCACGATTCATCGGCCCCTGCGGGTCCACCCCTTCGAGCACGACGAGTGGCGGAAGGTCGGCGTCGGTGCGCATCGCCTCGAAGATCCACTCGAGACGACCGTGCTCTCCGAGCCGCGCCGTGGTCGCGGCGTAGCGGTCGGGGAGCCCCCAAGCGGCTCGACGCTCGGCGGAGTCGGCAGGGGCGGCGAACGCGGTCGGCGTCGCGAGTGGGAACACCTGCACGGGCAGATCGCCGCCGTACTGCTGCTGCAGCACGCGTGCAGTGGCATGCGTCGGGGTCAGGATGATGTCGGCGTGCTTGACGGCGCGGCGCACGAAGGCGCGGAAGAGGCGCGCCTGCGAATTGCCGATGAGCGCCGGTGCATCCCACGCAATGCTGTGCGGGATCGTCACCGAGGTCTGCGAGCCGTCGTCGTCGCCGCGCGCGCGGAGCGGCATCATCGGCGTCAGGGCGTGCACGAACTCCCCGTCGAGCGGACGAGCGGTGGCCCCGTTCTGCCAGACGAGCGGGAGCACGCTCGCGCGAAGGGGGAGCACATCGGTGGAGAGGCGCGGCGACGCGAACTCGGGAGTCTCGCCCCCGCGCGCCATCAGATACCGGGCGCTGCAGCTGCGCGGGGCCGTTTCCGCGACGGCCTGAGCGAGATCGCGGGCTGCGGATGCATGCGCTGCGGACTCCCAATCCGGGAACGGGTCTGCGATGAGGGTGAGCGTCGCCAATCGATCTCCCCTCGAATCTCCGAACGCGTGCGTGCGGTGCGAGCCCGCACTCCACATTGTATGGAATGCGAAGCTGAGAGCGGCTGTGCGCCACGTCGGAAAGCCCTGGAGTGAGACGCAATCGCAACAATTCGGGGCGCGATCCGAGTTTCGGTGCGGCCCGGTGCGATGCGAGCCGACCTCCGGGTTCGTCCGAGTCGCAGGACGTCTCCTGGGGCACTGCACGAGGAGATCGCTCGCACGCAAACCGACTCATTGCGGTGCGGCTTGAGCGTTCCCCCACGATCCGCGAAGTACCCTGTCCGCATGCGTGTTTTGTTGACAGGCGGCGCCGGCTACATCGGCTCGCATACCGCTCTCGTTCTGATCGAGCGCGGCCATGAGGTGATCGTGCTCGACGACTTCTCGAACAGCAGTCGCGAGGCGGTGCGCCGGGTCGAGGAGCTGAGCGGCGCAGCGGTGCAGCTCGTCGAGGCCGATCTCGCCGACCGCGACGGCGCTCGCACCGCGCTCGCGAACGTCGAGTTCGACGCGGCGATCCACCTCGCCGGTCTGAAGGCGGTGGGCGAATCCGTGCAGCAGCCGACGCGCTACTACCGGGTCAATCTCGACTCCACGATCGTCCTGCTCGACCTCATGCGCGAGCGCGGAGTCACGAACTTCATCTTCAGCTCGTCGGCCACCGTGTACGGAGACCCGCAGTACGCGCCCATCGACGAGGCGCATCAGGTGGGAGTCGGAGTGACGAACCCCTACGGCTGGTCGAAGTTCATGAACGAGCAGATCGTGCGAGACGCGCAGCGGGCCTGGCCCGAACTGGGTGCGGTGCTGCTTCGCTACTTCAACCCGGTGGGGGCGCACCCCTCGGGCCGTATCGGCGAAGACCCGAGCGGGATCCCGAACAATCTCATGCCGTTCATCGCGCAGGTGGCGGTCGGCAAGCGCGAGCGGCTGAGCGTCTTCGGAGACGCCTACCCCACACCCGACGGCACCGGAGTGCGCGACTACATCCACGTCATGGATCTCGCCGAGGGCCACGTCGCGGCGCTCGAGCACAATGCGCCGGGTGTCTCCGCGTACAACCTCGGATCCGGCGTCGGGTCCAGCGTGCTCGAGGTCGTGCGCGCATTCGAAGAAGCGGCTGGTCGGCCGATCCCGTACGTCATCGAGGCGCCGCGAGCCGGTGATGTCGCCGAGACGACCGCGGATCCGTCGCTCGCGAACGCCGAGCTCGAGTGGCGCACCACCCGCACGCTCGCCGATGCCTGCCGCGACTCCTGGAAGTGGCAGTCGCTGAATCCGGCCGGATACCGCGCATGACGCTGGACCTCGAGCGGCCCCTGCGAAACCCGGATCTGGCGTCCGAACCGCTCATGAGCAAGCGGGCGCGGTGGCTCGTGATCCTCGGGTTCCTGCTCCCCGGCACGGCGCAGGTGGTCGCGGGCAACCGGCGCCTCGGGCGATTCGGTCTGATCGCGACCGCGATCCTCGTCGTCGGCGTCGTCATCGCGGGAGTGAGCTTTCTGCTCGCGCGCACCGCGACCCTCACCTTCTTCACGAACAATCTCGTGCTGCTCATCGTGCAGTGGCTCCTCTTCATCTACGCCGTGATCTGGGTCGTGCTGGGCATCGACACGCTGCGGCTCACCAAGCTCATCCGAGTGCAGCGCGGGTGGCGCGTGCCGGTCGCGATGCTCTCGGTGCTGCTCACCATCGTTCCCGCCGCCGGTGCGGCCTGGGCCGGCAACGCGGTCGGAGCGGGGCGCGGGCTCATCAGCGACCTCTTCCGCAGCGCCCCCGCGGTCGCGCCGGTGGACGGCCGGTACAACATCCTGCTGCTCGGAACCGACGCAGGATCGGACCGGGAGGGACTGCGGCCCGACAGCATCTCGCTCATCAGCGTCGACGCCGAAACCGGGCAGTCGATGATCGTCGGGCTGCCCCGGGAACTCAAGGACACCCCGTTCCCCGAGGGCTCGCCCCTCGCCCCCGTGTACCCCGAAGGGTACTGCGACGAGGTCAACAACTACGAGATCGTCGACGGAGGCGGTTACTACTGCTTCACCACCGGCAATCTGAACTCCCTGGTCACCGAACTCGAGGATTCGGGATCGCCGTCGTACGAGGGCATGTACGCCGATGCCGTGTCGCAGGGCTCCTCGCCGGGCATCGAGGCGACCAAGGATGCCGTGTCGGGCGCGACCGGGCTCGAGGTGCAGTTCTACGTGCTCGTCAACATGGACGCGTTCGAGAGCCTCATCGACGCCCTCGGAGGCATCACGATCAACGTGCAGGAACGGCTGCCCATCGGTGGTCAGATCGACGAGATGACCGGTGAGCTCGTGGGCGTCGAGGGGTGGATCGAGCCCGGCGAGCAGGAGATGGACGGATTCACCGCCCTCTGGTACGCCCGTTCGCGCTACGGCTCCGCCGACGGGGACTACGCCCGGATGCAGCGCCAGCGCGAACTCCAATCGGCGATCCTCGCGCAGATGAACCCGCAGAACGTGCTCGCGAGATTCCAGGAGGTGCTCTCGGCGGGATCGCAACTCGTCGACACCGACATCCCGGATTCGATGCTCGGCCGGTTCGTCGATCTCGCCGCGGACGCGCGAGGATACGAACCGGTGAACGTCGAACTCGTTCCGCCCGCAGTGGACCCCGAGAACCCGGATTGGGCCGCCATTCAGCAACTCATCGCCGACGGGATCGCCGCTGCATCGCCGACCGAGGAGGACGCGGGCTAGACTTGCCGGGTTTGCTCGAAACGTGAAGGAGACGGATCACATGCGTGTGACCGCCGTGCTGGTGGCCTACAACCGACGAGAGCTGCTCAGGGAATCCCTGGCAGCCCTCGCGGCGCAGAGCCGACCCGTCGATCGCCTCGTGGTGGTCGACAACGCCTCGGACGACGGGTCCGTCGAGGTCGCGGCCGAGATGCTCGAAGCCTGGGGTGAGCGGGCCCGGCACATCGAGCTCATCGAGAACACCGGGGGCGCCGGCGGGTTCGCGACCGGGATCGCCGCTGCAGTCGTCGAGGACGACACCGACTGGGTATGGGTCATGGACGACGACACCGTGCCCGGCCCGGATGCGCTCGCCGGCGCCCTGGCGACGCACGAACGGTACCGCGCGACGGGGCCGGACGATCTTGCGGTCATGGGCTCACGTGTGGTGTGGACGGACGGGGAGGACCACCCGATGAACACGCCGAAGGCGAAGATCCGCGCTTCTCGGGCGGAGCGGGAGCGCGCCGCCTCGGTCGGCGCCATGGAGATCCGCTCGATCTCGTTCGTCTCCGCTTTCCTGCGAGCGGCTCGCGTCCGCGAGCAGGGTCTGCCGATCGCCGACTACTTCCTGTGGAACGACGACTTCGAGTACTCGGCGCGCCTGCTGCGCGGCGCGCGCGGCCTGTACGTGCCCGCATCGGTTGTGACGCATCGTACGGAGAAGCGCGGTTCAAGCGACCAGGATCCGGGTCAGCGCTTCTTCTACGAGGTGCGCAACAAGCTCTGGGTGTTCCGCCGAAGCTCCGCGCTCTTCGGCTGGGAGAAGCTGCTGTACTCCGCAGCGACCGCGCGGCGCTGGTTCCGCACGTTCCGGGCCTCGCGGGACCGGGCGCAGCTGCGCGACTGCCTGCGTCAAGGCTGGTCGGCGGGGTGGCTCCGCACTCCGCGTTCGACGCGCGACGTGCTGCGGGGCGCCGGCGTTCCCGTCGACGTCATGTACGAAATCGAGAAGCTCTCGCGTCTGAACGACCGGTAGACGCGGCGCTCAGAGCACGGTGATGTCGGTGGCCCGCCAGCGATCCCGGAGGTGCTCGAGGCGAATCGCTACGACGTGGGACTTCACGTCGGTGTGGAGCACGACCGTCGCCTCGATGATGTGGGGAAGCGGGGAGGTGAGGTGCGCGCGGCCCGGTGTCGCGGTACGCCTCCGACGATCCCGCATCAGCGATTCGCGCTCGGCGCGGAGTGCCCGCCGTGCTCTGAACGCCGCCGCGACTTCGGGCGTGATCCAGCCCCCGAACTGCGCGACGGAACGCACCCCCTCGAGCACCTCGAATGCGTACACGGCGAGACGTTGCACGAACGCGTCCGGGGGCGGAGCGACGGCCGGAGCGTCGAGTATCGCACCGCGATCACGAAGCAACGCGGAGGATCGGGGACGTGCGGAGGGGGGAACGCCGGCGCGCTCGTCCGCCTTCGGCACGGCCCGCAGGTGGTGCCGCTGCGCCCCAGCGCGAGAACTCTGGGATGCGGCTCGAATGGCCCGGCGATGCTCGGGCGAGGGTGCAGAGGCAGGCATGACGGTCCTTTCGAACGGATCCGCGCGCCGCTCCCTGTGCGACTCACCCCTACTGCACTGCCGGATTCGAGATGGTGTGGAGATCACCCTATGCACTCCGCACTGTGGGCTGTCAAGATCCCGGTTCGCCCACGGCAGAAGTCGGCTGCCGCAGAGTGCGCTCCCATGAGGCCGCTCTCGGACGGCGTGCTCTAGTCTGGGGGGCGTGGCCACACTGCGCAGTCTTGCAACGAAGTACTCGTCCCTCGACGAAGAGGAGATCGAATGGCTCGAGCTGCTCACGCTCGATCTGCGATTACTCGCAGACCTGGCTCTGGGCGACGTCGTGCTGTGGGTGCCGACGAGCGACGAGAACTACCTCGCCATCGCGCACAGCCGGCCCGCGGGCTCGGTGACGCTCTTCTACCGCGACGTGATCGGCGACCTGCTGCGCGCGGACTGGCGCGAGCTCGTCGACGAAGCGATGTCGAGCACGAATCCCACGGTCTCCACGTCGCCGGCATGGTACGAGGAGAACCCGATGCGACTCGCCGCGTTCTCGGTGAGCCGGACCGACGCGGACGGCGAGGTGCGGGGGCCGTTCGCGGTGATCACGGTGCACACCAGTGTCGCGGACACGCAACCCGCGTCGCGGATCGGTGCAGCGTTCCGGGAGGTCGCGGCCGACCTCCTCGGCATGATCCAGAAGGGCATGTTCCCGGTTCCCGGGAGCTCGCGCGGGGGCGAGCAGGGAGCCCCGCGCGCGGCCGACGGGCTCGTGCGCATCAACCTCGACGGAGTCGCGACGTTCGCGAGCCCGAATACGCAGACGACATTCTCGGCACTCGGGTTCCGAGACGAGATCGAGGGCGAGAACTTCAGCGAGGTCGTCGCCGACATCGTGAAGGGGCAGTTCGACACCAATGAATCGCTGCCGCTGATCGCGCAGGGCAAGATCGCCAAGCGCACCGAGATCGACACCAACGGACACACGATCACGCTGCGATCGATTCCGGTGTTCCGCGACGGCGCCCGCGTCGGCGGCATCGTGCTGACCCGCGACGTCACCGAGCTGCGCCAGCAGGCGCAGGAGCTCATCACGAAGGACGCGACGATCCGGGAGATCCATCACCGCGTGAAGAACAACCTGCAGACGGTCGCGTCTCTGCTCCGCGTGCAGGCGCGTCGTGCGCGCAGCGAGGAGGCGAAGCAGGTGCTGGGTCAGGCGATGCGCCGTGTCGCCGCGATCGCCGTGGTGCACGACACGCTGTCGACGGGGCTCTCGCAGATCGTGGACTTCGACAAGGTCTTCGATCGGGTGATCGGGCTGGCCGCCGAGGTCGCAAGCCTGCACAACACCACCGTCCACCCGCACAAGGAGGGCGAGTTCGGCGAGCTGCCGTCGGAGTACGCGACCCCGCTCGCCCTCGCACTCACCGAGATCGTGACGAACGCGGTGGAGCACGGGCTCGCCGGTCGCGAGGGAGAGGTGTTCGTCACTGCGCGTCGCACCGACGAGCAGCTCTCGGTCGAGGTGGTCGACACGGGCACCGGCCTTCCGGGCGGAACCGTCGGCGATGGGCTCGGCACCCAGATCGTGCGCACCCTCATCGAGGGCGAGCTCGGGGGCAGCATCACCTGGGGGCCCGAATCGGGCGGCGGCACCCGAGTGTCGATTCAGGTGCCGCTGCACTGGATCTCGACGCAGACGCGCGAGATCCCGCGGGTCGCGGGGTAGCGGTTCGCGGAGTCGCGGCTACGGCTTTCGCTTGGTCTCGCGGCGGCTTCGCATCAGCACCGCGAAGCCGACCCCGAGCAGCAGCACGCCGAGACCGATGACGGTTGCGGTGATCCAGCCGGCCGCGTCGAGCCCGCCGCCCCCGAGCACCTGCTGCGAGACGTACCCGCAGAAGACCAGGATGAGCGCTCCCCACACGATCGGCCCCGTACGCGGGCTCGGCCGAGTCGGCAGCTGCTCGCTCCGGCTGCGCTCGTCCACGAATGGTCGATCGGTGTCGCGCCGGCCCGCAGACGCCTCACCTGCGGTTCGAGAGTCTCGCATGTGCGGCGCTCCGAGGTCCGAGGCGCTCGCTGCGTCGACGTGCGCGCTCGGTGCGTTCGGAGCCGGGTCGGCGGCACCGTCGCCCGGAGGTGGCGGGGTGAGCGGGATCCGCGTCGTCGTCTCCTCCTCGCCGGGTTCGGGCCGTGGCGATTGCGAGCTCAGCGGCTCAGGGCGCGTGGGATCGGTGGTCATCGGTTCATCTCCATCTCCAGGTCTTCGAGTCGCTGCTCGACGTCGCCGCGCTCGGTCTCGAGGCTCCGCCGCTCGGAGGCGCTGAGCCCGGGCTCCGAGAGCTTCCACTCGATCACGTCGAGCTCGTCGTTCAGCTCATCGCGCTGCCGCTCCAGACGCTGCTCCGCGCGCCGATCCGTATCCGTCGAGACATCCGGTTCGGAAGCGTCGCCGGATCCCGTCGCTCCCTGCGCATCCCCGCCGCCCTCGACCTCGACATTGCCGGCGAGCAGCGTGACGGTGACGGTACTCGCCTCGTCGGCATTCTCCGGGGTCACATTCGAGCGGATCTCCCGCGAGATGAACGGCCCGCTCGTCATGACTTGCGCGTCGCTCGAGACACCGAGATCGGTGCGGCCGGACTCGTCGATGCGCCCGGCGAGCATCCGCACATGCGCGATCACGGGCTCGGATTCGGGGAGCTCGACGATGACGCGGCCGGCGAGCACCCAGACCTCGAGGCCCGTCTCCCCGTCAGTGCGCGAGTCGATCCCGGTGAGGTCGACGGTCGTGTTCCCCGCGAGCACGACGGCGCCGGTCTCCGAACCGCTGATGTGCAGGTTGCCGAACGGCTGGAAGCGCGTGCCCCAGGGCAGTACCACGGTGATCAGGAGGGCGACCACGCCGCAGAAGGAGAGGAAGCCGACCCAGCCGGTGTACCGACCGCGCGTGCCGGCGACGATCAGTGAGAGCGCGAGCACCGCGAGTGCGGCGATGAGTCCCGTGATCAGTGCATCGGGGGCCACGCTCTCGATCGGGAGCGGTCCGTGCACGGAGGTCGTCCAGAGCGCGGCGAGTCCGCCGGCGAGCAGCGCGAGCGCCACGGTGATGACGGTGTGCGCGGTTCCGAGCCGGTGCGCGTCGTGGTGCTCCGCGTAGCGAGCGCTCCACGCTTCGGTCTGCTCGCCCACTTCTCGCCCCCACTTGTCGGCCGCGGCCCCAGCACGGCGGCCCCACTCCGCAGCATCGCGCGCCACTCGATCCGCGCTCTCTCCGGCCCGAGCCGCGAGCGATTCGGCGGAGTCGCGAGCGGTGCGGTCGTACTCGCGGTCGGCAGAGCGGTCCGCCCGATCCGGATGGGCGTCGTCCGCTGCCGAGGTCTCGTCGTCTGCATTCCACGTCCGTTCGCGGTGTTCACGGCCGCGCTTGAGCACGACGCTCCGCACCCAGAAGAACGCGAGCACGAGGATCGCGATCCATGACAGCCACGCCACCGTGGCAGTGAGCCATCCCGGGATGCCGAGTCGGCCCCACACGTCCCAACTCCAAACGCTGAAGATCGGGAAGCCGCCCCCCGGGCTCAGCAACCCGATGACACCGGGAATGATGACCACCGACGTGAGAATGACGGCGGCGACGATCATCCCGGTCTCTGCTCGCCCCCGGAAGATCTCCTCCACGTGGATGCGGCCGGAGGCGTCGGGCAGCAGGAGCCATCCGACGAGGTACAGCAGAAGCCCCGGGCCGCCGAGCAGCGCCAGCACGATGAAGACCCCGCGCACGATGATCGGGTCGATCCGCAGGCGTTCGGCCACCCCGGCGGCCACCCCGGCGAACCAGCGATCGGAACTGCGCGTGACGCCGAGCCCGCGCAGCCAGTCGAAGAAGCCCTGGCCTGCGGGAGGGCCGGCCGGAGGTTCGGCAGGGCGGCCCGCCGTTTCTGAGGGGGGAGGTGTCGTGTGCATGCTTCGAGTCTGGACGAGTGCGGTGCGTCGGGCCATGGGGGATCACCCTGACGCTTCCCTGATCCGCCGACCCCGAGACCCCGATCGTCGCGCCGACCTGCTTTGATGGGGGCATGACCGCCGTTCCCCTGACCCGCTCGCGAGACGACCGCGTGCTCGTGGGCGTCTGCGGAGGTCTCGGCGAGCATCTCGGCATCCCGGCCCAGACCGTGCGCATCGCCATGCTGGTGCTCACCGCGCTCGGCGGAGCGGGGGCCGTGCTCTATCTGTGGCTCTGGGCGACCGTGCCGTGGCAGGGCGCGGACGCGGGCGTCGTTCCCCTTCGACGGGCGTTGACGCAGCCCGCCGCGACGCCGTCCGATGCGGGAGCGACCGCTCCCGCTCCCGCTCCCGTACCGTTCGACCCCGAACCCGAAGCGGGGCCAGCGACCGAGCCGGCACCCGAACCCGAGGCGGCGGACGAGCGCTCCGATGCGCGCCGCACCCGCTGGCCCATCGCCGAACTGCTGCTCGGATTCTGCCTGCTGCTCGCCGGCGTGGGGCTCGTGCTCGAGCGCGTCGGCGTGCAGCTGCGACTCGAGCTGCTGCTGCCCGCCCTCGCGGTACTCGTGGGGGTCGGGCTCACTTGGTGGCAAATCGCCGACCGGAACCGACCCGACCGCAACGCGCTGCCCCGCGCGCTCGGGGCGCTCGCGCTCGTCGCCGTCGGTGTGCTGATGTTCTTCGTCACCGCGCGCGAACCCAATACCTGGACGGTCATCGGCGCCGCCTTCGCGGTGCTCGCCGGAGTCGCCCTCGCGGTGGCTCCCTGGCTCCTGCGCATCAATCGCGAGCTGATGGCTGAGCGAGCGGCTCGCGCCAGGGAGGCGGAGCGGTCGGATATCGCCGCGCATCTCCATGACTCGGTGCTGCAGACCCTTGCGCTGATTCAGCAGCGTTCAGAGCCGGGGAGCGAAGTGGCGCGTCTGGCCCGCGGTCAGGAACGGGAGCTGCGCGAGTGGCTCTTCCGCACCGCGGATGGAGCGAGACCAGCGCCGCAGGAGGCCGTCGATACCGAGCTGCGGGCGCACGCCGCGGTGCTGGAGGCGGACCACCCGGTGCGGTTCGAAGTGGTCGCGGTCGGTGCCGGAGAGGGGCTCATCGCGCCGGCGCCGATCGTCGCAGCTGCGCGCGAGGCGATGCTGAATGCGGCGCGGCACGCGGGCGGCGACGTGACCGTGTATCTCGAAGCGACGCAGGATCGCGTGGCGATCGACGTGACCGACCGGGGCGCCGGGCTCGACCCGAACAACCTCCCCAAGGGCAGAATGGGTGTTCGCGAATCGATCCTGGGCAGAATGGAACGTGCGGGCGGCCAGGCGCGCATCGTGCGAGGGCCGGGCGGAGGCACGTCGGTGCGATTGAGTGTTCCGAGGCAACCGACTGCCGAGGCCGCGAGTTCGCCGGCCCGTGACGACGCACCGAGCGAGGAGAGCCGATGACCCCTGCAGCGAAGTCCATCCGCATCGTCATCGTCGACGATCACCAGATCTTCCGCACCGGGCTCCGGGCAGAGCTCGGCGAGGAACTCGACGTGGTCGGCGAGGCCGCGAGCGTGGATGAGGCCGTCGCCGTGATCACAGCTGTGGTGCCCGACGTGGTGCTGCTCGACGTCCACTTGCCCGGCGGGGCCGGCGGCGGGGGCGCGGAGGTGCTGCAGCGCCTCGCGGATCGGCCCGAGACGCGCGGCATCCGCATGCTCGCGCTCAGCGTTTCCGATGCAGCCGATGATGTGGTTCAGGTGATCCGCGCCGGTGCTCGCGGATACCTGACGAAGACGGCTTCCGGGTCCGAGGTGACGGCCGCCGTGGTGCGGGTGCACGGCGGCGATGCCGTGTTCTCGCCTCGGCTGGCGGGTTTCGTGCTCGATGCGTTCGGCACGGGC
Organism: Leucobacter sp. USCH14; assembly: GCF_037619215.1. Taxonomy (NCBI): domain Bacteria; kingdom Bacillati; phylum Actinomycetota; class Actinomycetes; order Micrococcales; family Microbacteriaceae; genus Leucobacter; species Leucobacter sp. USCH14. Next base: position 177,441 of record NZ_JAQPZP010000001.1, read on the forward strand.
GGCGGGGAGACGGCGGTGCAGGACGACGAATTGGATCGCCTCTCGGCGCGCGAGCAGGAGGTCATGCGCATGATCGCGCGGGGCTACGCCTATAAAGAGGTCGCGGCGGAGCTCTTCCTGTCGGTGAAGACCGTGGAGACGCATGTGTCGAACGTGCTGCGCAAGCTGCAGCTCTCGAACCGCCACGAGCTGACCGCGTGGGCGCTCTCGCGGCGTCTGCTCTGAGACGGCGGCGCGCTACTGCCAGCCGGGCAGCCAGAGGTGCGCCCGCCAGAACCACTCCGCCATGGGAGCACCCGACCAGGTCGGGAAGAACCAGGCGGCCAGTGCGAGGCACGCGACGAGGTAGATGGCCGCCGCGATTCGCACCCCCAGTAGCGTCTCCGGGGATCCGCGACCGGGGCCTTCGAACGCGCGCTCCGGAGCGTTCGAGGGGGCAGGTGCCGCAGGTGGCGCTGGTGCCGCGCTCGCCGCAGGGGTCGCGCTGCGCGCGAGGGCACCGAGTCGCGGGCCCACCCGTACCCGGCACAGCAGCGCGAGCGCGAGGACGAGGGCGAGCGCGGAGAACGGCGTCAGCACCACCGCGTAGAACTGGAAGACCGCGGATCGAGACACGGTGAGCACCCAGGGCAGCCACCCGGAGAGATAGCCGACGACGACGAACGCGCTCGCGGTCACGAGCGGGTCGGGGCCGCGGCGCGCGCGCACGACGATCATGCAGAGGAGTGCGACCAGCGCGACGACTCCGCCCCAGGTGACGAGCGGATTCGGCAGCGGTGAGACGGCTGCGGCGCACGCCGACCACGGGCACCCCTCGTCGGGCCCCCAGTGGGTCTCGTACATGCCCGTCGGGCGAAGTGCGAGTGGCCAGGTCAGCGGGTGCGAGGCGTACGGGTGCGGAGCGCTGAGCGATCCATGCCAGTCGAGCATCTGCGCGTGGTACCGGAGCAGCGCAGGCCACCATGCCTCCCCGGCCGTGCGGTTCCACCCGCCCGGGGTGAGAATCCAGCCCGCCCACGACACGAGGTACACGAGCCCCGCTGCGGGGAGGGCGATCGCTCCTGCGATCACGGCCTGCAGACCGGCGCGGGGCACCGGGCGCCGCTCTCCGGCGCGCAGGCGGAGGATCAGGTCGCGCACCGTGATGAAGATGAGGAAGGCGGCGAGCGGGTAGAGGCCGGACCACTTGATCGATGCAGCTGCGCCGAAGGACGCCGCCGCCGCGAGCAGCCACGGTCTGCGCCAGAGCACGGGAACCCGGGGCGGAGGTGCGGAGGAGCGGGCCCCCGGATCCGCAACCGCCGCCCGTGCCCCGGTCCACTCGAGGTCGCGCCAGACGCACAGCGCGCCGATCGACACCGCGAGGGCGAGGAACCCGTCGAGCAGACCCACCCGGGTGAGTACGACGTGCACGCCGTCCACGGCGAGCAGCAGGCCCGCGACGCACGCGACGGGGAGGCTTCGCGAGATGCGCCAGCCCAGCCGCATCGTGACCGCCACGGTCAGCACACCCGCGAGGGCGACCGCGCTGCGCCACCCCCACCCGGTGCCCGGCCCGAACACGAGCACGCCGAGCCCGATCAGCCATTTGCCGAGCGGCGGGTGCACCGCGTTCGACGGTTCATCCGTGAACCCCAGCGCTCGCGACCCGCTCATGTCCGGCTCGTCATCCGGCCACGTCGTCGGGAACCCGTGCGCGAGTTGACTGATGGCGTCGCGCACGTAGTACAACTCGTCGAAGACCAGCACCCCGGGCCGGCCGAGCGCCCAGAACCGCAGCGCAGCAGCGATCACCAGCACCAGGGACGGTGCGAGCCAGTGCAGCCAGCGGGTTCGCGTCACGGGTCCAGCGTACGGCGCACCTCCGACACGCACCGCGGGGGCTACGATGGTGGGGTGATTACCCGGCTCAGCTCGTACTTTCTCAAGACCCTCCGCGAGGATCCCGCTGACGCAGAAGTGGCGAGCCACCGGCTGCTCGTGCGCGCGGGATACATCCGCCGCCAGGCCCCGGGCATCTTCGGGTGGATGCCGCTGGGGCTGCGCGTGAAGGGCAAGCTCGAGGAGATCATCCGCGAGGAGATGGTCGCCGCCGGAGCGCACGAGGTGCACTTCCCCGGCCTGCTGCCGCGCGAGCCCTACGAGGCCACGGGGCGGTGGGAGGAGTACGGCGACGCGCTCTTCCGTCTCCAGGATCGCCACGGCGCCGACTATCTGCTCGCTCCGACGCACGAGGAGGTCTTCACGAACATGGTGAAGGACATCGTGACGTCGTACAAGGATCTGCCGCTCACGCTGTTCCAGATCCAGGACAAGTACCGCGACGAGGCTCGCCCGCGCGCCGGCCTGCTGCGCGGCCGCGAGTTCACGATGAAGGACGCCTACTCCTTCGATGCGACCGATGAGGGGCTGGGCGCGAGCTACGAGCGCCAGCGCGATGCGTACGAGCGCATCTTCACGCGCCTCGGCCTCGAGTACGCGATCGTCTCGGCCGACGCGGGAGCGATGGGCGGATCGCGCAGCGAGGAGTTCCTGCTGCCGACTCCGATCGGCGAGGACACGTTCGTGCGATCCGCGGGGGGATACGCCGCCAACGTCGAGGCGTACCGCACGCCCGTTCCGTCGGCCACTCCGTTCGACGATGCGCCGACGGCGATGGTCTACGACTCGCCGGAGACCCCGACCATCGACACCCTCGTCGCGCACACCAACGCCGCGCTGCCCCGCGAGGACGGGCGCGAGTGGACTGCTGCCGACACGTTAAAGAACGTCGTGCTCGCGGTGACGCCCGTCGGGGGTGAGCGCGAGATCGTCGTCGTCGGCATTCCCGGTGATCGCAACGCCGACATGAAGCGCGCCGAGGTCGCCTTCCCCAATGCCGAGGTGGAGCCCGCCACTGCTGCGGATCTCGCGCGGCATCCCGGCCTCGTCAAGGGATACATCGGGCCCGCGCAGATCGATGAATCAGGCGCGGCCATCGCAGCACTCGGGGCGGAGAGCACGACCGGGTTGCGCTATCTCGTCGACCCCCGCGTCGCCGTTGGAACGACCTGGGTGACCGGCGCGAATGTCGAGGGCAAGCACGTCGCGCACCTCGTGTACGGCCGCGACTTCCACGCGGACGGCATCGTGGAGATCGCGGATGTGCGCGACGGCGATCCCGCTCCCGACGGGTCGGGGCCCATCGAGACCGCGCGGGGCATGGAGATCGGACACATCTTCCAGCTCGGCCGCAAGTACGCCGAGGCGCTGGGGCTCAAGGTGCTCGACGAGAACGGCAAGCTCGTCACCGTGACCATGGGGTCGTACGGGATCGGCGTGACCCGCATCATGGCGATACTCGCCGAACTGCACCACGACGACCGCGGGTTGATCTGGCCGGAGGCCGTAGCTCCGTTCGACGTGCACGTCGTCGCGACGGGTCGCGACGCTGCGGTGCACGACATCGCCGAGTCGCTCGTCGAAACGCTCGACGCTGCCGGGGTCGAGGTCATCTTCGACGACCGGCCGAAGGTGTCGCCCGGTGTGAAGTTCGGCGACGCCGAGCTGCTGGGCGTGCCGCGCGTCGTCGTCGTCGGGCGCGACGCGGCTGAAGGATTCGCCGAGGTGTGGGATCGCGCCGCGGGCACCAAGGAGAAGGTCGAACTCTCGGCGGTACCGGCGCTCTTCGGAGTTCGCGCATGAGCTGAATCAAGGTACGGGACCGGCTCCGCGTCTGGGTCTCGCGTCTGATGATGGGGCGTCGCTGCAGGTGCAGCGGCGCCCCATTCTGCGTTTCTGGCAGCGCTCGTGAGCCGGAGCCGATGCCGATGCCGGTGCCGAAGCCGGTGATCGAATTCACGCCCGCTTCCAGCTCTCGCCCGCAGCATTGCACCGCCGCTCATACCGGTGTGGCCGGTCGTGAATACCGAAGTTGTCCACACTCATGACGAATGAGGTCGTTCTCGACCCTGCACGTCCCTACGGTAGAAGACATCTCCCGGGTATCCGGGCGATGACCGATAGCACTGACGCGAGCCGGGGGGATCGCTCAAGAGAAAGGATCCCCATGGCCAATATCAATGTGACGTACGCCGAGATGGAGCAGGCCGCCTCGCAGCTCGGCACGGGCCGAGACGAGATCACCGAGAAGCTCCGCGCACTGCAGTCGCAGATCAACAATCTGGTCGCCTCCGGCTTCGTCACCGACCAGGCGTCCGGCAAGTTCAACGCCGCCTACAACGATTACACGACGAGCGCGAACACCGTGGTGCAGAAGCTCTCCGAAATCCAGACCTTCCTCACTCAGACCGCGAATGCGATGCGCGATATGGACGCGCAGATCGCCGCCAAGATCAACTGACGCCGGTCTGCTCGGCCCGCAGCGGCGCGACGGGTGATGTTCTCGCGCGTCGCGCGCTGCGGGCCGCGCCCCACCACTGCACCACGTCTCTTTCGAAACGAGGAAATGCTATGTCTGATGGTCTGAAGGTGTCAGATGCGGTGCTCGAAGCGGCAGCCGTGCATCTCGCCGCTGCCTCGCGAGTGATGATCGAGGGCAATGCCGCGCTGCCATCGGGTCCACCCGCGACGCTGACAGGTCTGGGTGAGGACATCATGGGATTCGTGAGCGGTCTCTCGACATCGAGGCTCGCTCTCGCCGACGCCGCGAAAACCGCGAGTATGAGCGTTGCCGGGGTGATGCAGCACAGTTCCGAGTTGGACGCTCGACTGGCGAACGCCCTGCATTCCGGCTTCGCCGTGAGAAGGGCGGCGCGATGACCATCTTCGTGCCCCAAGACGCTGCGGCAGTGCTCGAAGGCACACCCGTGTACGGGTCGGTCGAGGAGATCACTGCGATCGGGCGGTACGTTCAGGACGTATCCGCCGATACGATGCAGTACTCGACCGATGTGCAGAATGCGCAGTTCACCCTCCAGACGGAGCGGAGTTCCGCACTCGGATCGATTACTGCGAAGCTTCGCGAGGCACTGCTTCCGGGTGCCAACGCGGCGTTCCGGTCGTCCGAAGACGCGAAGCGGGCTCTCGACGCTTACGCATCCGAGGTCGATCGCATCCACGCGAGCGCCCGCAGTACTCGGGAGCAAGCAGAGGAATCTCTGTCAGAGATCCGCGTGGCCGCGTCGCAGATCGAGGACATCGCTTCACTGATCCGTGTCGATGTCCCGTATGCGTGGGATCACGGCGCGCCGGGGGTCATGCCGCAGCCGCACCTCGGTCCGCGCGCGGGGGAGCTCGACGCCGACGAGCAGGACGCCGTCGTGCAGCAGCTTCGTTCCATGCATGAGCACGATTGGACGCGCATCGCATCGATCTGGCGGAACGCCATCGAGTCGATCGAGGAGGCGAAGCGGATCTGGGCGACACTCATCGACGACCGCCGACGTGCGGAGGAGCGTCTCTCCGGTGCCCTCGCCGACACTGCGATCGGCCAGTTGATCAGCGTCAGTTCGGGCGATGCCGAATCGCGCACCTTCACGATCGCAGTGTCGATGAGCGGAGAGCGGTGGGGTGTGAGCGACGACGTACCGCAGACGTCGAAGTCGCACCCATTGCTCACGAAGCTGATCGGTACCGAATCGGGAGAGCGCGTCTGGGAGGATCCGCCGGATCCGGCGGAAGTCGCGGCGGCCTGGGCGGCACTCGACCCCGCCGAACGCGAGCGTTTGATCGAAGAAACCCCCTGGGTGATCGGCAATCTTCCCGGCCTTCCCTATGAAGTGCGGGATGCGGCGAATCGCAGGATGGTGGAGTTCTACCAGCGGTACCCGCAGGCGATGACCCCGGAGCAACTGGCACTGATGGCGGACATTCGGGAGATCTTGAAGCGTGAAGAGGTCGAGAAAGCGGACGCGGCAGATGGAATTGCTGATCCACCGATACAGCTCGTTTCATTTGACATCACGGGCGGTGTTCCCATGGCTGCGGTGGGCTACGGCGATCTCGACACGGCGACGAATACGGCCTGGCAAGTCGCCGGGATGAACAGTGATGCTCATCTCGCACTCGAAGGCTGGGACGAGGCGAGTCGAAACCTCCATGACGAGCAGAACAACGTTGCTCAGATGCCGGGATCCAATGCCGTGGTCGCATGGCTTGGCTATGACACCCCGAACATGCCGACAACCGGAGACCTCGGTGTGCTCGACGTGAAAGCTGCACGTGCGGGAGCTCCGCGGTTCGCCGCAGAGCTCGAGGGGCAGCACGCGGCGAGGGGCATCAGCGACCTTGAGCCGCCCTCTCTTACCGTGATCTCCCATTCTTACGGCACCACCGTGGCGACAATTGCACTGACGATGTTGAGCACGGCTCACCCGGCGGACGCCCTCGTGATGCTCGGTTCCGCGGGGCTCGACACCGAGCTCGTGCCCTCATACGATGCACTGCGGGTCAGAGAACTCGAACCCGGCCAGAAGGCGATCTTCACCACGTTCGCCGAGGGAGATGCGATCGCTCCGTTCGGTGCGGGTCTCTCGCTTCGAGGGCAGCCGAACCCGAATGCAACCGACCCCTTCAACCAGTACCTGCGAAGCCCAGTGTATGAGGGCGGGCTCTCATTCTCGTCCGATGGAGACCCGAGTAGAGGCCTCCAAAGCAGCGATGGGCACTCCATTACGGGCGAGGGCCCCCGAGCATCCTTCATGGGTGGCACCGCGTCCGAAGGGCACGGTTATCTCGACCGCAAGACCCAGGTGCTCAACACCGTCGCGAAGCTCTCACTCGATTTGATCGATGAGGACCTGCGGAAGTCGTTCACCCGCACCGAGGGGTGGTGCAGTGAAGACATTACTGGCCCGGGCGGGACGACCACACCGCGGCGAGTGAAATGCGAGACGGAATGAACATGACCTGGGTTCACTGCCGGCGTTCTGTGGCGGTCGCGGTGGCAGCAATATCGGTAGTGGCGATGGCGAGCTGCGTGCAAGAGGTGCCGATCGTGTCGAATGAGCCAGGAAATGAGATCACAAATATGACGCTGGACGAGCAGCGGGAATGGGTAGGCGAGCAGTTCGACGCTGCGATCGACGCGAGTGGCATCGAGAACGGCTGGTTCAAGTCGAGACGCACACTTCCATGGTCGAATACTCCGAAGGACCGAGATGGAGTTCTGGGCATGCTGCACCCACGGGACTGCAGCACGGGAGGCCGTCTGATCGCTTCGCTACAGAACAGGAGTGTCGAGGTCAATGACCCTTTCGCGGCGGCCGAACGCGTGCGCACGTTCTGGGAATCAGAGGGCTGGGTGGTCTCGGATGTCCTCTCGTACGCTTCGGATCCTTACTTTCGAGCGGATCGCGAGGATGGTGCAGTTCTCGCCTTTCGAGCGTCGACTATCGGAATGTCTCTGGAAGTTGAGACGGCCTGCTCGGTGCATGCGACGGTGACGAACTGGCAATCCCGCGAGAACGAGTTCGCGGATGAACTCGAACGCCGAGGCGCGTCGTCCGATGACGAGCAGCCGAGACCCTGACGACGTGACGAGATCGAACTGCCCGTCTATATCAGTGGAAGCGTCGTCTTCTGCTACTGGAAGGAACACGCAAGATGAATGACACCCCGGAATCACCGCAGAAACCGACGCCGGCCTTCATCGGTGCGTCGTGGTGCGCCCTCCTCATAGGAATGTCGACCTATCTGATCGGCCTCTTCAATGCCGGCATGGAGCTCAACGAGAAGGGCTACTACTTCACCGTCCTGATGTTCGGCCTCTTCGCAGCCGTGTCGCTGCAGAAGACCGTTCGCGACCGGGCGGAGAATCTGCCGGTCACGAACCTGTACTTCGGCATCGCCTGGTGCGCAGTCGGGCTTGCCCTGGGGCTGCTCGCAATTGGACTCTGGAACGCGGGGAGCATGACTCTCAGCGAGAAGGGCTTCTACGGCATCGGCTTCGCCATGAGTCTGTTCGCCTCCGTCGCCGTGCAGAAGAACGTGCGCGACCTCGCGCGCTTCCAGGGAGAAGCACCTGAAGACGAGGCGGGCGACGAGGGCTCGGACACCGCGCTGTACCGGTTCCAGAACCCGTAGCGACAACGAGCCCGGCGATCACGAACCGGTCGAGGCTGCCGTGAAGCTGAAGCTGACGCTCGCGGTTCCGCACCGGGGCCTCCACGATGTGACCCTGTCGTGCGACGTCACGACCACCGTCGGCGACGTCGCACGAGCACTCCTCAGGGCAGGCGTCTCCGGCGATCCGCGCCTCGCCGATGCTGCGCAGAACCGACTCGTCCCTCTCACGTTGCGGGGCCGAGCCGGATCGGCCGGCCCCGTGATGCTCCTCGACCCGCTGTCACCGCTCGGCGCCTCGGGAGTGCAGTCGGGGTGGATCGTCGAGGCCGTTCCCGAGTTCGGCAATCGCAGCTCGGAGACGCGTGTCATCGAGGTGGCCGGATACGTCGAAGTGCTGACGGGAGCGCACGCGGGAGCGACCTACAGCCTCATCGCCGGCACGAACACCATCGGCCGTGATCGCAGCTGCCGGGTGCACCTCAGCGATCCGAGCGTGTCGCGGAGGCACGCCGAAATCGAGGTCCTTACGGGGCGTTCCACGAGCACCGTCGTACGGGATCTCGGTTCCGCGAACGGGGTCGTGCTCGGTGCGTCCGAAACGAGTCGCATCACGGAGCATCGTATCGAGCGTCCCACCGAGCTCGCCCTGGGGGAGGTACTGCTCAGGGTCTCGCCGGGCCCGCCGGTGCACGAAGCTCCGCACCTCTCTCATCGCGCGATGCACACGAGGGCGCCACGAGTCGCACCCGTGTTCCCCGCTTCGCATCGCGAGCTCCCAGCACCCCCTCGGGAAGCCGAACCGAGCAGGATCCCGATGCTCGCGATGCTGGCACCCATGATGATGGGCGGGGCTATGTACCTGGTGACGCAGTCGCCGATGAGCCTGATGATGGTCGCGTTCTCACCGCTCATGATGATCGGGTCGTGGCTCGACAATCGCGTGGGAAGCGCACGCAAACGCAAACGCGAGGCAGTGAAATTCGAGGAGGCGCTCGCCGCCGACCGGGCCGACCTCGCCGATCTGCGACGACGGGAGATCGAAGCTCGCTCTGGCGAAACCCCGTCGATCATGCAGATCGCCGATGCAGTGCTGCGTCGCTCGGGCCTCCTCTGGACGCGCCGACCCGAGCACCGGTCATTTCTCGAAGTCCGTTTCGGAGACGGTGTGCTGCCCAGCCGCACTAAGATCACGCTGCCCGCCCGCGGCGAGACCGACCGGCGGCAATGGGAAGCGCTGCAGCGAATCGAAGAGGAATTCGCCGACGTCTCTCCCGTCCCACTGCTCGAACGCTTCGCACGCTCCGGCTCGATCGGCGTCGTCGGCGAACCGATCTGGGCGGAGGGAATGGCCCGATCATTGATCATGCAGGTCGTCGGCCTGCATTCGCCCGCCGAAGTGGTGCTTTCGTGCTTCGCGTCCGCGCGGTGCACCGCGGACTGGGAATGGTTGAAATGGCTCCCTCATATCGACTCCGTCAGCAGTCCGATTCCTTCGTGGCAGCTCGCCGACGACCCCGTCGGCTCGGTGCGTCTCGTCACTGCGCTCGAAGGCCTGCTCGAGGGCAGACAGACCGCGGCTCGCAGACGCACCGTACGATCGCACCTCGACGTCGAGACGCGCAACGATGAGGAATCAGGCGCAGCGATCGACGATCTGCCCACCATCCCAGCGGTCGTGGTGCTCGTGCTCGACCCCGGTCTCGTCGACCCCTCGCGCATCATCGCGCTCGCGGAGGACGGGCCCGATCATGGCATTCATCTCATCTGGCTGGCGCGCTCCGCAGACGAACTGCCCGCCGCGTGCCGCACCTTCGTCGAGCTCGGCACTGCGGAGGGGCGCGTCAGCTTCGTGCGTTCGGGCACCCGGGTGCACTTGCAGCGGGTCGAACCAGTGGAAGCCGTGCAAGCCCTCCGACTGGCGCGACACCTCGCACCGGTCGAGGACACGAGTGCGCGCACTCTCGACGAGAGCGATCTTCCCAAAGCGGTGCACCTGCGAGACCTCCACGCGACGGACTTCCTCGGCGGAGCGAGCTCGGTGGTGCGGGCATGGGAGCAGTCCGGCAGCCTGACTGCGAGCTGGCGCGCGGGCGAAGAGCGCGATCCTCTCACGCTCTCCGCTGTCGTCGGCCAGAGCCCCGACGGCCTCGCCGCGATCGATCTGCGAACGCACGGACCGCACGCGCTCGTGGGCGGTACCACGGGAGCCGGGAAATCCGAGTTCCTGCAGAGCTGGATCATGAGCATGGCCGCGACCATCAGTCCCGATCGCCTCACGTTCCTGCTCATCGACTACAAAGGGGGTGCCGCCTTCGCGGAGTGCGTCGACCTTCCGCACACGGTCGGGCTCGTCACCGATCTCAGCCCGCACCTGGTGCGACGTGCACTCGCCTCGCTCCGAGCCGAACTGCACTACCGAGAGGAGCTCCTCGCCGCCCGCAGCGCGAAAGACCTCATCGCCATGGAACGGCGATCGGATCCGACGGCCCCGCCCGTACTCGTCATCGTCATCGACGAGTTCGCCGCGCTCGCCGCAGAGGTGCCGGAGTTCGTCGACGGAGTCGTCGATGTCGCTCAGCGCGGCCGTTCCCTCGGACTGCACCTCATCATGGCCACGCAGCGCCCAGCCGGGGTGATCACCGACAACCTGCGGGCGAACACCAATCTGCGCGTGGCGCTTCGCATGGCCGATGAATCGGACAGCAACGATGTGCTCGGTGCGGCGGACGCCGCCTTCTTCCCGCCGGAGACGCCCGGGCGGGGCGCCTTCAAAGTCGGCCCCGGGCGCATCGCCCATTTTCAAACCGGGTATCTCGGCGGTCGAGCTTCGGGCGCAGAGTCGGGATCGCTCATCGAAGTGCGGTCCCTCGGTTTCGCCGAGGGGGAACCCTGGAGCATCCCTCCCGAACCGCGGTCCGAGAAGCGTCGGCGGGTGCAACCGCCGCGCGACATCGAGCAGCTGCGCGATGCCATCACGGCTGCGGCGACCGATCTCGGCCTCGCCCCGCCGCGGCGCCCCTGGCTCGACGCTCTCCCCGCGTCGCTCGCACTCGAAACGGTGCAACGGCAGGCGGCGACGCAGCTCCACGATATCGACGACGCAGCCGTGATCGGCTTGCGCGACGAGCCGTCCTCGCAATCTCAACGCCCAGTCGTCATCGACTTCGAAGTGGCGGGAAGCGTTGCGTTCATCGGCGCGAGCGGCACCGGAAAGACGAGCGCTCTGATCACGCTCGCCGCCGCACTCAGCACGAACGCCGACGAGTACCCGGTGGAGCTCTACGCCATCGACGCGGCCGGGGGAGCGCTCGACGCGCTCAGCATATTGCCGACGGTCGGCGCCGTAGCGTCGCTCGCCGACACCGAACTCACCGGACGCGTCTTGCGCCGGCTGTTGGGAGAGATCGATCGGCGCGGTGCTCGCTACACCGCGGCCAGAGCGGCGGGGCTGCGGGCCTTCAGGCGCACGCCGGGCGGGCGCAATGCAGCTCGCATCGTGCTCCTGGTCGACGGCTTCGCCGCGTTCAAACAGGCGACCGAAACACTGAGCGGCTCGGATTCTCCGATGCAGATGCTGAGCGAGATCATGTCGGCCGGCCGATCCGTCGGTGTGCACGTGGTCCTGACCAGCGATCGGCCGGGGGCGATCCCTGCATCACTGGCTGCTGCCGTGCAGCAGCAGTACGTGTTCCGCCTCGCAGGCCCCCACGATTACGGCACCCTCGGGGTGCGCCCCGACGCCCTCGAAGATTCCCCGGCCGGCCGATCATTGCTCGCCCGCACCGACGAGGAGATCCAGATCGCGAGGGTCGGCGACGGGGCTGGTCTGGTCTCGCAAGCTCGTGAGCTCGAGCGGATCGCCCGCCTCCTCCGCGAGCGCGGCGCGGTCGAGGTGACTCCGGTGCGCAACGCACCGACGCACCTTCCTCTTTCGGAACTCCCGGACGCCGTCGAAGGGCGACCGGTGTTCGGCATCACAACCGACGATTTCGCGCCCGTCGGTCTGCCCGTGTCGGGGCTCGGCGTCATCGCCGGGCCTCCGGGTTCTGGTGTGTCGACAGCGGTGCGCACCTGCGTCCAGGGGTACACGCGTTGGGCGGGCGGGCGAGGAGACGCCGTCGAGCGGGTGCTGCTGACATTCACGGCGCGGGGGCTCACCGCATCGGAGGACTGGGAGCAGATCGCGCTCGGCGAGGACGAGGTGCGGGATCGGGCCCGTGCGCTCACGTCTGCGCTCGGAGGCAAACCCGCCGCACGCCGAGCCGTGCCCCTGGGAATCGGTACCGGCATCATCGGCGACCCCTCCCGTGCCGCGTCTGCACCGGAAGCCGAAGAGACTCCGGAGGTTTTCCCGCCAGAGGGAACGCGCGCGGTCGTAGTGATCGAACGTCCGACCGACGCGGAGGGGAGCGACGCGCTGCCCGAACTCATCGCGCTCGCGAAGGTCGCCCGTCGCTCGGACGTGCTCGTTCTGTTCGAGTTCGAGCAGGGAAGCGGGAGTGCCATCTGGGACCTCTTCACTGCGCTGAAGCAGCCGAACTGGGGGCTCGCGCTGCAGCCCGACAGCTCGGAGGGGCAATCGCCGTTCCGAGAACCTTTCGGCCGCGTGAAGCGCGCGGACTTTCCGGTCGGCCGCGGGCTCGCGATCGAATCGGGTCGCGTCCGCCCGATCCACGTCGCACTGCCCGACGGTGGGGGAGCGGAGGCGTGAAGCTGGGCGTTCGCCTGGTGCGGTCATTCGTGCGTTACCCTAGTGATTCGCCTGCGGTCGCGGGCCATATCTGAATAGACATCTCAATACCCAGGAGGCCACTCGTGAAGATCGAACTCGTCACGCTGCGTCAGATCGAGCGTGAGAAGGAGATTCCGTTCGACGAACTGATCGAGATCATCGAGCAGGCGATCCAGTCGGCGTACCTGCGTCACGCGGAGAACCAGAAGCTCCCGGTTCCGCGCGAGAGCGATGTGCGCGTGACCCTCGATCGCAAAACCGGTGAGATCTCGGTGCTCATTCCCGAACTCGACGGCGAAGGCCAGGTCATCGGCGAAGCGTACGTGACCACGGATGAGTTCGGCCGTGTCGCCTCGAGCGCGGCGAAGCAGGTCATCAATCAGCGCCTGCGCGATCTCTCGGACGATGCCGTGCTCGGCACCTTCAAGGACAAGGAGGGCCAGATCGTCTCGGGCGTCGTGCAGCAGGGTCCGAACCTGCGTATGGTGCACATCGACCTGGGTGAACTCGAGGCGATCCTGCCCCCCGAGGAGCAGATTCCGGGTGAGAGCTACGCGCACGGAACTCGTCTGCGCGTGTACGTCACGAGCGTGTCCAAGGGGACGAAGGGGCCGCAGGTCATCGTCTCGCGCACCCACCCGGGGCTCGTCCGCAAGCTCTTCGAACGGGAGGTGCCCGAGCTCGCCGAGGGGCTCGTGGAGATCGTCTCCCTGGCTCGGGAAGCCGGCCACCGCACCAAGGTGGCGGTGCGCGCCAAGCAGGCCGGGATCAATGCGAAAGGCACATGCATCGGCGAGCTCGGCAGCCGCGTGCGCGCTGTGATGAGCGAGCTCGGCGAGGAGAAGATCGACATCGTCGACTACTCGCCCGCGCTTCCGGCCTTCGTCGCCAATGCGCTGTCGCCCGCGAAGGTGACCGACGTGTTCATGCTCAACGAATCGCTGAAGCAGGTGCGCGCGCTCGTCCCGGACTTCCAGCTTTCGCTCGCGATCGGCAAGGAAGGGCAGAACGCGCGTCTCGCCGCGAAGCTGACGGGCGCGAAAATCGACATCCAGCCGGATTCCATCATGAACGACTGACGTTGATCATGAACGACTGACGTCGGAAGTCGTCCGAAGCCAGGATGTGGCCCTGTCGGAGCGCCGGGCCACATCTGGGAGTGTTGAAAGTGGGAAGCTGGTAGGATGGTTCCGGTTCGGACCTGTGTCGCGTGTCGCAAACGCGCACCGCGCACAGAGTTGCTGCGGGTGGTGGTGCACGAAGATCGGCTGGTAGTCGATGATCGTGCGGTGCTTCCGGGGCGAGGAGCGTGGGTGCACCCCGCGTTCCAGTGTCTGGATCGTGCAGTGGCGCGAGGAAACCTCCTCCGTGCACTGCGAGTGTCGGGGAAGCCCGACGTAAGTCCCTTAGAGAACAGGCTGAAATTACTCATGGACAACTAATGAGCGGCTCACGATGAAGCCCGTCGGCTAATTTATGGTTCTCGCCTGTCTGGCGTGAACCCAGACAGGAGAAATGTGGCAAACCCACGCGTACACGAGATCGCTGCGGAGATCGGTGTCGATAGCAAGGTCGTTCTGGCCAAGCTCAAAGATATGGGCGAGTTCGTCAAGGCGTCCTCGTCAAGCATCGCGCCCCCGGTGGCGCGCAAAGTCAAGGCTGCCCTTGAGGCAGAAGGCGTGACCAAGCCTCAGGGTGAGGGCGATGCGGCTGCGAAGCCCGCCGCCAAGAAGCCCGCCGGCGGTCCGAAGCCCGGCCCGAAGCCGGCGCCCAAGCCGGAGACTCCGGCTCCTGCGGCTAACGCTCCCGCGCAGGGTGCGGCGAAGAGCACGCCTGCTGCGGACGCGCGGTCCGAGGTGAAGCCGGGCGGTCCGAAGCCCACGGCGAAGCCCGCCGACGTGAAGCCGGGTGCTGCGAAGCCCGGTTCGGCTGCGAAGCCCGGTGCGAAGCCGGGCGCCCCGAAGCCGGGCGGCCCCCGCCCGGGCAACAACCCGTTCGCGTCGAGCCAGGGTATGGGCATTCCCCGCCCGCCTCGTCCGGGCAACAACCCGTTCGCGTCGAACCAGGGCATGGGTCGCCCCGGTGGCGGCGGTGGCGCAGGTCGCCCGAACCCCGGCAACATCCCGCGGCCGGCACCCCGCCCCCAGGGCGGCGGCGCTGGTGGACGTGCCGGCGGCCCGGGTCGCCCCGGCGGCGGTCGCCCGGGCGGCGGCGGCTTCAACCGGCCAGGCGGCGGCGGTGGCGCTCCCGGTGCAGGCGGCTTCGGCGCGCCGCGCCCGGCAGGCGGCTTCGCAGGCCGTGGCCGCGGTGGTCGTGGTGCGGGCACCGCCGGTGCGTTCGGCCGCGGCGGCTCGAAGAGCAAAGCGCGCAAGTCGAAGCGGGCGAAGCGGCAAGAGTTCGAGATGCGGGAGGCGCCGTCGCTGGGCGGCGTCAGCGTTCCCCGCGGCAATGGCACCACCCCGGTGCGTCTGCGCCGCGGCGCATCGCTCTCGGACTTCGCGGACAAGATCGATACGAACGCGTCGAATCTGATCACCGTCCTCTTCCACCTGGGAGAGATGGCCACGGCGACGGAGTCGCTCGATGAGACGACATTCCAGATCCTCGGCGACGAGCTGGGCTACAAGATCCAGATCGTCTCTCCCGAGGACGAGGATCGCGAACTCCTCGAAGGATTCGACATCGACATCGATGCCGAGCTCGAAGAGGAGGGCGATGACGTACTCCAGCCTCGTCCCCCGGTTGTCACGGTCATGGGTCACGTCGATCACGGCAAGACCCGTCTGCTCGACGCGATTCGCAAGGCCGACGTCGGTGGCGGTGAAGCCGGCGGCATCACGCAGCACATCGGTGCCTACCAGGTTCACACCGAGCACGATGGTGTGGAGCGCGCGCTGACCTTCATCGATACGCCGGGCCACGAGGCGTTCACCGCCATGCGCGCCCGCGGTGCGCAGGTCACCGATATCGCGATCCTCGTGGTCGCGGCCGACGACGGCATCATGCCCCAGACGATCGAGGCGTTGAACCACGCGCAGTCGGCGAACGTGCCGATCGTGGTCGCGGTCAACAAGATCGACAAGGAAGGCGCGAACCCGGAGAAGGTGCGACAGCAGCTCACGGAGTTCGGTCTCGTCTCCGAGGAGTGGGGCGGCGACGTCATGTTCGTCGACGTGTCGGCGAAGAACAACGTCGGCATCAACGATCTGCTCGATGCGGTGCTGCTCACGGCCGACGCCGGTCTCGACCTGCGTGCGAACCCCGACAAGGACGCGCGCGGCGTCGCCATCGAGGCGAAGCTCGACAAGGGCCGCGGTTCCGTTGCCACCGTGCTCATCCAGTCGGGTACGCTCCGCGTGGGCGACGCGATCGTCGCCGGCACGGCGTACGGTCGTGTGCGTGCGATGAGCGACGAGAACGGCGATCCGGTGGTCGAGGCGGTGCCGTCGCGGCCGGTGCAGGTGCAGGGTCTCTCGAGCGTTCCGCGCGCGGGCGACAACTTCATCGTCACCTCCGAAGACCGCACCGCTCGGCAGATCGCCGAGAAGCGCGAGGCGGCGGAGCGCAACGCGATGCTCGCCAAGGCCCGCAAGCGCATCAGCCTCGAAGAGTTCACGAAGGCGCTCGAGGATGGCAAGGTCGAGTCGCTCAACCTCATCATCAAGGGCGACGTGTCGGGTGCTGTCGAAGCGCTCGAGGAATCGCTGATGAAGATCGAGGTGGACGATTCCGTTCAGCTCCGCATCCTGCACCGCGGCGTCGGTGCGATCACCGAGTCGGACGTGGATCTCGCCACGATCGACAACGCGATCGTGATCGGCTTCAACGTGCGCCCCGACGTCAAGGCGCGCGAGCGCGCAGCGCGCGAGGGCATCGACATCCGGTTCTACAACGTCATCTACAACGCGCTCGATGACATCGAGAGCTCGCTCACGGGCATGCTCAAGCCGGAGTACGAAGAGGTCCAGTCGGGTGTCGCCGAGATCCGCGAGGTGTTCCGCTCCTCCAAGTTCGGCAACATCGCGGGCGTCATCGTGCGCAGCGGTACGATCACGCGCAACGCGAAGGCCCGAGTCATCCGCGAGGGCGTCGTCGTCGCAGATGGGTTGGCGATCGAGTCGCTCCGCCGCTTCAAGGACGACGTCACCGAGGTGAAGACGGACTTCGAAGCCGGTATCGGGCTCGGCAAGTTCAACGATATCCAGATCGGTGACGAGATCGAGACCACCGAGATGGTGGAGAAGCCGCGCGGCTAACCCGCGGCTTCCGTCCGAGAAGGGCGGGGAGGATCAGCTTCGGCCGATCCTCCCCGCCCTTCTCGCATCTGGTGCCCCGGCGTCGTGCAGGGGATTCGGCGTGGAGCGGTCGCGATCACGCGACTTCTGCACGTGCGAGCGAGGATCTCCTGCATGAGCGGTGGTGCGTAACGCCGCACCTACGGACGCGCACCCCGCGCACCGACAGGCGCACGCCGCCGCACCGCCCCGGGAACGCCGAAGGCCCGTGCCGCCGAAGCAGCACGGGCCTTCAGGAGAGGCGATCGCTCAGACGCGATCGAAGCGCCGGCCCAGCGGGCTCGGCGGGAGGAACATGAAGACGAGCACGACGAGGCCGCCCACGTAGGGGATGAAGGAGAGGAAGTAGAAGGGCCCCGCGAAGTTCGCGTCGTGGAAGCGCCGCCACGTGATGGCGATGCTCGGCACCAGCAGGGCGAGTCCGACGGCGACGAGGAGGATCACGCCGACGATCAGGAGTGTGATTCCGAGTCCCGCCGCGGGCGCCGACGCCGCCGAGCCGTACCCGTCGCCGAAGCCGTCGTTGTACGCCGCCGAACTCGCGCTGGCCCCGGCCAGCATCACGACGCCGACGATGTAGAACGCGAACGGGATCAGCGTGACCAGGAAGCTGAACAGTACGATCCACCAGTACTCGCTGCGCGATGCACGGCCGCTGAAGCCCGCGTAGTTCTTGAGAAAGCGGCGGATCGCCTGGCCGAATGTGGCGCCGTAGAGCGGTCGGCTGAGATCTTCGGGGTCAACCGCCCCGTTGAAGGGTTCGCCAGGCCCCGGTACACCGGCTGCACCCGCCGCGTACGCCGGAGCCGAGGCGTAGTTCGCCTGCGGCTGCTGGGAGTACGCGGAGCCCGTGGGCGGTGCGTACGCCGCAGGCGGCTGAACCGGCTGCTGAGGCGCCTGGTACTGCGGGGCCTGGTACTGCGGAGCCTGGTACGGGGGCGGGGGCTGCACCGGCTGCTGAGGCGCTTCGTACTGCGGGGCCGCGAACTGCGACTGCTCGGGAGCCTGATACTGCGACTCGGGAGCCTGATGCTGCGGCGGCCCGTACTGGGGAGGAGTGCTGCTCGGGGGTGCCGACTGGCTGTCGGGTGCCGCGGACCCGGTCTCGGACTGACCCGGCTTCTCGTTCTCGGGCTGCGCCGGATTCTCGGGGGTGGGCGGGTACGTCATGAAGACGCCTCCTCAACTGTTCGTCGCGTACGTCTGACTGCATCCATCGTAGGGGCACCGAACCGCCGCGTCTGGGAGCGATCCGGCGGTAGTCTGTTTCCATGAGCAATCCACGGGCGGGTAAAGTCGCCGAGCGCATCCAGCAGATCATCGCCAGGCGCCTCGAGAAGGGGCTGCGCGATCCGCGCCTCGGCTTCGTCACGATCACCGATGTGCGTGTCACGGGCGATCTGCAGCACGCGAGCGTGTTCTACACGGTGTACGGCGATGAGCAGGAGCAGGTGGATACGGCTGCGGCGTTGAAAGCTGCCACCGGCATGCTGCGCACCGAGGTCGGCAAGCAGCTCGGAACGCGGCTGACGCCGGTTCTGGAGTTCATCCACGACGAGCTCCCGGAGAGCGCCCAGCACCTCAACGAACTGCTCGCGGAGGCCAAGCGCCGAGATGACGAGGCGGCTGCTCTCGCCGCGGGTGCGCAGTACGCCGGTGAAGAGGACCCGTACGTCAAGCCGCGCGAAGAAGACGAGCGGTAGCCGGCCGGTCGGTCACGGCAGACGAGCTCGCCCATCGAGCTCGACGACGAGTCCATCGGCGATGAGCGAGTCGTACGCGCGCCGCGGCTGATCCGGATCGCGGACGCCCCCGTCGGCCGCGGCTTCGAGCGCAGCAGCGGGTTCGACGGCCTCCGTCGATCGGCGGAGGAGCGCCATGATGCGCCCCCGCACCTGACGGTCGCTCCCCGCGAACTTCGCCTGCTTCGGCCGCTTCTCCGGTGCGTTGTCGGGGTACCCGGCTCCGCGCCATTCGCACCAGCGCGCAACCGGGCACGCGTCGCAGCGGGGGGCACGCGCGGTGCACACGATCGCTCCGAGCTCCATCGCCGCCGCATTGAAGACGGCAGCCGCGTCTCGCGATTCGGGAAGCAGAGCCTCCATATCGGCGAGGTCGCCCGGCGCGGGCATCCCGGCGGCCGCCCGACCGTGCACGAGTCGCGCGATCACGCGACGCGTATTGGTGTCGACGACGGGGTGCCGCTCGCCATACGCGAACGCGGCGACCGCGCGAGCGGTGTACGGCCCGATGCCGGAGAGCGCGAGCAGCTCGTCGACGTTCGCGGGAACCGTGTCCCCGTGGCGCTCGGCGATCTCGACTGCGGCGCGGTGCAGCCAGATGGCGCGCCTCGGGTATCCGAGGCGATCCCACGCGCGCACCGCCTCGCCCGGTTCGTCGGCGGCGAGCGCCGAAGGCGTCGGCCATCGCTCCATCCATGCGATCCAGCGGGGGAGCACGCGATCGACCTGGGTCTGCTGCAGCATGAATTCGGAGACGAGGATCGCCCACGGTGCGACATCGGGTCCCCGCCAGGGCAGATCCCGCGCTGAGCGCGCGAACCACTCGCAGAGCGCGACCGAGATCTCGGTGCTCACGGGGTCGGTCGGTTTCATCGGCTCCAGTGTAGAGCGCTTCCGCGGCGGGAGCCTCGGGTCGCCGCCGGTAGGCTGATCCTGTGACGAACGACCCAGCTCGCCTGCCCGCGCAAGGCGCCATTCTGCTCGTGGACAAGGCGGAGGGCTGGACGAGCCATGACGTGGTCGCGAAGTCCCGACGCGCGCTCGGCACGCGCAAAGTGGGGCACGCGGGCACGCTCGATCCGATGGCGACCGGGCTCCTCGTGCTGGGAGCCGGGCCTTCGACGCGCCTGCTCACGCATCTCGTCGGGCTCGACAAGACGTATCTCACGACCATCCGGCTCGGCTCTGCGACGGTGACCGACGATCGCGAGGGGGAGCGGATCAGCACCGCGGCGGCCGGAGCGATGGATCTGGTGACGCGTGAGCGCATCGTCGCCGCCGCGGCCGATCTGACCGGGGATATCGAGCAGTCCCCGAGCGCGGTGAGCGCCATCAAGGTCGACGGGCAGCGAGCGTATGACCGTGTGCGGGCGGGGGAGACGGTCGAGCTGAAGAAGCGGCCCGTCACCGTGCACGCCTTCGAGCTCGGCGAACCGCGCCAGGTGCTCGATGACACCGGTGCACCGGCCATCGATATCGACGCCACGGTCCGCTGCTCCACGGGCACCTACATCCGCGCGCTGGCGAGGGATCTCGGGAACGCTCTCGGTGTGGGCGGCCACTTGACCATGCTGCGGCGCACGCGCGTCGGTCCGTTCGGTGTGTCGAGCGCGGTCGGCACCGAGGTGCTCGCCCAGGGCGGCGCGCTCCCGCTCCTCGCCCCGGCTGCGGTGGCGACCGAGCTCTTTCCGCGTCTCGAGCTGAGCGAGGAGCAGGCCATCGATCTGAGCAACGGGAAGAAGCTCGACGTCGACCCGTCTGCCATGGACGATGCCGCTCTGGTCGCGGCCGTGGGTCCCGGGGAACGGCTCGTCGGCCTGGTGCGGGTGAAGCAGGGCCGGGCCCGGGCCGTCACGAACTTCCCTGCGGAGTCGGGGGAGCGCTCATGATCGGCTGGTACGGCGCGACCCTGATCGCTCTCGCGCTCGCCGCGGCGGTGCTCTGCCTCGTCGAAGCGCTGCGCAAACGCTCTCCGAACGACTTCACCATGGGGGCGACGCTCCTCATCGCAGTGGCGTTGATCGCGCAGATCGTCATCGCGATCGCAGCTCCGTTCTCGGGCAACGCGCCTACGGGTGATCCGCTCGAGTTCTGGATGTACCTCATCGTCGCGCTGCTGCTTCCGCTCGGCGCTGGGTTCTGGGCGCTCATCGATCGAACCCGCTGGGCGAACCTGGTGCTCGCCGTCGTGCATCTGTCGGTGGCGGTGATGACGTACCGCATGCTCGTGATCTGGGGGTGACCTCCGCGTGCGTTTCGGAACAGTTGCGACACGCGGGCGTGTCCTCCACCCTCAACGCGTGATTGAGGGTTTAGAATCCTCAGCTTGACTTGAGAGAATCACACCGGTGTAATTATGTGAGCACGGTTGCGAACACGCGCCGCTGAGGTCGAGGAAGGGACGGGATGTTGAGCGATACTTCGCACACGCCGGTACCTGGGAACTGGTTCGTCGATCCGGTATTCCTCGGTACGCCCGGGATCCGACGCGATGACGAAGAGGCGCTCTCGTGGCAGGCCGACGCTCTCTGCGCGCAGACCGACCCTGAAGCATTCTTCCCCGAGAAGGGCGGATCAACGCGCGAGGCCAAGCGCATCTGCGAGGGGTGCGAAGTGCGCTCCGAGTGCCTCGAGTACGCGCTCGAGAACGATGAGCGCTTCGGAATCTGGGGCGGCCTCTCCGAGCGCGAGCGTCGGAAGTTGCGGCGGGAAGCGATCTGATCCGCATCCGGCATGGCTCCAGGGTGCGCGGGGGAACCCGACCTAGACTTGCCGAGTGATGCGCACCCGAGTAACCGCCATCCTGGTCGCCCAGCGGGGCGGCGAGTGGCTCGATCAGACCATAGCCGGCATCGCCGGGCAGACCCTCGCGCCCGCCAACATCATCGCCGTCAACAACGGCGGGTCCGACGATGTCCGGGAGCAGTTGCTCTCGAGCGGCGCGGAGCGAGTCGTCGGCATTCCGTCGCGCGTCGCGTTCGGTCAAGCGGTGGCGCGCGCGGTCGAGGCGATGGCACCCCTGTCGAGCGAGGGCAACGCGGGCGTGCGCCCCGACGCTCCGCTGACGCGTCAGGGGGAGGGGCAGCCGCGCCTGCTGCCCGGCACCGCACCCGATGAATGGATCTGGCTGCTCAGCGAGGATTCGTGCCCCGAGCCGGCGGCGCTCGAACGCATCGTCAGCACCGTGCAGCGATCTCCGTCGGTGGTCGTCGCCGGCCCGAAGGTCGTCGACTGGGATCACCCGGACCGCATCATCGAACTCGGGCAGAGCCTGACCCGGCACGGTGCCCGCTGGACCCTGCGTCGCCAGGAGCTCGACCAGCAGCAGTACGACCACATGCAAGACGTGCTCGCCGTCGGACCCGTCGGCATGCTCGTGCGTCGCGACATCTGGGAGCAGCTGGGCGGCTTCGATCCGGCGCTTCCGGTGTACGACGACGGCCTCGACTTCTGCGTGCGCGCGCGTCTCGCTGGTCACCGTGTCGAAGTCGCTCCCGCGTCGCGCGTGCGCTTCGCTCAGAGCGGGGTGGCCGGCCCCCGCATCGATCGGCGGCGTTCGGTGCTGCGGCAGGCGCACCGCCAGGCGCGCACCTCGCACCTGCACCGCCGCATCTCGTACGCCCCCGCGTTCGTCGCGTTCTTCGCCTGGCTGGGCCTGCCGATCTACGCCGTGCTGCGCGTGCTGTGGGCGTTGATCCGCGAACAACCCGGATACATGGTCGGCGAGTTCGTCGCGACGTTCGCGGTCTTCTTCCGACCGCACGCGATCCTCGCCTCCCGACGTCGCATCAGAGCGCACTCGTCCGCCGGGTGGTCGGCGGTGCGCCAGCTGCGCATCGACCCCAAGAGCGTGCGCACCGCGCGCATGATCGACCGCGAAGCGATCCTCGCCTCCTCGGGGCGGCAGCGTCGCGAGATGCACTTCATCTCCACGGGCGGCCTCGCGGTGCTCTCCGCCGCCGCGGTCGCGGCCGTGGTGCTGACCTGGTGGGCGTTTCCGCAGACCAGCCTCTTCGGGGGCGGCCTCGCGCCGTTGAGTCCGCTCGACCAGCTCTGGGCGAATACCCGTCCCGTCGACGGCATTCCCGCAGACCCGTTCACGTGGGTGCTCGCGCTCATCGGATCGCTGACGTTCTGGAACCCGTCGCACGCGGTCGTGCTGCTGATGATCGTCTCGATCCCGCTCACCGCACTGGGCGCATGGATCTGGGCCGCTCAGCTCACCGACTCGAAGGCGGGCCGCGCCCTGCTCGCCCTCGGATTCGCGCTCAGCCCGGTGCTGCTCGGATCGCTCGAAGCCGGACGTCTGCAGACGCTGGTGCTCGCCGTCGTGCTGCCGTGGTTGCTGCTCGCCGCATCCCGGTGCCGGGAGTCGTGGAGCTGGGCGGGAACCGCTTCGCTGCTCGCGGCCGCGGCGCTCGCCTCCGCGCCGATCCTCATGCCGGCGGCGATCATCATGCTCGTTCTGGGCCTCTTCACGACGCTGCGCGGCGTCGCCCGCGTGCTGACGACCGCACTCGTTCCCGCGATCCTCTTCGCACCGAAGATCTTCACCGGTATCGTGTCGGGCCGTCCGCTCGACCTGCTGCTCGACCCGGGCATCAACTCGCCATTCGAGCCCGGTACGACATGGCATCTCCTGATCGGCTACCCCGAGTTCGGGCTTGAGGGCTGGGCGGGCATCCTCGACGGCATCGGCCTGGGCGGCCCCCCGGCGACCCTGCTGATCGGCGTGCTGATGCTGCCGCTCGCACTGCTCGCGCTCCTGGGCCTCTTCACCGGTCGCGTCGCGGTGACGCTGCTGCACTCGGCGCTCGGTGCGCTCGGCCTCGCAACCGCGGTGGCGGCCGGCCAGCTGCAGCTCACGGCGGCGGGCGAGGCGAGTATCTCGGTATGGACGGGATCGGGGCTCGCGCTGTACTGGATCGCGCTGCTCGGCTTGGGAGCCGTCGGTGCGAGTGCGCTGCGACGCGGTGCCGCTCCGGTCGTCGCGGTCGCCCTCGCGGCGGCGATCATCGCGGTCATCCCGGTTTCCGCGCAGCTGGTGCTCAATCGAGCTCCGTTCGTGTCGGCGGCCGAGCAGATGCCCGCGCTGGTGCAGGCGGCGGGAGAGACGGACCCCGGAGTGCGCACGCTCGTGATCACCGCCGAGGGAGACCACGCCGTCCGCGCAGAGCTCGTGACGGGCAGCGGTCTGCGACTCGACGAGATCCGCACCGCGCTCACCACGCCCGTGGAACGAGCGGCGGATCGGCAGATCGCCGAACTCGTCGCCGGTCTCGCCAGTATCGGCGGTGCCGATGTGACCGATGCACTGCGCGACGCCGGCGTGGGCTTCGTGCTCCTGCCCAGCGGCGGAGACGATGTGGAGCGTTCGGAGCTGCAGCGGGTGTTCGACCAGCACCAGGCTCTCGCGAGTGCCGGGCTCACCGAGCAGGGGTTGCTCTGGCGCGTGCAGCACACGCAGGGCCAGGACGCCGAAGTCGGCGACTCGGCTACGCGTCTGGGCGGCACCTCCCTCAGCGGCACGACGATCTGGGCCGTGCAGCTCGCCGTGCTCTTCGGCGTGCTGCTGCTCGCGCTCCCGACCGCCGAGGTCACCTGGCGGCCCGAGAAGCGCAAGCGCCCGTCGCGACGTCGTCGTCGTCCGCGCTCCGCCGCGGTGAAGCCCGCCGCGCCGGCACCGGAGGCCCACCCGGTGGAGGGCGACCCCGCCCAGGATTCCGTGCGCGAAGGCTCGAGTGCTCCGACGTCGGAGGCAGCGGGCGAACCGAACGCAGACGATGCCGGAGAGCCGGACGCCGGAGAGTCGACCACCGGAGAGCCGGAGACCGGAGAGTCCACCACCGGCGAGCAGAGGGTCGGAGAGCCGAACGACGAAGAGACGAACACCGAAGAGACGCACGCCGGAGAGACGAACGGAGAGAAACGATGACGGATCGTTCACGGCTGCTGCGCGGCGGAGCTCGAGCTGCGACCGGGCTCCTCGTCGTCGCCGCCGCTGCGGCGGGCGTCGTGCTCGTCGGGAACGTGCCGCTGCCCGCGGTCGCACGAGAGCCGCTCGCACTGACCGTGGACACGACGCAGGATACGTCTCGCACGCTGACCTGCGCGGGGTCGTTCTCCGAGCTCGGCGCGGATCCCGAACGGCCGGGGGTCGCGATCCCCGTCGGTGAAGCTGGGCTCGCCACGTCGGGATCGCCGTCGGACAGCGCCACCCTGGGGCGCGGCGAGGGAGCGGGCCTTCCCGGGGTGGTGTCGGCGCCGATGTCGGAGCCGCTCGCGGGTGCGCAGTTCCAGGCGATCGACTCCGAGACCCTGCGGGGCGCGGCGGCGAGCAGCTGCGCCGAGCCGAACAACGAGCAGTGGCTCATCGGCGGGGCTTCGTCGCTCGGCTTCGCGACGACGCTCAGCCTCGGGAACCCGGGTACCGTTCCGGCCACGGTGTCGATCACCGTGTACGACGAGAACGGGGCGGTCGACGCCCTGCAGACGGCCGGCGTGATCGTCGCGCCCGGCACGCAGCAGACCGTGTCGCTCAACGGATACGCGCCGGATCGCGAACGTCTCGCCGTGCGCGTGGAGAGCACCGGAGCTCCGGTCACGGCGCATCTGGGCGTCGCGCAGAGCTCGGGCATCACGCCGTTCGGCATCTCGGGCGTGACGCCGCAGACCGATCCCGCGACCTCGCTCGTCATCCCGGCCATCGAGAACGCCGATGGCGATGGTCGAGGGCCGAACGATTCCGGCGAGGGCGACGCCTTCCCGGTGATCGTGCGCGCGCTCGCTCCCGGCGAGGCAGGGGGCAGCGCGACGGTGCGCGCCCTCGACGAGAACGGGAAGAGCACCGACGTCGGGCAGATCGAGCTGGCGCCGAATGCGGTCGGCGAGTTGAGTGTGACGACCCTTCCCGCAGGCGCAAATGCGCTCGTCATCGATGCAGACGTTCCGATCATCGCGGGGGCGGTGGGGTCGGCCGATGACGCCGACACCCGCGAGCACGACTTCGAATGGTTCACTCCGGCACCCGTCATCGCCGCCGACACCGAGGTCGCGGCAGCCGTCGTGTCGGGCGGGCGAATGATCGTCGTCAATCCATCGGACACTGCAGCGGAGGTCACGATCTCGCGAGCAGACGGGAAGGGCAAGGACACGAGTGCGACGATCGGGCCGGGCGCAGCCGTCGCGCTGACCGCACCCGCAGGTGCGCTCATCACGAGCTCGGAGCCGGTGTACGCGGGAGTGCGGTACGTCACGGACACGGCGATCGCGGGATACCCGATTCTCGCCCCGGATCCGCGGGACGGCACGCTGACGGTCTACCCGCGATAGGCGACGTACACTGAAGGCATGTTCGGTCGTCGACGAGCCTCCTCACGGGGCACTCCCGCAGCTCCGTCCCGTGCTCGGGCTTCGCGGCATGGACGACGTCCGATCCGATCCTCGCTGACCGGGCCGACGCTCCCCGACCCCGAGGGCCGCTTCCGCAGATTCGAAGCGGATGCTCGCGCCGCTGTGGAAGTGGTGCAGGGGTACCTCGCCGATGAGTTGCAGGGGGTGCGCTTCGGCTTCCAGACCGCGCCCTCGGGCGATGGCGAGAGCCAGCTTCCACTCCTCTACATGATCGACCGGCCGTCGAAGAGCATCGTGCTGTACCGCATGCCGATCCAGCGGGCGAAGACGCTGCACGTCGACGACGCCGAGCATCGGCGCGCGTTCCTCGAGTACTGCGTGTACCGCGCCGCGTGCGAGTACCTCGGCGCCGACCCGTGGGACTTGGTACCCGGTCGGTTCGAGCACTACTGACGCCGCCGCGCGGCCGGGGCGCGGTTCGCCGAGAGGGGCGAGCGGGGCGACACTCCGCGGATCCTGAAGCTTTGCAGACATAATGGAGCCATGAGCGCGCGCATCTTGGTGGTAGACGACGACAGAGCTCTGGCCGAAATGCTGGGGATGGTGCTGCAGGCCGAAGGATTCGTCACGGAGCACTCGGCCGATGGCACGGATGCTGTCGAGCGCTTCCGCGACATGCGCCCCGACCTCGTGCTGCTCGATGTCATGCTGCCCGGCCTCGACGGCATCGAGGTCGCCGAGAAGATCCGGGCCGAGTCGGGCACCCCGATCATCATGCTGACCGCCCGCACCGATACCCGCGACGTCGTTCGGGGCCTCGAAGCGGGTGCGGACGACTACGTCGTGAAGCCGTTCAACCCGGCGGAGCTCATCGCCCGGATCCGCGCGCGTCTGCGCGAGCCGCAGCAGGAGAGCGCGGAGTCGCTGCGCATCGGCGACCTGACGATCGACGTGTCGGCGCACGAGGTGCGACGCGGCTCGCAGCCCATTCCGCTGACCCCGCTCGAGTTCGACCTGCTCGCGATCCTGGCCCGCAAACCGCAGCAGGTGTTCACGCGCGAGGTGCTGCTCGAGAAGGTGTGGGGCTACCAGTACAAGGCGGACACGCGCCTGGTGAACGTGCACGTGCAGCGCCTGCGCGCGAAGATCGAGCAGGATCCCGATCACCCGACCATCGTCACGACCGTGCGGGGCGTCGGGTACCGGGCCGGCACCGCCGTCGAGTAGGCGAGCGCAATGACGCGCGCCCGCCGCTCCCGCATCGTCACCGCCCTGCGGCGGGCGCGATTGCGCTGGCTGCGGTTCTCGGAGCCGGTGCTCGGGCGATTCCGCGCCCGATGGCGTCGGTCGCTCATGGTGCGCACCATGACGGTGACGGGCCTCGTCACGGGCTTCATCGTGCTGACCGCCGGCCTCTTCATCCTCGGCAGCGTCGCGAGCGACCTGTACTCCTCCCGCCAGGAGCAGGCTCTGCAGGATTCCGCGCGTGCGACGCTCGCCGCGCAGCGGCAGATCGACGCGTCCGAGGCGTCGGATCGCGGAGCGCTCTCGACGCTCGCGGCGTCCGTGCGCCGAACCGTGCGAGACACGACATCGAGCCAGATGGTGTATCTGCGCAGACAGGCCGGGCAGGAGCCGTTCGCCGATGCTCCTCCGCCGTCGTTCACGAGTTCTCTGCTGCCCGAGGCCGTCACCCCTGAGCTCTCGCACGCCGTCGAGGAGGGAACCGCGGCGCAGCATTGGCAGGCGGTCACCTTCATCGAGGAGGACGGGTCGCCGGCCCCCGGCATCGTCGTGGGCTCGAGCGTGACGTTCCCGGCGGGAGCGGGCACCTACGACCTCTTCATCGGATACAACCTCGCCGACACGCAGGACACGCTGTCGTTTGTGCAGCGGACGCTGCTGATCACGGCTGCGGCGATGATGGCGTTCATCGGTGTGCTCGTGTGGATCATGTCGCGCATCGTCTTCCGGCCGATCCGATCCGCCGCTGCGGCGAGCCGCCGTCTCGCCTCCGGCGAGAGCGACGCCCGGATGCCGCTGCAGAACGACGAGCACTTCGACGTGCTCTCCGAGGGCTTCAACGACATGGCCGAGACCCTGCAGATGCGCATCCAAGAGCTCGACCAGCTCTCGGAGATGCAGCAGCGCTTCGTCTCCGACGTCTCGCACGAATTGCGCACCCCCCTGACGACGGTTCGCCTCGCCAGCCAGGTGCTCCAGGGGAGCACGCAGGGCCTCGAGCCCGGTCAGCAGCGCGCCGTCGAGGTGCTCGGGGCGCAGATCGACCGGTTCGAGTCGTTGCTCGAAGACCTGCTCGAGATCTCGAGGTACGACGCCGGGCGGGTCACCCTCGAGACGGAGCCCACCAACCTCGTATCCCTGGCGACGGAGGTGGTCGAGGGGCTGCAGCCGCTCTCGCCGGGAATCATCGAAGTCCGTGCTCTGGGCGGGTACGCGCCGATCGATGTCGACGCGCGTCGCATTCGCCGCATCGTCTCGAATCTCGTCGGCAACGCGATCGAGCACGGCGAGGGTGGCAGCATTCTGGTCTCGATCGATTCGAACGCCAGTGCCGTATCTCTGTCGGTGCGGGATTGGGGCATCGGAATGAAAGAGGAGGACCTGGCGCACGTGTTCGATCGCTTCTGGCGCGCGGACCCGTCGCGGAAGCGGACGCTCGGCGGCACAGGTCTCGGACTCGCGATCGCTCAGGAGGACGCGGCGGTGCACGGCGGCATTCTGGAGGCGTGGTCGCAGCTCGGCGTCGGAACGAACTTCAGGCTCACCCTGCCGCGCGGCGAGAGCGTCACGAGTTTCATGTCTCCGCTCCCGCTGATCCCCGAGGACATCACGGCCGACCAGAGCGACCCGCGCGCGACGGGTGGTTGGCTCAGGCGGCCGGGGCGACGGATCCGGAAGGAAGGCCGAAAGTGAATCGATTTCGGAGTCGGGCGAGGGTGAACGGGCGTGCGCCTGCGAGGGCGATAGCCCTCGCGATCCTCGCGATCGCGTCGCTCGTGCTCACCGCCTGCAACACGATCCCGACCTCCGGCCCGGTGCAGGTCGGAGCCGAAGACCTGGAGCAGGCGGAGCAGCCGGTGCAGTTCAACGCGGCGGGGCCGGCCGAGGGGTCGTCCCAGGAGGACGTCGTGCGCGGCTTCGTGCTCGCAGCGGTGTCGAGTGCTGAGGACTACGCCACCGCCCGGGAATTCCTGTCGCCCGACTACGCGAAGCAGTGGGACCCCTCGTCGAACGTGCTCGTCGACGACGGCAGCCGCCCGTACACGGCGAACGACGACGGATCCGGCACGCTCGAGGTCTCTGCGCTCGCCAAAGTCGACGCAGAGGGATTCATGCTGCCGGTCGAGCCGGGCGCGAACACGGAGCTGCGATTCGAGCTCGAGCGCATCGGCGGCGAATGGCGGATCTCGTCGGCTCCGAACGGCATCATCCTGGATACGACGACGTTCACGGCGATCTGGGCGCCCCACCAGCTGTACTTCGTCGGCCCGGGGGAGATCATGGTGCCCGAGACGCGCTGGTTCATGACCCGCGCCGCGTTGCCGACGGAGATCGTCAGCGCACTGCTCGAGGGACCCGGGGAGCGCATGTCGGGCGTACTGCACAGCGGCTTCCCGACGGGGACGACGCTCGTCACAAACTCGGTACCGATCGAGAACGGCCGAGCGCAGATCGACCTTTCGGGGAATCTGCTGGAGGCGAGCCCGATGGCGATGGCCGAAGTGCGCCAGCAGTTGCGGCTGAGCCTGCAGACGGTGCAGAGCGTGAACGGGTACGACCTGTCGGCCGAAGGCACGCAGATCCGCTCCGAAGCCCGGAGCGACGCGGTGGCGCCGCGCCTGCTCAACGACGTCACCGACCCCGCCGTGCTCGTGGGGGAGCAGTTCGGCACGATCGTGGCCGGCCAATTCGTGGAGATGCCGGGGTTCGCGACGTCGCTGAGCGAGTACGACCCGAGCGCGATCACGTTGAACCCCGAATCCACTGCCGCTGCGATCCGCAATGCGCGGGGCATCACCCGCGTGGACGCCCTCGGTGTCGTGCCGATCGACGAGCGCGCAGGACTCCTGGCTCCGATGTTCGACATCTTCGACTACGTGTGGACGGTGCAGGCGACGGCTCCGCAGACCCTGCGTGCCGTGACCCGCGATGGAGCGGTGACGGAGGTCGCCGCCCCCTGGCTCGCAGGTCGAACGCCGGTCGCCGTGCGCCTGTCGCCGGACGGGATGCGCATCGCGGCACTCGTGCGCGACGAGCAGGGGAGCCAGGTGCTGGTCGCCGGTGTGGAGCGAGACGCCGATGGGGTGCCGGTGCGCACCACCGACGAGGCCGATGTGCAGTTGTGGACGACCGGAGATCCGGTCGACCTGGACTGGGTCGGGCAGACCCGATTCGCCGTGCTCTCCAAAGCCGACTCGACGAGCCGGGTCACCATCGGCGGGGTCGGTCTGATCTCATCCGAGCAGGGCGGCGTGCAGGGCGGTGTGCAACTCGCCGGCGGATCCGCGCGCTCTCAGCTCCGGGTACTGAGTTCGAAGGGCGATCTCTACAGCTCCCAGGGAAGCGGGTGGCAGCGCGCCCTGACGGGCATCGAGTTGCTCGCGAAGCACGGGTGATCGCTCCGATCTTCGCCCACACGGGTCCGCTCTCGACGGTGAGACGCACGTTCCCCACCGGTTCACGCTGACGACGAGATCGCGGCGCGCGGTGAAGCACGCTGGAAGCATGGTCTCCTCCCGTCTGCCCCGTCTGCCCCGACTGCCCAGTCTGTCCCGACTGCATGAAGTGGCGCTCGATCTCGCCGCACTCGTGTGGCCGACCGCGTGCGTCGCTTGCGGGGCGGATGACCGGGACTGCTGCACGGATTGCCGCGCGCGATTGCGCGAGCTGCCCGAAATGCCGACGCGCGAGCTCGATGGGGTCGCCTGTCTGGTGCGCGGCGCCTACGCGGGGCCGTTGCGCGCTGTGCTCGTGGCGTTCAAGCACGACGGGCGCGTCGGGTTCTGCCGACTGCTGGCCGACGAGCTGCGGGCTCCGCTGCTGCAGGCGATACGGCTCGCATCGACGCACGCCCACGGGCCGTCCAGCGCACCGATCGTCGTGCCGATGCCCTCCCGCCCGCGCGGCGAGCGCAAGCGGGGGTACCGTCACCTCGATCAGCTCATCGCTGCCGCGCTCCGAGTGCCGCGTGCGCCAGCGCTGCGCGTGCGCGCCCTGCGAACGACCAGTGGCCGCGTCGGGCAGGTCGGCCTGCGGGCATCGGAGCGGGAGCGGAATGCGCGGCGGATCGCCGTGCGCTCGTCGGTTCGACGCCTCCTTCGCGGCCGCAGCGTCGTGCTCGTCGACGACATCATCACGACCGGGGCGAGCATGCGAGCCGGGCGAGAGGCACTGGAGCAGGCGGGTGCGAACGTCGTCGCGATGGTCGCGCTGTGCATCGCCGAACGGCGCGATGCGACAGAGGATCCTGCGAAGTCGCGGATGAAATTCTGAGGAGGTGGAATCGCGTCGCGCGAGTGGAGTAGAGTTCGAGAAAGGCGTAACGGTGCGCCAGATGGCACACCCGCCTGAGTTATAGGGGAGGTCACCATGGACGTGAACATCCGCGGCAAGAACGTCGGGATTACCGATCGCTTCGAGAGTTATGTCGAAGCGAAGACGGACAAGGTCGAGGGGCTGCTGCCCCGGGCCCAGGCGTTCGAAGTGAGAGTCTCCCGGCAGAGCGATCGGAGCCCGCAACACGGTGATCACGTCGAGATCACTCTCATCGGCCCCGGGCCTGTGATTCGCGCCGAATCGGCTGGTGGGGACAAGTACTCGGCGTTCGACATCGCCTACGGGCGCGTACTCGAGCGCATTCGTCGCATGAAGGACAAGCGACAGGATCGCCGCGGCCGCGGACGCACGTCGCTCGCAGACGCTGCAGCGAACGACTTCAAAACGATCGATGTCACTCCCGCCCCCCTCGAAGTGCTCGAGGCCGTCGCGACCGGAGAGGTGCCGGTCGTGAACTCGGAGGAGCAGGACTACTCGCCGGTCGTCATCCGCACGAAGGAATTCCCCGCGGAGCGCATGGGCGTCGAAGACGCCGTCGACCGCATGGAACTCGTCGGCCATGACTTCTTCCTCTTCATCGAAGAGGAGGGCGGAAGCCCGAGCGTGGTGTACCGCCGCAAGGGCTGGAACTACGGGGTGATCTCGCTCTCAGAGACCGCGTAATCGCATCGCTCACCGTCCGCCGGTCGGGCGGTCGGAGCGGGTCGTCCTCCGACGACACGGCTCCGACCCGCTCAACCGGCGGACGTGCGTGTGCGGCGCGCGTCCCATCCCCAGCGCAGTACATTGCCGAATGCTTCGAGCACGATGCCGAACGTCATCTTCGAACGACCGTCGGCGCGCTCGACGAAGGTGATGGGAACCTCGGCGATCGGGCATCCGAGTTGTTCGAGTCTCCAAGCCGTCTCCACCTGGAACCCGTACCCCTGAGAGTCGAGCGTCGAGAGGTCGATGCGGCGGAGCCAGTCGACGTCGGCGACCCGGAAGCCGCTCGTCAGGTCGTGCAATCGCGAGCCGAGTACGGCGCGGGCGAACCAGGTGCCGCCGCGAGAGATCCAGCGGCGATGGGCCGGCCAGTTCACGATGCGCCCGCCGTCGATCCATCTCGTCCCGATCGTGAGCCCGGCTCCGGCCCGGGCGGCGGCGATCAGTGCGGGCAGATCCCTCGCCTGATGCGACCCGTCGGCGTCCATTGCCACGACGAAGCGATAGCCGCTGCTGATCGCGACGCCGAAGCCGTGCACGTACGCGGTTCCCAGCCCGAGCTTTCCGGTGCGATGATGCACCGACACCAGCTCGTCGCTCCGGGATATCTCGTCGGCCAAGACCCCGGTTCCGTCCGGGCTCCCGTCGTCGATGATGAGGATGTGCGCGGACGGAAGACGATCGCGGATGCCGCTGACGACCGCGGTCAGCGAAGCGCGCTCGTTGTAGGTGGGGAGCACCACGAGCGCCTCTCCCTCTGCCTGCGGCATGGAGTCCCTTCGATCGGTGATGCGCGAAGCGGGACCTCGCGCTCCCGAGGGCCGAGACGTACCGCGACTCCATATTGGCATCTCCTCAGCCGGGAGTGAGCATGCCGTTGCTAAGCTGAGGAGTTGTCACATTGTGGCAACGGCGGTGATCCCGAACCCTGGGCAACCACACCGCGCGGAACGTACAGGAGAGACAACGTGGCGACAGTTCTCGAGAAGCTTCTTCGCGTCGGCGAAGGACGCATCCTGAAGAAGCTCGAGCGGCAGGCGAAGCTCGTAGCGAATCTGGAGAGCACCTTCGCAGACCTCAGCGACGAAGAGCTTCGCGAGGAGACCACGGAATTCCGCGAGCGCCTCGAGAAGGGCGAGACACTCGACGATCTGCTGCCCGAGGCATTCGCCGCGGTTCGCGAGGCGGCGAAGCGCACGATCGGCCTGAATCCGTTCCCGGTGCAGATCATGGGTGGCGCCAACCTTCACAACGGCAACATCTCCGAGATGAAGACCGGTGAGGGCAAGACGCTCGTCGCAACGATGCCCGCGTACCTGAACGCTCTCGCGGGCAAGGGCGTGCACATCGTCACGGTCAACGACTACCTCGCGACGTACCAGAGCGAGCTCATGGGGCGCGTCTTCCGTGCGCTGGGGCTCACGACGGGCTGCATCGTCTCCGGCCAGGATCCCGCGACGCGTCGCGAGCAGTACAACGCCGACATCACGTACGGCACGAACAACGAGTTCGGCTTCGACTACCTGCGCGACAACATGGCCTCCGCCTCGTCGGAGCGCGTGCAGCGCGGGCACTTCTTCGCCATCATCGACGAGGTCGACTCGATCCTCATTGACGAGGCCCGCACGCCCCTCATCATCTCGGGCCCCGCTTCGGGCGAGGCCAACCGGTGGTTCGCGGAGTTCGCGCGCATCGCGCGCAAGCTCGAGGCGGGCGTCGATTTCGAGGTCGACGAGAAGAAGCGCACGGTCGGCGTGCTCGAACCCGGCATCGAGAAGGTCGAGGATCACCTCGGCATCACCAACCTCTACGAATCGGTGAACACACCGCTGATCTCGTTCCTGAACAACTCCATCAAGGCGAGCGCCCTCTTCACACGCGACAAGGACTACGTCGTGCTCAACGGCGAGGTGCTGATCGTCGACGAGCACACCGGCCGCATCCTGGCGGGGCGCCGCTACAACGAGGGCATGCACCAGGCGATCGAGGCGAAGGAAGGGGTGCAGGTCAAGGCCGAGAACCAGATGCTCGCCACGGTGACGCTGCAGAACTACTTCCGCCTCTACGAGAAGCTCTCGGGCATGACGGGTACCGCCGAGACCGAGGCGAGCGAGTTCATGTCGACGTACGGACTCGGCGTCGTGCCGATCCCGACCAACCGCTCGATGCAGCGCAAGGATCAGCCCGACCTCGTGTACAAGAACGAGGAGGCGAAGTTCGCGCAGGTCGTCGTCGACATCGCGGAGCGTCACGAGAAGGGCCAGCCCGTGCTGGTCGGCACGACCAGCGTCGAGAAGAGCGAGTACCTCTCCCGGCTGCTCGCGAAGGCCGGCGTGCGCCACGAGGTGCTGAACGCGAAGAACCATGCTCGCGAGGCCGCGATCATCGCGCAGGCGGGTCGCCTCGGCTCGGTGACGGTGGCCACGAACATGGCGGGCCGCGGCACCGACATCATGCTCGGCGGCAACGCCGAGTTCCTCGCCGTGCAGGAGATGGCTTCGCGGGGCCTGTCGACGGACGATGATCCGGATGCCTACGAGGCGGCGTGGGACGACGTGTTCGCGGCGGTCAAGGAGACCGTGAGCTCGGAGGCCGAGAAGGTCATCGAGGTCGGCGGTCTGTACGTGCTCGGCACCGAGCGCCATGAATCGCGGCGCATCGACAACCAGCTGCGCGGTCGTTCCGGCCGTCAGGGTGATCCGGGCGAGAGCCGCTTCTACCTGTCGCTGGGTGACGACCTCATGCGACTCTTCAACTCCGGCGCTGCGGCCGCGCTGATGAACCGCGACAGCTTCCCCGACGATCTCGCGATCGAGTCGAAGGTCGTGTCGCGCGCCATCCAGAGCGCCCAGAGCCAGGTCGAGCAGCGCAATGCCGAGATCCGCAAGAACGTGCTGAAGTACGACGACGTTCTCGACCGCCAGCGCAAGGCGATCTACAGCGACCGTCAGCAGATCCTGGATGGCGAGGAGATCGAGCCGCGCATCGACGCCTTCCGCGAGCAGACGATCGACGCGATCCTCGACTCCCACGGTCACGAGGGGGAGTGGGACTTCGATGCGCTCTTCAACGACCTTCGCCAGGTGTACCCGGTGGGCCTCACCATCGATGAGCTGGTCGCGGAAGCCGGTGGATCCCGCCGCGTCGATCGGGCATTCCTGCGTCGGGAGATCCTCTCCGATGCGGAGGTCGCCTACACGAAGCGCGAGGAGACGCTGGGGAGCGAGGCGATGCGCGAACTCGAGCGCCGTGTCGTGCTCGCCACCATCGACCGCCGTTGGCGCGATCACCTGTACGAGATGGAGTATCTCAAGGAGGGCATCGGCCTGCGCGCGATGGCCCAGCGAGATCCGCTCGTGGAGTACCAGCGCGAGGGCTTCACCCTCTTCGAGGGCATGATGGGGCAGATCAAGGAGGAGTCCATGGGGCTGCTCTACAACCTCGAGGTCAAGGTGCGACCTGCAGAGGGCCCGCAAGACCACGTGCATCTGGAAGGCGGCGGGCTCGAGGCAGAGCAGACGACCGATCAGTCGAAGCTTAGCTACAGCGCGCCGAATGAGGACGGCGCCCCCGCCGTCACCGGTGCAGAAGCGCCGAAGGCGGCAGCGGGGAAGTCCGCGCAGCAGGCCCGCGGTGCATTCGGGCAGCAGTCGGGCAACGGATCCACGAACCGTGCCGACCGCCGCTCCGCGAAGAAGAAGTAAGGCGCTTGCGCCCTCCGATCTGATCCGTGATCCGCTTCGGCGGACCGACTGAGAGAACCTCATGGCAAACGAGACGAACCCACGTCCCACGAAGAACGAGCGGCGCGCTCAAGCGCGCGTCGAGGCTGCTGCAGCACGCGAGCAGGAGAAGAAGCGGGAGAAGCGCAATCGCCTCTTCCTGCAGGGCGGTATCGCCGTCGGCGTGATCGCCGTGCTCGCGATCGTCGCTCTCGTGCTCACGCAGTCGATCAAGCCCGCCGGCCCCGGGCCGGAGAACATGGCGTCGGGCGGCGTCACGTTCGGCAAGGACCTCAAGGTCGTCACCGGCCCCGCGCTACAGCCCGGCGAGGAACGCGTCGCTCCCGAGTCGAACTTCGATGAACTGCCCGTCGAGGTCACCGTATACGCCGACTACATGTGCCCCTACTGCGGCCAGTTCGAGCAGCAGTACGGCACCATGCTCGAGAACTATGTGGGCGCCGGCGATGTCGAGCTCACGGTGTACCCGCTGAACTTCCTCGACAACGCCTCACTCGGCTCGAAGTACTCGACACGCGCCGCGAACCTGTTCGCGTGCGTCGTCGAACAGCAGCCCGATCACGCGTTCGAGCTGAACAACCTGCTGCTGAGCGCGGATGTCCAGCCGGCGGAGAGCACCACCGGTCTCACCGACGACCAGCTCATCGAGCAGGCCGAAGCCGCCGGAGCCGAGGCCACCACCGAGCTGCGCCAGTGCGTCAAGGATCGCACCTTCGCGAGCTTCATCTCCGCGAACTACAAGCAGGTCAGCGAAGAAGGCATCCTCGGACTCGCAGACGGCGCGCAGATGCTCGGCGCCGACGGGGTCACCCTGCAGAACGCCGGCGATCCGCAGCGGCTCGTGAGCACCCCGACTGTGATCGTCAATGGTCAGCAGTGGAGCCAGAGCCGCGACGGCGATCTCGAGTCGTACCTGCTGAAGGTCAAGAGCGAGCTCGAGCAGCAGGATGCGGCGGCCGACGAGTCGGCTGACGCATCGGCCGACTCCGAGTAAGGCAGACTCAGAGTAAGATAGTCGGGGCGGTCGAGCATTCGTCCGCCCCCATGCCGCCTTAGCTCATCTGGTAGAGCAGCGCCCTTGTAAAGCGCAGGTGGTCGGTTCGAGTCCGACAGGCGGCTCCATTCGCTTCGCTTCCGATTCCGTCGAGTTCCTATTCGAGCGCCGAGAACCCACGCGGTGGGCGTCATTCTCATAGGAGTTCGTCGCGCAGATAGGAAATCGAGGCGCTCAGCCGGAGTAAGGTTGAGCGAGTGCCGCACTCCAAGTTCCCCGTCTGGGCCGCCCTCATCGGGTCGGGGCTCGCGGGCGTGCTCGTCGCGGTGCAGTCGCGCATCAACGGCGGGCTGAGCCAAGAGCTCGGCAACGGGTACGTCACGGCGGCGGTCTCCTTCGGGTCCGGGCTCATCGTCATGTGCATCGCGGTACTCGCGACGCGCCGGGGTCGCACGGGCCTGTCCCGCCTGCGAGCCGAGGTGCGTTCGAGAGCGCTTCCGGTGTGGACACTGTTCGGCGGCGCCGGCGGCGCCTTCTTCGTGCTCGCCCAGGGGCTCGTCACCCCGATCATGGGACTCGCGCTGTTCACCGTCGGCATCGTCGCCGGTCAGGTGCTCGGCGGCCTGATCCTCGATCGCGCGGGTCTCGGCCCGGGCGGGCGCATCGACCCGACCCCGATGCGAGTCGTGGGAACCGTACTGGCGATCGTGGCCGTCGCGCTGTCGGTGGGGTTCGGCGGTGTGCAGGGAGCCTGGCTGATCGTATTTCCCGTCATCATCGGTGTCGGCGTCTCGGCTCAGTCGATGGTGAACGGCCTGGTGCGCGCCGCAGCGCAGAGCGCGGTCACCTCGACGTTCGTGAACTTCGTCGTGGGCACGGCGATCCTCGTCGTGATGGCTGCGGTCTCCGTCGCCGTCCAAGGGTGGCCGACGCAGTGGCCGTCGGCGCCCTACTTCTACATCGGCGGAGTGATCGGCACGCTCTTCATCGCGGTTGCCGCCATGCTCGTGCGCACCGCGGGCGTGCTGCTGCTCAGCATGTCGAACGTCGCGGGGCAACTGCTCGCCTCGGTCGCCTTCGAGGCGGGCGCGCCGCTCGGGGGAGGGCTGACCCAGGGCATGATCGCGGGTTCGGCGGTGGCGCTGCTCGCCGTCGTGATCGCTGCGCTCCCCGGCAGGCGTCGAGCGGCGAACGCCTAGCTCGGGCCGCTGAGGTGCCGGTCGAGGTCCAGCGGCTTGCGCGGCTTCTCGGCACGATCGCGCTCGGGGATCCCGCCCACATGCAACCAGCCGAGCAGATATTCGGGCTTCTTCACGCCGAGCGACTTGCGCACGGCCTTGCTGCGCGTGTGCGACCCGCTCTTCCAGATCGAGCCCCACCCTGATTCGTGTAGAAGCAGGCCGAGGAGGTGCGCGACGCCGCTCGCGACGGCCTCCTGCTCCCAGAGCGGCACCTTGCGGGTGTCGCCCGGGCTGACCACGATGACGAGCACCAGCGGGGCGCGCGTCATCTTCGCGATGTGCTTGCCGCGATCCTCGCCCGACGCCTTCGCGAGCCCTTTGGCGAGCTTCTTGCGATCCTTGCCGCGCAGCTCGATGATGCGCCAGGGGCGCATGCGGGAGTGATCGGAGACGCTTGCCATGACGGCTACGTACTCCTCGAGCTCCTCCCGGCTCGGCGCCTCGTCGGTCACCTTCGAGTGGGAGCGCCGGCGCCGTAGCGCGCGGTACGCCGGGCCG
The DNA here is from genome assembly GCF_037619215.1 of Leucobacter sp. USCH14. Classification (NCBI taxonomy): domain Bacteria; kingdom Bacillati; phylum Actinomycetota; class Actinomycetes; order Micrococcales; family Microbacteriaceae; genus Leucobacter; species Leucobacter sp. USCH14. The sequence goes on from NZ_JAQPZP010000001.1 coordinate 216,331, forward strand.
CCGAACTCGCTCATGCGTCTTCGGGTCGGGCGCCGGGCTCGAAGCTCAGCGAGAGCGAGTTCATGCAGTAGCGGTCGCCCGTGGGGGTGCCGAAGCCGTCGGGGAAGACATGGCCGAGGTGCGACCCGCACTGCGCGCAGCGCACTTCGGTGCGGACCATGCCGAGGCTGCGATCCTCGAGCAGCTCCACCGCGCTCGGGCGAACGCTCTCGTAAAAGCTCGGCCAGCCGCACCCCGAGTCGAACTTGGTGCCCGCGACGAACAGCTCGTTGCCGCAGGCTCGGCAGCGGTACAGCCCGTCGCGTTCTTCATCGAGGAGCTCCCCGGTTCCCGCGCGCTCGGTGCCCTGGTTGCGGAGGACGGCGTACTCATCGGGCGCGAGCCGATCGCGCCATTCGCTCTCGCTGAGCTGGAACGGGTAGTCGGCCGAATTGATGGGCTTGCTCATGGCGACCTCCGGTGTGATGGGATTCGGTGGCGTGGATCGGCCAGCCCAGTGTACGCCGCGGGAATGGATGCGGGCCGGGTGCGGCGTTCGCGCTGTGCGGAGCGACATGGGCTTGGTGAGATTCACCTGTGCGGACCCTGAAGTAAGGGTAAGAGTTGCATCGTCTGATGAAAATCGTCAGACTAAAGGGCGGTACTGGAGGTTAGGGGAACCTCAGTTCAATCCGATGAGCGGGTTGCTGTTTGCGCGGTGGCCAATACCAACAGAAAAGGAGTGCACTCGTAATGACTGCACAAAAGAACTGGCGACGCGTGCTCGCCACCGCGACGATGGGCTTGCTCGTCGCCAGCGGCCTGGCGCTCGCGCCCGCTGCGGCGAACGCCGCCGATGCGCCCACGATCAGCGGCGTTGCAACTGCGGTTGCGAATGAGCGCGTCGACATCGCGGTTACGGGATCCGGATTCGACGATGTGCAAATGTTGCAGGGTCAGAGTGAGCCTCACGTGTACGTAAAGCTTTCCGAGGTGGGTGCGGACCTCTCAAAGGTTGAACAGAGCGACACATCGATTTCGCTTTCTGTGGTCGACGGCGGGGTATCCGGAACGCTGCCCGTTCCTGTAGCAGAGCTGGACCGCACGAAGACGTACGAGTTGATCTCCTGGCCGTCGCGTTCGAACCCCACGAACGAGAACTTGTACGCGCGGGCGGGCGTGACCATCGACTGGGACGCACTCTTCCCGCCGGCACCAGCGGTACCCACGATCAGCGGCGTTGCAACTGCGGTTGCGAATGAGCGCGTCGACATCGCGGTTACGGGATCCGGATTCGACGATGTGCAAATGTTGCAGGGTCAGAGTGAGCCTCACGTGTACGTAAAGCTTTCCGAGGTGGGTGCGGACCTCTCAAAGGTTGAACAGAGCGACACATCGATTTCGCTTTCTGTGGTCGACGGCGGGGTATCCGGAACGCTGCCCGTTCCTGTAGCAGAGCTGGACCGCACGAAGACGTACGAGTTGATCTCCTGGCCGTCGCGTTCGAACCCCACGAACGAGAACTTGTACGCGCGGGCGGGCGTGACCATCGACTGGGACGCACTCTTCCCGGCAGCACCCGAGGTTCCCGCAACAAGCCTCGACCTGTCGGTTCTTCCCGCAGAGGGCAGCCTGACGATCGAAGCCACCGTCTCGAATCCTCCGGTAAACAGCCCAGGAACCTACCTGTCGTTGATTGAAGAAGGCACTGCTGGCGAACTCACCCAGGAAAATCCGGGTCTCGGCGCCACGCTGATCTCCGCTTCCGACTTCGTTGACGGTGTGGCCGAAGCTTCGATGCACATCGATGCGAAAGACCTGGATCGCACGAAGAGCTACGAGGTCATCGCTTGGGCGCATCGGACGCTGCCTACCGCAGAGACCCTCTACGCCAGGACTGCCTTGGAGGTCTCAGCTGCGCAGTGGGACATCGTATTCCCCGTGGTCTACACGCCGAAGCTCTCCGTTTCGGATGCCTCGGATCTCGACCCCGCCGGCGCGACGGTCACCGTAATCGGCTCCGGCTACAACCCGAAGCAGGCGATCTACATCTTCCTCTGCTCGGATGTCGAGCTTCCCACAAACCTTTTCGACCATGCACTGAATTGCCAAAAGGGCGCAAAGGTCGTTTACGCGCACGGTGCTAAGACGAAGGCAGGCGATCCGCAGCCGCTTCAGTTCGACGCTGAGGGCAATTTCACTACTTCGTTCGATGTGCGAGCTCTCGATGCAGCCGCCACCGCGGTCTTCACGGCAGCCAATCACACGGCAATGGCTGACCGCGGCCAGGATGCGAAGGCCGTGCTGAGCTTTGCGCCCGCAAAAGACACTTCCGTCGCGGTGACTGCGCAATCCGAAAGCGTTTTTGGAGATCGGGTACAGCTCTCAGCCGCGGTTACTCCGGTAAACGCGGAGGGCACCGTGACTTTCTATGCCGATGAAACTCCATTGGGAATTCCTCAGACGCTGCTGCTTGGCAGCGCGAGCGTGAGCGTCGATCAACTGAGCGCGGGAACACACGAGATCACGGCGCGATTCACGCCGAAGAACAACAAGATATTCGATGCCTCGGAGTCGGAGGTCCACTCTCTGAACGTGAAGAAAGCGCCCACTTCGATCAAACTGAATGATCCTGCCGCGACCGTGTTCGGCACTGAGGCGAAGTTCGAAGCGTCAGTCACGCCGGGCGCAGAAGGCACGGTCGAGTTCTTCGCCGAGGAACAATCCGTCGGGATTGGCACGGTTGTAGACGGCAGCGCTTCGGTCGCCGTGGGTGGATTGAACGCTGGTAATTACAATGTGACCGCCAAATTCACGCCGACTGCTGATTCAAACTTCGAGGAATCGGTTTCCGACGGTGTCATGCTCACCATCGAGAAAGCGAAGACCGCCACTGAACTGATCGCGCCGTACACAGTGGAACTGGGCACTTCCGCTGCTTTCATGGCTGAGGTCTCTCCCGCGGCTTCGGGCTCGGTCGAGTTCTTCATCGATGATGTCCAAATCGGAGCCTCGATTCCCGTTGTTGAGGGAACGGCGACCTCCGAGAAGACTCCGGCGCTGAACAATGACACTCATGATGTTCGAGCGGTGTTCACTTCAGCCGATCCGAACTATTCCGATTCTGAGGGGTCTGCTGAGATCCGGACCGTCGATCACGATTCGGCGACCGCCGCTATCAAGAACGGTGAGCAGAAGATCGTGGCTGGAACTACCGTTCGGTTCGAGGTCGGCGAGTTCGCAGTGGGCACCGACGTGAGCGGCGTGATCGACCCGACGCGCGCGCCCGAGGAGTCCGAGGACGAATCGGCGCCCGACTTGGCGGGCGCCGCGGCAGTATCGCTGCAGGCTGCGGCGAGCGGAATCGATCTCGGCACCGAACTCGCCGGAGCAAATGGGTTCGCGGCATTCAAGTTCGTCGTACCCGAGGGTTTCGAGGGTGAGCACACCGCGATCTTCACCACTGCCTCGGGAAGCGAGGCCGCCGTGACTTTCGTCGTGGCGGCCGCCGCAGTCGACGCCGCTGGATCAGGAGCCGACGGGTCCGGTACGGATACCCCCGCAGATGGTGCGACGGGCGTAAACGACAGCAATGCTGCGAACGCAGCTCAGGGTGCTGAAGGGGCCGCTTCCGTGGGAGGTGAACACGGTTCCAGTAGTCAGCTCGCCTCCACCGGCGGAGGAGACTTCGTGGGAATCGCCATTGCGGCGCTGCTCGCTTTCGTCGTAGGGGCTGGTGTCATCGCGACGCGACGTCGGGTCAATCAGTAAGTGAAGTATCGGTGACGTGGGCCGAAGGGGGCAAATTTGTCTCCCTCGGCCCGCGTCGCCTATGTGTCAGGAGTACGCATGAATCCGCTCACCCTCAGTCGAACACGATCGGCCGTGATTGCTTTCGTTAGCGCAATTGCGGTGGCGGGTTCGTTGATTCTCAACGTCGCCCCCGCTTTCGCTTCCGATAGTGACGCGCAATCGGCGGTTTCCTCTCATGTCGGAGGGGGGCGGAGTGTTACGGGGGTCGAGCTTCACGTTCAAGCGTCCCACTCAGGTGACCGTTATGAGCTCACCGTGGCCGGGTCGATTCTTCCGCCCGAAAACACCACCACTTCTGGGATCGAGCGTGTGGAAGCGGCTGTGATTCCCCGGGGACAGGAAGCTCATCCGTCAGCAGTCGCTGACGGTGTGATCGCCACCGTGCCGGTTGATGAATCGGGCAACTTCACTGCTGATAATGGCGAACTTTCTATTGCGAGCGCTTCTCTCGAGGACGGCGAGGCGTTCGACGTTGTCGTCTGGCCCGCACATGAGGAACTTGACCCGCGATCGGTATTACGTCGAGTTGAAGTTCAAATGGACCCAGCACCAGAAGGTTCGGTTCCGGAAGCCGAGGCAATGGAAGGCAGCGAAGAGATCGGCCTTGAGGCCGAGGCTGCGCACTCTGCACAGTCAGGAGATCATGCCGAGAGTTTCCTTGAGCTCCAGCAACGCACGCTGACAGTCGAGGTGGAGGAGAAGGCGAACGATGGTCTCATCGTTTCAATCTCAGGATCCGGATTCGACGACGTGAAGAAGCTGCCGGGCCAGGATAGTCCCCACGTGTACGGAATGCTCTCGAAAGTGGGAGCCGATCTGTCTCAGGTGTCGGCTAGCGATACGGCCATTTCCATGGAGGTTCGCGACGGTGCGATTACAGGTACCCTCGAGGTGCCGATCGAGGAGCTCGAGCCTTACGAAGATTATGAAGTAATCACATGGCCCTCGCGCAGTAATCCAACGCCATCGAGTATATATGCGAGGGCAACGGCTGATATCGATTGGAACGTGGTCCTCCCGGAGGGAGAAGAGGGTGCGCCGTCACTTCAAGCTGCAGTACTGACGGCCTCCGAGAAGGGGCTCACGGTCACGGTCACGGGAGAGCAGTTTGCGCCTGACGTCGCAGGAGGCTCCGTTACCGTCGCACTCGCATTGGAAAGCGAGAACGCCTACAACTCTGTTGTCTCAAACACCGTTGAGCTGAAATCAGACGGACGTCTCGACACCAAGATTTCCGCTTCGCGGTCGAAGCTTGATCGCGGAGCAACGTACCGCGTCATCGCTTACGGCAAGTCCGAAGCGAACGAGCTCGCCAGCGCTCCAGTTCGGGTAACTGCTGATCACTGGACTCGGATCTTCGGTGCTCCCACTCCTGGTACCGTTTCGGTGGAGCAGGTCCGAGTCGTGCCGGAAGGTCTCGAAACACGCGTTCGAGCATCGAATTTGCCGAGTGACCTTGTGTATGTGGCGATCATTGAGAAGGGCACTGAAGCATCGTTGACGCAGGAGGGTGGCTACGTTGACTTTCTCTATCAGCCCGAAGTGCGAAACGGCGAAGGATCATTCACATTTGTGACGCCCAAGGAAGGTTTCAAACGGTCGAAGGAGTACGAGGTTCTCGTATGGAGATCGCATTCGAACCCCACGAAAGATAACCTGTACGGCCGAGATGACCTCGTCGTCACCGCTGCGCAGTGGGATGCCCTTCAAGGGACGAAAGCTCCGCAGAAACCCGCAGCCGCTTCACCGAAGCCAGCTCCTGTATCCTCGGAGAGTACTGCCGCTGCCGGCTCACTCACTTGGGGAATCTCGAGCGAGTTCGCTGACTATACGACGAATCCCAAGCGCGCCGGAGGGAAATCGGGCGGAAAGATCTTGACCGACGGTGTGGGAAGCGCCGGGGGTGCCTATATGTTCCCGCAGGCCGATGGTGGCTCGTGGAACTCAGCTACGCAAACGGGCTCCATCCAGTACTCGGGCGTGGTGACCTTCACCGCTCACAAGGGCCTGATGAACGAAGTGTTCTCCAACCCTACGATTTCGGTGTCGAGCCCGAGCGCGGCGACTCTCACTGTTTCGGGCCGTAAGTACGGTCTTGATTTGAGTGCGGCGAGTAAGGCAACCGGATCGAATGGTGAGGTGACTTGGAGCGGCGTGCCGGTTGCCGGTTCGATCAGTGGAGGCAACGGGAGCGGCGGCGGGTCGTTGGGCATGGATGCGCTCTCATTCACAGTGGGGGCGGCGAGCAAAGTCTCATTTGGGACGACCGTTGCTTCGAGTCCTGAGAAGAAGCAGTACACCGCGGCCGATACGCCTCCGGCGACGACGGGGGTCACCGTGCTCACGGACGCCGACAAGATCAAGCCGGGCGGCCGCATCGAGATCGAGGCGTCGGGCTTCGATGCCGACGACGAGGGCGTGCTGGTCGTGCTCTACTCCGATCCGATCGTGCTCGACGATGCCGCAACCGCGGACGAGAACGGCGTGGTGCGCTGGTCGGGCACCCTGCCCGAGGACGTCAGCGGCGAGCACACGATCACCATTCAGGGCAGTACGAACGCCGGCGCCGTGATCGACATCGTCGAGCCGAAGCAGAAGAAGTCCGCGAAGTCGGCCGGTGTCGACACGGAGACGCTCGCGGGCGGCGTCGCGGTGGATCGCATGACCTCCGCCGGGCTCGTTCCCGCGTCGGGCGGCATGGCACTCTGGGAGTGGTGGGCGAGCGCCGCGGGGCTCGTCGCCATCGCGGCCTGCATGACGCTCCTCACCATCCGCCAGCGCCGCAACGCGGCCTAGTGCTCCGACCTTAGAACGCATCACACACCACTCAGGAGGCTCACTCGTGAACGCCCGACTCCGCCGCCCCGGCTCACTCCTCGCGGGTGCCGCGATCCTCGGCGGGCTGCTGCTCGCTCCCACCGCGGCGCAGGCGCAGCCTCTCCGCGCCGAAGGCGAGTCCGGTGCGTGCGAGATCACCGGCGGCGACCTGTCGTGGGGCGTGAAGGAGAGCTTCCGCGCCTACATCAGCGGCAGCATCGCCAACGGATCATGGGAGACCGCCGACGGCGCATCGTATGAGACGCCCGAGTTCACCTGGAGCGGCGCGACAGGCAGCATCGACCCCGAGACCGGTGTCGGCAGCGTCTCCTTCACGGGCAGCGTGCACTTCACCGGCCACGACGGCGTGCTCGATCTCACGCTCGCGAACCCCACGGTCGAGTTCGAGGGCGACGGGAAAGCGGCCCTGCTGCTCGATGCTCGGAGCACGGATATGGAGGGCGCGGTCGCGGTCGATACGACGCAGGAGTGGGTCGGCGACGTCACGGTGCCGGATCAGCTGCCCGTCGCCGACGACGCCCTCGTGGCCGATGAACTGCCGTCCTCGCTCACCAACACGGGCGCCAAGGCGTTCGCCGGGTTCTACGAAGCGGGTGAGGATCTCGATCCGATCTCGCTCGATCTGCAGTTCGCGAGCTGCGCCGATTCCGGGGGTGCGGCCGCCGAGAGCACACCCGAGGAGAGCGGTGCAGATGCCGAGGGCGTCATCCCGGCGCCCGAGACCGCTGAAACGGCGGCACCGGCCGCTGAGCCCGCATCGATTCCGTGGCTTCCGATCATCATCGGCGGCATCGCGATCCTCGTGATCGGCGTGACGGGCGGCATGCTGCTCGCGGGCCGCAAGGGCAAGCCGAGCGCGGCCCCGGCCGCCGAACCGGCCGAGGAGCCCGCCTCGCCCACTGACGCGCGCGCGAACGACCGTCTCTTCGGAGACGAGCGATGATGCGTTCGAGGATCGCAGCCGGCGTCGCCACCCTCATCGCCGGTTCGCTGCTGCTTGCAGGGTGCGCCGCACCCTCGTCATCGAGCGGTACGGACGAAGCCTCATCTGCGACGCCCTCCACGCAACCGCTCGCCGATCTCACGACGCTCGACGACCCGAAGGCGTACGAGGGCCCCTCGACGGCGGTGCTGCAGCACTCCGAGATCGAGCCCGTGGCGGAGAACCCCGCGCAGACGCTTCCGGCGACCGTTCCCTCCTACGAGACCGACGGCTCCAGCACGGAGGTCACGGTCGAACGGGCCGACAAGGTCGTCGCCGCGGACCTCGGCGGCAACATCTCGGTCACGATCGCCGGGCTCGGCTTCGCGGAGAGCCTCGTGGGTGTCGACCAGTCGACCACGCTCGGGAGCCTCGCCGACCTTCCCCGGGTCACGAGCGGCGGTCACACCGTGAACGCCGAGGCCATCATCGATCTGCATCCCGATGTCGTGATCACCGACGGATCGGTCGGGCCGCGCGACGTCATCGAGCAGTTGCAGGACGTCGGCATCCAGGTCGTCTTCGTGAAGAACGACCCCTCGTTCGGCGGCGCCGAGGAGCTCGCGCGGCAGGTGGCCGCCATCTACGGGAGCCCGGAGACGGGGGAGCAGCTCGCGCAGCGCATCGCCGGCGAGGTCGAGGCGAAGATCGCGGAGATCGCCGAGATCGCGCCCGATGCCGCCGGTGACAAACTGCGGATCGCGTTCGTATACCTCCGCGGTTCCGCCGGCGTCTACTACCTCTTCGGCAAGGAGTCGGGAGCCGACCAGCTCATCGAGGCGGTCGGCGGCATCGACGTCGCGACGGAGATGGGCTGGGATGGCATGAAGCCCATGACGGACGAGGCCCTCGTGAAAGCGAATCCCGATCTCATCCTCGTGATGTCGCACGGAATCGAATCGGTCGGTGGCGTGGACGGTCTGCTCGAGGAGAAGCCCGCCATCGCGGTGACCACCGCGGGCGAGCACCGCCGCTTCGTGGACATGGAGGACGGCACGGTGCTCTCCTTCGGCCCCCGATCCGCGGAGATCCTCGACGCGCTCGCTCGCGCGATCTACGCCCCCGAAAGCCAGTAGGGGCCGCAGCTCGGCGCGGGCCCGGCCGATAGAATGGGTGCTCGTGCCTCAGCCGGATCCGCTTGGAATCGGCCTCCGTCAGTCCAGAGAAAGCACCCCGTGACGCACCCCGTACAGAGCATCGCCGGCCGCCGCAGCGCCAGTCGGGGTGCCATCGTCATCACGGCCGCCGTGATACTCATGGTCGTCGGCATCATTCTCTCGGCGGGTCTCGGGCAGCTCTCCATCGGGCCGGCCGAAGTGGTCGGATCGGTGCTGCGGAAGGTCGGAATCGCCAACTTCTGGGCGCCCACCGACGAACTCATGGATCGTACGCTGTGGCAGATCCGCTTCCCCCGCGTGACCATGTCGCTGCTCGTCGGCGCCGCACTCGCGGTCGCCGGCGCCGTGATGCAGGCGATCTTCGGCAACCCGCTGGCGGAGCCGGGCGTCGTCGGCGTCTCGTCGGGAGCGGCGCTCGGCGCGTCCGCGTCCATCACGCTGGGCATCACCGCCTTCGGCGGGTGGACCGTCGCGGTCTTCGCGTTCCTCGGCGGTCTCGCGGCGACCTTCATCGTGTACCTCACCGCACGCGCGCAGGGCAGGACGGAGATCGTGACGTTGCTGCTCACCGGCGTCGCCATCAATGCGTTCGCCGGCGCAGGCCTCGCGCTCTTCACCTTCATCGGAGACACCGCCAGCCGCGAGCAGATCGTCTTCTGGCAGCTCGGCTCGCTCAACGGATCCCGTTGGAACGAAGTCGGGATCGTAGCGGTCGTCGCTGCAGTCGCGGCCTTCATCGCGATCCTGCTCGCCCAGCAGTACGACCTGCTGTCGCTCGGGGACCGCACCGCCGCCCACCTCGGCGTGCGCGTCGAGCGACTGCGCATCCTATCGATCGTGCTCGTCGCCCTGCTGACCGGGGTCGGCGTCGCATTCGTCGGCGTCATCTCTTTCGTCGGCCTCGTCGTGCCGCACCTCATGCGCATGATCCTCGGCCCGGCCCACCGTCTGCTGCTGGTCTGCTCGCTGCTCGGAGGCGCCGTGCTGCTGATCTACGCGGACCTGCTCGCTCGCACGCTCGTCGACGGAGCGGATCTGCCGATCGGCATGCTGACGTCGCTCGTCGGCGGGCCCTTCTTCTTCTGGCTGATCAGACGCAACCGACGACGTTCGGGAGGCTGGGCATGACCGCCGAGCAGGCTTCGCAGGGGCGCGGCGCGATCGCGCAGCGAGTCGCCCACGTGAACTACCATGTCGGGTCGCTGCCGATTCTCACCGACGTCACGATGGACGTGCGCTACGGGGAAGTGCTCGCGCTCGTCGGGCCGAACGGTGCCGGCAAGTCGACCCTGCTCAGCGTGCTCTCCGGCGACATCGTGCCGACCAGCGGCACGGTCGAGCTCGAGGGCCGCGGCCTCGGAGAGTGGCGCGCTCGTGAGCTGGCTCGGTCGCGCGCCGTGCTGCTCCAGGCCAATCAGGTCGCGTTCTCGTTCACGGCCCAGCAGGTGATCGACATGGGTCGCGCGCCGTGGATCGGCACGCCGGAATCCGACGAGGACGAGCGCGCGATCCGCGAGGCGACCGCTGCCGCCGACGTCGGTCATCTGACGCAGCGGGGGTTCCCGCACCTCTCCGGGGGCGAGAAGGCGCGCGTGTCGCTCGCCCGCGTGCTCGCGCAGGAGACGAAGGTCGTGCTGCTCGACGAGCCGACCGCCGCACTCGACTTGAAGCACCAGGAAGCAGTACTCCAGATCGCGCGCGGGCTCGCAGAACGCGGGCGCGCGGTGATCGTCGTGCTGCACGACCTGTCGCTGGCCGGCGCATACGCGGACGAGATCGCGATTCTCGCGGGGGGTGCGCTCGTCGCGCGCGGTGCGCCGGGGGACGTGCTCACCGAGGAGCGGATCGCCGAGGTCTACGGTGCTCCGGTGCGCGTGCTCTCGGACCCGGATACCGGCCGACCGGTCGTGATTCCGCGACGCGCGCTCTGATGCTGTCACCGTTCTGGCAGGTGCACCACTGTAGTGTGTCAGTATCTCGCGGTGCGCGAGCTCGGCTTCATGTAGGCGACATCTGAAAGGATACCGCGTGGCGCGACCGACCGAAGACGGGACCGAGAGTCCCTCTGCCCGTCAGTCGTACCCGGAGGACCGCTTCGATCGCGTGCAGCATTCCGGCCGGGTGGGAGCGCATCGCGTCACCGCGCGGCCCCGGTACATCTGGCAGTACCTCATCGCCGGCCTGCTGGGCTTCGCCGTGCTCACGACCGTGGGCATCCTCGCGGTGCAGAGCATCGGGGGATCGGGCAAGCTGCCGCTCACCTCGTCCGGTGGGACCTCCGGATCAGCGGAGCCGACCGTCGAGGCGGAGCTCGATCCCGAAGCGACGATCGCGATCCTCAACGGCACCTCGACGCAGAACCTCGCGGCAGCGCTCGACCAGATCGTGACGGCGGAGCAGTGGGGCAAGATCCAGTTCTCGGGAAGCGCGGCGACGACCGACGTCGCGATCTCCGCGGTGTTCTACTCGAGCCCCGATGACGCCGCAGCCGCCGCGGGTCTCGCGGAGAAGCTCGGCGGCGTCTCGACCTACACCTCGGAGGAGTACGAGTCGTACGGAGTTCGGCTCGTCGTGCTGCTGGGCGCCGACTACACCGGGCCGGGCCTCGACGAGGCCGCGCAGATCACCGAGGGCGATGCCGACAACGCCACCGATGCGGATGCCGAGGCCGCTGCGGATGCCGAGGGCGAGGACGCCGCGCCGGAGCGGGAGACGAACCCGGATACGGGACGCGAGATCAATCCGGAGACCGGGCTCGACATCGACCCTGCGACCGGATGGGACATCGATCCGAGCACCGGCTTCCCCATCGATCCGGCGACGGGTCTGCCGACGGACCCCGCGAACATTCCGCAGAACGGAACGGAAGTCGGCGGCACCGTTTCCGGTTGACGTCCGACGCACGCGGTGGTTATGGGGCGTTCTCGAAATGTTCGCTCCGCGCGAGCAGACACGCTTGCACTCCCCGGGCCAGAGTGCCAAAATGAGACTTAGCAGTCGATCCGACTGAGTGCTAAACATCCGTGCGCGGGCGTGACGCGTCGGCACGGTGCTCACCACATCGAACACCTCCGGAGGGGCGAATTACATGGCAAAGATCATTGCGTTTGACGAGGAAGCGCGTCGTGGGCTCGAGCGGGGTCTGAACACGCTCGCCGACGCTGTGAAGGTGACGCTCGGACCGCGCGGCCGCAACGTCGTGCTGGAGAAGAAGTGGGGCGCTCCCACGATCACCAACGATGGCGTCTCCATCGCCAAGGAGATCGAACTCGACGATCCGTACGAGAAGATCGGCGCCGAACTCGTCAAGGAGGTCGCGAAGAAGACCGACGACGTCGCAGGCGACGGCACCACCACCGCCACCGTGCTCGCTCAGGCGCTCGTTCGTGAGGGCCTCCGCAATGTCTCGGCCGGCAGCGACCCCATCGCGATCAAGAAGGGTATCGAGAAGGCCGTCGCAGCCGTCTCGGCGAAGCTCCTCGAGAACGCGCAGGAGATCGAGACCACCGACCAGATCGCGGCTACCGCATCGATCTCGGCCGCTGACGAGCAGATCGGTCAGCTCATCGCCGAGGCCATCGACAAGGTCGGCAAGGAGGGCGTCGTCACCGTCGAGGAGTCGAACACCTTCGGCACCGAGCTGGAGCTCACCGAGGGCATGCGCTTCGACAAGGGCTACCTCTCGGCGTACTTCGTCACCGACACCGATCGCCAGGAGGCGGTCTTCGAGGATCCCTACATCCTCATCGTCAACAGCAAGGTCTCGAACATCAAGGATCTGCTCCCGGTCGTCGACCCGGTGATCCAGTCGGGCAAGCAGCTCCTCATCCTCGCGGAGGACGTCGAGGGCGAAGCGCTCGCCACCCTGGTGCTCAACAAGATCCGCGGCATCTTCAAGTCGGCTGCCGTGAAGGCTCCGGGCTTCGGCGATCGCCGCAAGGCCATGCTGCAGGACATCGCGATCCTCACCGGCGGCCAGGTCATCTCGGAAGAGGTCGGCCTCAAGCTGGAGAACGCGACCCTCGACATGCTCGGCACCGCGCGCAAGGTCATCATCACCAAGGACGAGACCACCATCGTTCAGGGCGGCGGCGACGAGGAGGCCATCCAGGGCCGCGTCACGCAGATCCGTCGTGAGATCGAGAACACCGACAGCGACTACGACCGCGAGAAGCTCCAGGAGCGCCTCGCGAAGCTCGCCGGTGGCGTCGCCGTCATCAAGGCCGGCGCTGCGACCGAGGTCGAGCTGAAGGAGCGCAAGCACCGCATCGAGGACGCAGTGCGCAACGCGAAGGCCGCCGTCGACGAGGGCGTGCTGCCCGGTGGTGGCGTCGCGCTCATCCAGGCCGGCAAGGACGTCTTCGAGAGCCTCGAGCTCTCGGGTGACGAAGCCGTCGGTGCGAAGATCGTGCAGACCGCCATCGAGGCGCCGCTGCGCCAGATCGCGCTCAACGCTGGTCTCGAGCCCGGCGTGGTCGCCGACCGCGTCGCGAACCTCGCGATCGGCCATGGCCTGAACGCCGCGACCGGCGAGTACGGCGATCTCGTGGCTCAGGGCATCCTCGACCCGGCGAAGGTCACCCGCTCGGCACTGCAGAACGCGGCGTCGATCGCAGGTCTCTTCCTCACCACCGAGGCCGTCGTCGCCGACAAGCCGGAGCCGGCTGCTGCCGCTCCCGCCGGCGATCCGACCGGTGGCATGGACTTCTAAGTCCTCCGCCTCGGACGGGGTATTCGAACAGGGGTCGCGCCTTCGGGCGCGGCCCCTGTTCGCGTCTCCGGGGTTCTGTTGTTCCGCGGCGAGGTTTTGTTGCTCCGCGTTGGGGCTCTGTTGCGCCGCGTTTGGGTTCTGTTGCTCCGCCTCATGCAGGAGATCCGGCCGGTAGCGGACGCATTTCCACACGAGGCACTGCGGCGTGCGGGATCCACTGCACGAGAGCGACCACAGACGAACGTGAGGCGACAACCACCGCGCAACTGGGTAGCCCGTTGGGCCGGCGTATCGCCTGACTCGCTCACAGATGCCATGTGCCGGCCGCACCGCGGTGTTGCTCACCGATGCGTTGCTGAAGCGCGGGCCCGCTTCAGGCAGCGACCACGATGGAGCTATGAGCATTCGGGCCGAACTCCATCGCGCCGGCGGTCTCATGAGATCGGTGAATCTCATCGATCGTGGGTATACCGCGCACGTCATCGGCTCTGCCTGCGCAGCAGGACTCGTGACCCGGCCGGCGCGAGGCTGGGTCGCTCTGCCGGATGCAGATCGGGAGCTCGTGCTTGCGGCGCAGCGCGGCATGGTGGTGACGTGTGTATCGCCCGCGCGGAGGCTGGGCCTATGGGTGAGGCGGCTCGGGGGACTCCATCTCGCGACTCGATCGCCGAAGCAGCACGCGCTTCGAGGGCCGCATCGCGTGCACTGGGGTGCGACCATCGTCCGACGGGAGCCGTTCGCGATCATCGACTCGATAGAGAACGCGCTCAATTACGTCGCGACGTGTCAGCCGCCGGAGGAAGCTCTCGCGATATGGGAGTCCGCCCTGCACAGCGGGCTCGTCTCCCGCTCCGCGCTCGCCCGGCTTTCCTTCCGGGGAGCCGCACGGCGACTCTTGGAGCAGTGCAGTCCGCACTCCGGGTCCGGCGTGGAGACGTGCGTGTTGCAGCGATTGCGTCGGCTGCGCCTGCACGTCGTTCCGCAGGCGATCTTCAGAGGACGCCCAGAGGACTTCCTCATCGAACGATGCATGATTCTGGAGGTCGACGGGGCGACGCACACTGGTATCCAACGCGATCGCGACAACCGCAATGACGCGCTCGAAGCCCTCGACGGGTACTTCGGTATCAGGGTGTCGTATCGACAGGTGTTCGACGACTGGCCGGAGGTGCAGCGAATCGTCATGACGGCGGTCGCACAAGCGCAGCTTTCAGGAAGTCTTGCGGGACGCGGTGATCGCGCGGGAGCAGCGGCCATCCGTCCACCGCCCGCCGCGTGACCGCCGTGCAGTGGATCCTGTGCCGCGCGGAGCCGGTTCGGGGATCACCCACTGCATCGGGCAGGATCCACTGCTGGACGCGCGGCAGCAGCGGGCGCGAGGGCAGAAGGGCGACTCAGGGGAGGCGCGGGACCGGCATCGTGTCATCAGAGGCGCCTGCACTCGGGAGATCGACTCGGAACGTCGCACCGCCGCCCGGGGTCTCGTGCACACTCACCGATCCGCCGTGCGCGTCGACGATCGACTTGACGATGGCGAGGCCGAGCCCCGAACCGCCGGTCTCGCGGTTGCGGGATGTGTCGGCGCGCCAGAAGCGCCCGAAGATCTTGTCCCTGATCTGCTCGGGCACGCCCTCACCGTGGTCGACGATCTCGAAACGGGCGAACGACTGCGCGCCCGCCTCCGCGACCGGGCTCGAGACCACGAGCTCGATCGGACCTCCATCGGGGGTGTGCCGCATCGCGTTGCCCAGCAGGTTCGTCATGAGCTGCCGCACCTTGTGCTCGTCGCCGATCACCGCGGGTTCTGCCGGGTCGGTCACGACGGTGACCTCCCGGTCGGGCGCCTGCGCACGGGCGTCCAGCGCAGCGTCGGTCGCGAGCTGATTGAGGGGGAGCGTCGCGAGCGCGAGCGGGCGGCGCTCGTCGAGGCGGGCGAGGGCCAGCAGATCCTCGACGAGCGAGGTCATGCGAATGGCCTCCTTCTCGATGCGCTCCATCGCCTGCGCGACGTTCTCGTCCTCCTGCAGCGCCCCCATGCGGTAGAGCTCCGCGTACCCGCGCACGGACACGAGGGGAGTGCGCAACTCGTGGCTCGCGTCGCCGATGAATCGGCGCATGCGCTCGATGGTGCGGGACTGGTCTTCGAGGGAGCCGTCGAGGCGATCCAGCATGATGTTGAGCGATTGGCCGAGGTGCCCCACTTCGGTATGCGGGCTCGAGATCATGATGCGCTTCGAGTAGTCGCCGCGCGCGATCTCGAGTGCGGTGCGCTCCACCTCCGCGAGCGGGAGGAAGGTGGCGGTGACGAGCAGCCGAGTCAGGGCTGCGCCGAGCAGGATGACGGCGATGCCGAAGCCCGTGAAGATGATGATGTACTGCGCGACGGTCTGCGTGACGGGCGCCGTCGACGAGGCGATCAGCAGCGTGCCCGCCGCCTGCCCCTCCTGGTAGATGGGTTTGACGATCGCGTTCCACTTGACCCCGTCGGCGGCGCGAACGCCGATCAGCGCGTTCTCGTACTCCGACATGACCGCGTCGAGCGTGATCCCGGTGACGTCGGGCAGGGTCTTCCGGTCCTGATCGCGCGTATTGTCGCGGATGACGTTGCCGTCCGCGTCGAGCAGGGCGACGTAGTACCCGCTCGGCGCCTGCGTGATGTCTTCGGGCGTGAGCCCGTTGAAGTTCGCGTACGGGCGCAGTGCGGGGGTCGGGTTCTCGCGCAGTCGCTCCAGCGCTTGCGTCTGATTCGCCGTGAGCATCGGCTGCAGCACGGCGAGCGTGCCGACTCCCGCCACGATGAGCCCGAGGAAGAGGATGAAGACCGTGACGCCGGTGATCTTCGCCCGCAGCGAGACGTCGGCCCAACGCTCCGACCAGTTGGGCCGGGACACGCTACTTGACTTCGGTCTTCAGCATGTACCCGAAGCCGCGCTTCGTCTGGATCAGCGACTCCTCGGTCAGCGGGTCGAGCTTGCGCCGCAGGTACGAGATGTAGGACTCGACGATGCCGGCGTCGCCGTTGAAGTCGTACTCCCACACGTGGTCGAGGATCTGCGCCTTCGAGAGCACGCGATTCGCGTTCTGCATGAGGTAGCGCAGCAGCTTGAACTCGGTGGGGGAGAGCTCTACGGAGGCTCCCTGCACGGTCACCTCGTGCGTGTCCTGATCCATCGTGATGGGCCCGACGCTGAGCACCGAGTCCTCGTCCTCCTGGATGGTGCGGCGCAGCACCGCCTTGATGCGGGCGATGATCTCATCGAGGCTGAACGGCTTCGTCACGTAATCGTCGCCTCCGACGGTCAGCCCCTCGACCTTGTCCTCGGTGTCGTCCTTCGCGGTGAGGAAGATGATCGGCGCGGTGTACCCCGCCGACCGCAGGCGCTTGGTGACGCTGAAGCCGTTCATATCGGGCAGCATCACGTCGAGCACGATGAGGTCGGGTTCCTCTTCGAGCACCGCTGAAATGGTCTGCGCGCCGTTGCCGACTGCGCGCACGCCGAACCCGGCGAAACGCAAGCTCGTGCTGAGCAGCTCGCGGATGCTGGGCTCGTCATCGACGATGAGAATCCGGGGTCCTTTTACCTGAGCGTTCATGATTCCAGTCTCTGATCGTTTGCTATGAAGTGGCTGGAAATGCGGCGGCCGTTCAGCGACGGTCAGGCGGTGAGTTCGCGCGTCCACGGCGGGTTCGCCCCCGCGCGGGACGCGGTGACCGCCGCGGCGCGGGCGGCGAATCGCAGCGCATGCTCGACGTCGGGGCGAATCAACGGGAGGCCGTCGAGCAGGGCAGCGGCCAGCGGCCCGTCGAGCACCGCCGCGAGCAGAGCCGCCATGAACGAGTCACCGGCTCCGACCGTGTCGACCACGAGCACGCGGTCGGCGGGAACCTCCACTCGGGCGTCCGCGAATCGAGCGATGCACCCGTCGGCACCGCGGGTCACGACGGCGAGCGAAGCGCCCAGGGCCAGCAGCCGGGCGAGCACGTCGTCGAGCTCGAGACCGGGGTAGAGCCAGGCGGCATCCTCGTCGCTGAGCTTCACGATGTGGCTGCGGACGACGAGGCGCTCGACCCGGTCGAGCGTCGCGGCGTGATCCTGCATGAGATCGGGCCGGATGTTCGGGTCGTAGCTGCACAGACGCGCACCGGGGGCGTCGAAGGCCTCGGCCACGGTGGTGGCTCCGGGGGCGAGCACCGCGCCGAGCGAGCCCGCGTGCACGAGATCGATGCCCTCGAGGGGTACCGACGGCAGTTCCGAGTCGAGCACGAAGCGGTACTGCGCCTGCCCCGAGGCGTCGAGCGTCACCTCTGCGCGCGACGTCTCGGCGCCCGCGACGGGCTCGGCGAAGGAGACCGAGGACTCGCGCAGATGATCGGCGAT
This sequence comes from Leucobacter sp. USCH14, assembly GCF_037619215.1. Taxonomy (NCBI): domain Bacteria; kingdom Bacillati; phylum Actinomycetota; class Actinomycetes; order Micrococcales; family Microbacteriaceae; genus Leucobacter; species Leucobacter sp. USCH14. The sequence continues at coordinate 234,151 of NZ_JAQPZP010000001.1, forward strand.
TCGACCACCGTGGGCGTCGTCGCCGAAACGGGCGGCGAGGGTGGTGTCGACGCCGAGTCGGCTGAGCCCCACTGCGACGTTCAGCGGGGAACCGCCGGGAAACGCGGCGCCGTCGATCACGTCGACCAGGGCCTCGCCGAAGACGAGCGCGCGGGGAGCGGCGAGTGCGTGCTTCACAGCGCGGTGTATCCGCCGTCGATGACGATCGACTGAGCGGTGAGGTAGGAGGAGGCGTCCGAGGCGAGGAACGCCACGAGCCCGTGCAGATCGGCGGGGTCGCCCATGCGGCCGAGCGGAATGCGCGAGGTCCATTCGGCGGCGAGCTCGGGGTTGCTCTCCGTGAACTGCTTGGTCATGTCGGAGAGGAAGTACCCGGGGGCGATCGCGTTGACGCGAATTCCGGCTCCCGCCCACTCCACGGCGAGAGACCTGGTCAGATGGTCGACCGCTGCCTTCGATGTGTTGTACGCCGTCTGCTGCTGGGGGACGTTGACGATCTTCGCCGACATCGAGGAGACGAGGATCGCCGAGCCCTCGAGGCCGGAGGCCAGCAGGCGCCGCGCGAACTCCTGAGCGACGAAGAAGGTGCCGTCGACGTTGATCGACTGGAGGCGGCGCCACTGCGTCGGATCGATGTCGACCGCGGCCTCAAGCAGCGTGATGCCCGCGGCGGTCAGCAGTACTCGAGGCGTTCCCAGAGCGGCCTCGATGCGGTCGAACGCGGATGCGATCTGCTCCGGCGCGGTGACATCGGTCGGGATCCCGATCGCCCGCACGTCGAAGCGCTCTGCGAGGCGCTCCGCAGTGGTCTCCACGTCGGGCAGCACGTCGAGCAGGGCGACGTCGACCCCCTGGTCCGCGAGCGCCTCTGCGAGGGAGTAGCCGAGGCCGCGGCCGCCGCCGGTCACGACGGCCGCGCGGCCCTGCAGGTCTTCGAACTTCATGAATCGCTCCTTCGGTGCGGATCGTTGCGGGAGGCATCGGCGAGCAGCGCCTGAGCGGTGCTCGCGTCGCACGCCAGCGAGTGGATGAGCCCGCTGCGCAGCGCCGCGCGCACCGCAACGAACTTCAGCGGACCGCCGGCGACGGCGAGTACGTGGGGTACGTTGCGGAGGCCCTGCGCGTCGATGCCGATGCTCTGCCCCACAGCATTCTCGACCACGGTGCCGTCGATGTCGAGCAGCACGGCGCCGAGGTCGGCTCGGACGCCGGCGTCGAGGAGCGATTCCCGGATCCCGAGCTGCCCGGCGAGCATCGACACCTGCGAGTCCTCCGGGTTCCAGCTGCCGATTCCGACGACCGCCGTCGTGACTTCGGAGAAGCGCGCGAACGTCTCGCGAGCAGCCGGCTCATCGCGGAGCAACTCGGCCGTCTCATCGCTGCGGGTGAGGAGCGGCGCGAGCAGTGCGTGCGGTGTGCCGCCGGAAACGCGCGCCGCGTGACGCACGAGTTCGACCCCGCTCTCCTGCAGGCCCGCCGCCACGCCCTCCAACTGCACGACGTCGACCGGGGGGAGCGATTCGAACGCCATCACCATCTGGCGCAGCGTGCGCCCCGCCGCGAGACCCAGCACCTCGCCGGGCCGCATGACCTCTTCGAGGAGTCGCGCGGCGGCGGCGCCGAGGCGCTCCTTCAGCGTGTCCTCGGCTCCGCTCGGAGCGTGTACAACAATTGCGTGTCGAAGTCGGAACGCATCGCGCAAGTGAGCGGAGAGGCCGAGATCGAGATCGTCGGGCGACGCGATCTCGAATCGCACGATGCCGCGCTCCCGCGCCTGCTCGAGCAATCGGGCGACGGCGAATCTCGAAATGCCGAGTTCATCTGCGATTTCGATCCGTGAACACCCATCGAGGTAGTGCCGGGTGGCGACGAGCGCCATGCGGCGTTCGGCTTCGCTCATGGGGCTCCTTCGTCGGATTGGCGCACTGCAACAGAGAGACTGTAGCATCGCTCAAATGTGCGGGCGTGTTTCTCAGATGTTACAAGTCGTGGTAAAAACCTATACGGGCCTCGATCGAAGCGCCCACATGCCGGGACGACGAGGAACCTCCGCTCGCCGTGGAGAGGGGTGAATGCAACATGAGTAACCAGCAGGCAGACGTGCGCGATTCCGCGTCGCACGCGCCGGCCACCGGGACGCTGCTCGAGTGCACGGACATCGTCAAGGGATTCGGTGGGATCCCCGTGCTCCGAGGGATCTCGCTGAGCCTGGAGGCGGGCACCGTCACCGCACTCGCGGGCGAGAACGGTGCGGGGAAGTCGACGCTGATGAAGATCGCGTCGGGCCAGTACCGTCCGGATGGAGGCACGGTCGAGGTGCAGGGGAAGGCCCTGCCCGCCGGCAACGCGCAGGCGGCGCACCGACTCGGCGTCGCCATCGTGCCGCAGGAGCTCGCCTCGATCCTCGAGCTCTCCGTGTACGAGAACCTCTTCATCGGGCGCGAACTGCGCGGGCCCCTGGGTCTCCGCCGCGGTGCCATGATCGAGCAGGCGCGCGAGCAGCTGGCGGTCTTCGGTCTCACCACGGATCCTCGCAAGCGCATGGGCGACCTCCCCGTCGGCATCCGTCAGATCATCGAGATCGTCAAGGCGACGAACACCGGTGCCAACGTGATCCTCCTCGACGAGCCGTCGAGTGCGATCTCGGAGCGCGAGGTCGGCCGTCTGCTGGAGGTCATGGGTCTGCTGCGCGACCGCGGCGTCGCCCTGCTCTTCACCACGCACAAGATGGAGGAGATCCGAGCCATCGCCGATCGCGTCATCGTGCTCCGCGACGGCGAACTGGTCGAGGATCAGGCGCTCGCGAACCTTACCGACGACGACATCGTGACCGCGATGATCGGCCGTGAGCTCGAGGATCTCTTCCCCGAGCGCGGCGTGCCGAGCGCAGATGTGGTGCTCGAGCTCGACGAGCTGCAGGTGCCGGGGGCGAGCGAGCCGATCTCGCTCACCGTGCGCCGCGGCGAGATCGTCGGCCTGGCGGGCCTCGTCGGCGCCGGCCGCACGGAGCTCATGGAGACCGTGTTCGGCGTGCGCAAGGCGGAGAGCGGCGAGGTGCGCGTGCGCGGATCCCGGGTGAAGCCGGGCGAACCCGCAGCGGCGATCACCGCGAAGATGGCCCTGGTGCCCGAGGACCGCAAGGGCGCGGGCGCCGTTCTGCCGATGTCGGTGCTCGACAACGGCACGCTGCCCGGGCTCGCGCAGTTCTCGATCGCGGGTTTCCTGCGGCAGCGCGCCCGCCGCGACCGGGTCGGCGAGGTGATGGACTCGGTGCGGCTGCGCAGTCGCGACCTCGACCAGTCGCTCGAGACGCTCTCCGGCGGAAACCAGCAGAAGGTCGTGCTCGCCCGTTGGCTCACCGACGACGTCGACGTGCTGCTGCTCGACGAGCCCACGCGCGGCGTCGATGTCGGAGCCCGCAGCGAGATCTACCGCATCATCGTCGAACTCGCCGCCAGCGGCATGGCGGTGCTCATGGCCTCGAGCGACATGCCCGAGATTCTGAGCCTCTCGCACCGCGCGCTCGTGCTGCGCGAGGGCGCGGTGGCGGGCGAACTGAGCGCCGCGGAGCTCTCCGGGGCCGAGGTGCAGGATCGGATCTTCCGCCTCGCGAGCGGACTCGAAGTTACGGAAGCGGGCACGGCGGCCGCTGAATCAGCAGACGCTCCTCGAAAGGACGCATGACATGTCGAATCCGACACAGACCGAAGTGATGCGGACGGTGTCCGAGAGCGGCGACCTCCGCCGCTTCTCGGGCCCCTGGTTCCGCGAGCTGGCCATCCGCTACGCGATGGTCATCGTGATGCTGCTCATCATCGCGTTCTTCCTGTACCGCAGCGCGCGCTTCGGCACGGTGGACAACGTGACGACGATCCTGGTCGCGGCCGCGCCGTTCGCGCTGATCGCGCTGGGCCAGACACTCGTCATCCTCACCGGTGGCATCGACCTGTCGGTCGGCAGCGTGATCGCGTTGAGCGCGATGGCCGCGGCGGTCGCCGCGAAGGAGATGCCCGACCAGATCTGGCTCGCACCGATCGTGGCCGTCGCCGTGGGCTTCGCCGCCGGGTCGGTGAACGGCTTCGTCGTCGCGGTGATGAAGGTGCCGCCGTTCATCGCCACGCTGGGCATGCTCACGCTGGCGAGCGGTCTCGCGTTCGTGCTCGGCGACGGCGCTCCGATCAACGGTCTCCCGGCCGAGTACGGCCAGTTCGCCAACACGCGCGTCTTCGGGCTCACGATTCCCGTGATCCTCATGATCATCATGATCGTCGGCTTCGGACTGATGATGCGCCGCACCAGCTACGGCCTGCGGGTGTACGCGGTCGGCGGCAACCCGCTCGCCGCCCAGATCGCGGGCGTGAAGACCGGTCGCGTGCTCTACAGCGTGTACGCCATCAGCGGCGCCCTCGCGGGCCTCTCGGGCATCATGCTCTCCTCCCGCGTGATCAGCGGCTCCCCGAACCTCGGCCAGGGCTACGAGCTCGACGCCATCGCCGCCGTGGTGATCGGCGGGGCGAGCCTCATGGGCGGCCGCGGCACCGTGTGGGGCACCGCGCTCGGCCTCCTGCTCATCCAGACGCTGAACAACGGCCTCGACATTCTGACCGTTCCCGCCTACTGGCAGGACGTGATCAAGGGCGTGCTCATCGTCGCCGCCGTCGCGGTCGACGTCTGGGCCAGCAAACGTCGACGATCTTGACGGCCGCCGCCTCCTCGGGGGCGGCGCGCCCTCCTCGAACCCAACCCGAGTCACTACTGAAATGGAGTACCCAATGAAGTTCACCTCCCGAATGAGCCGCGGATTCGCGGTAGCCGTAGCCGGTGCGGCAGCGCTGTCGCTCGCGGCATGCGGTGCGGGCGATCCTGCAGCGCAGCAGGGCGCCGATGAGAGCGGCAAGGAGCGCGTCACCGTCGGCGTGAGCGTCTACGACATGTCGTCCTTCATCACCGAGGGCAAGGAAGGCATCGACCGCTACGCGGAAGACAACAACATCGAGATCCTGTGGAACGTCGCGAAGATGGACGTCTCGACGCAGGCGACGCAGGTCGATCAGTTCATCCAGGCGGGCGTCGACGCGATCATGGTCGTGCCGGTGCAGGCCGACACGCTGCAGCCGCAGGTGACCGCGGCGAGCGAGGCGGGCATCCCCTTCCTCGACGTCAACGCGACCCTGAACAACGAAGAGGTCGCGGGCAGCGTGCAGCCCGACGATGTCGCGGCGGGCGCGCAGGAAGCGCAGATGATGATGGACGAGCTCGGCGGGAAGGGCAACGTGGTCATCCTGCAGGGCCCCCTCGGCGGTTCGGGCGAGATCAACCGCGGTGCGGGCATCGACCAGGTGCTCGAGGAGAACCCGGACGTCACGGTGCTCGCGAAGGACACGGCGAACTGGAGCCGTGACGAGGCCGTCAACAAGATGAAGAACTGGATCTCGGCCTTCGGCGACGAGATCGACGGCGTCATCTCGCAGAACGACGACATGGGCCTCGGTGCGAAGCAGGCGCTGCGCGAAGCCGGCATGGATGATGTTCCGGTCGTCGGCATCGACGGCATCGAGGACGGCCTGAACGCGGTCAAGAACGGCGACTTCATCGGAACCTCGCTCCAGAACGGCACCGTGCAGCTCGCGACCGGCGTCGCGGTCGCCGCGGCGATCGCACGTGATGAGGACGTCGACAACAACCTCGTCTACACGATGCCCGCCATCACGCAGGACAACGTCGATGACGCACTCGAGCACGTCGTCACCGATCGTCCCGCGTTCCTCGACGGTCTCAGCGAACTGATCGCCGAGAACCTCGAGACCGGCGACATCGCCTACGAGGGTCTCCCCGGCCAGGAGTAGTCGGCGACTCGACGGCGGCGGTCTCCTCCCGGGCAGGGGAGGGGGCCGCCGCCGTCGTATGCGCGCGACAGGGCGCAGTGCGATCCGACTCCGCGGTTCGGCTCCGCGGTTCGGCCCTGCGGTTCGGCTCAGCGCGATTCCGCGAGCAGTGCCTGGGCCGAGATGCGATCGGTGATGAGCGTCGTGACGAAGCCGGCGAGCAGTACGGCGCGGAGCGCGGAGTGCTTCTCCGCTCCACCTGCCACGACGACGATCTCGGGGACGGCGCGCAACTGATCGAACGGGATGGCGATCGTGCGCGCGTCGAGCGCCGAGATGCGGCCCCCCGACGCGTCGAACAGCGAAGCCGCCACGTCGGCCCGTACACCGCCGGCGATCAAGCCGCCGGCCGCATCCTCGGAGATCGACTCCGCGAGCTGGGAGACGATGGGGTTCCAGCTGCCGACGGCGAGCACCGCGCGCGTGACATCGCCCATGCGCTCCAGCGTTTCGGCGACGCCGGGCTGGCGGCGCAGCATCGATGCGGCTTCGGCATCGGAGGCGACCAGCGGGACGTACAGCGACGCGGGCTCCCCATCCGAGATCGCGCTGACCGTGCGCACCAGGTCACCCGCGGTCTCGCCCGGAGGGCCCGCGAGACCGGTCAGCTGCACGACATCGCACTGCGGCAGTTCGCGGAGGTGCTCGGGAATGGCGGCGAGGGTGCGCCCGCTCGCGAAGCCGAGCACCTCGCCGGGGCGCACCTGCGCTTGGAGGTACTCCGCCGCCGCGCGGCCGAGTGCGCTGCGCAGGCTTCGGGGGTCGCTGTCCCCCTCCGGCATCGTCACGCAGCGGATGTCGCGGAGGCCGTACCGCCGCCGGAGTTCTGCGACATCGTCCCGGCCGAGGGCGTGCGGAGCGCCCACGCTGATGCGCAGCACGCCGAGATCCCGTGCCTCGGCGATGAGCCGCGCGACGCGGAAGCGCGACATGCCGGTGCGGGCGGCGAGCTCCACCATGGGCACGTCGTTGATGAAGTGCTCCCGGGCGATGTGCGCCATCTCGACCAGTCGGTTCGGACCGGGTTCCATGGGCGGCTCCTCTCGATGGGTCATCCTCTCATACCGTTCGGCTCCGCGTGCAGCGACGGCTGCAGCTCGAAGGTCGCTTCCCGCCGTGCGAGGCGATAGAATAAGTGCAACAAATGAGAGATAGGTTCAATCATATGAGCGCAACGGCGGCAGACCTCGTGCAGCACGCACGAGAGGCGATCCTTCGCGAATCTCAGGCTCTTGCGAATCTCGCCGACCAGATCGACGAGAGCTTCGCGGAGGTCGTGAGCGCAGTGCAGCGCTGCTCCGGCAAGATCGTGACGACCGGGGCCGGCACCTCCGGCATCATGGCCGAACGACTGGCGCACCTTCTGTCCGTATCGGGCACGCCGGCCTTCTACCTCCCGTCGCAGGACGCGCTGCACGGCGGCATGGGCGCAGTGACCGCCGACGACCTCGTCATCGCGTTCTCGAAGGGCGGTCAATCCGCCGAGCTCACCCAGCTCGCGGAGCGCCTGGTCGAGCGCGGGTCGGAGGTGATCGCGGTGACGGAACGCCCCGATTCGCCCTTCGCGGCGGCCGCGACCCGGGTGGTGCATCTCACCACCGATCCGGTGGAGGCGGACGCGGGCGGACTCATCGCGCTCGGGAGCACGCTCGTCGCGGGCGCCTGGGGCGACGCGCTCACCGTCACGCTCATGGGCCTGCGCGGCTTCAGCTGGGAAGAGGTCGTGCAGATCCACCCCGCGGGCATCGTCGGGCAGCAGCGCGACCTTCCGGAGACCGTCGAGGTCGCCACTCGGGGAGGTGCCGCGTGATTCCGGTGGTGTGCGGCGTCGATACGTCGACGCAGTCGTGCAAGGTCGAGTTCTTCGCGCTCGAGGACGGACGCAGGATCGCGGGAGCCACGGCTGCGCACCCGCCCGTGGCGCCGCCGCGGAGCGAGCAGAACCCCGCGGCCTGGTGGGACGCGTTCGTCGGAGCCTTCCGCGCCGCGCTCGCCCAGGCCGGCGACGTGAGCGTTCGCGCGATCTCGGTCGCCGGGCAGTGCCACGGCATGGTGCCGCTCGACTCCGCCGGCCGGGTCATCCGCGATGCGAAGCTCTGGAACGACACGACCACGGACGCGGAGCTGCGCTGGCTCGCCGAGCGCATCGGGCCGGATCAGCTCATCGCGACGACCGGGTCGCTCCCGACCGCGGCGTTCACGCTGAGCAAGGTCGCGTGGTTCGCCGCGCACGAGCCCGACAACTTCGCGAGACTCGCGACGATCCTGCTCCCGCACGACTACCTCACCTACCGCCTCACCGGTGCGTTCGCGACCGACCGCTCGGAGGCCTCGGGCACCGGATACTTCGACCCGTCGACGAACCGGTATCTGCTCGATCACCTGGCGATCATCGACGAGACCCGGGACTGGGCGTCGATGCTGCCCGAGGTGCTCGCTCCCGAGGGCGTGGCGGGCACGACGACAGCCGTCGCGATGACCGAGCTCGGCATCACCGAGCCGGCTCTCGTCTCCGCGGGCGGCGGCGACCAGCACGCCTCGGCGCTGGGACTCGGAATCGCCGAGGGGGACGCGGTGTTCGCGTTCGGCACCTCGGGCGTCGTCTTCTCGACCACCCCCGACCCCGTGCGGGACCCCCGCGGGCTCGTCAACGGCGTGGCGAACCTCACCGGCGGCTTCCTCCCGCTCGTGTGCACGCTGAACGGGGCGAAGGTGATCGATACGTTCGCCCGGCTCATGGGAGCGAACCACGACGAGCTCTCGACGCTCGCGCTGCAAGCCGGGCACGACGGCCCCGTGCTCGCGGCGTTCCTCGATGGGGAGCGCACTCCGAACCGTCCGCTCGCCACGGGCCTGCTCGCGGACCTCACGACCGAGACCACGCGGGAGCAGCTGGCGCGCGCTGCCTACGAGGGCGTCGTCTTCGGCCTCGTCGCCGGGCTCTCGCACTTCGAGCGGTGCGGCGTGCGCACCGACGGCGAAGTGATCGCCATCGGCGGTGCCGCGCGATCGGCTGCGACCCGGCAGATCCTCGCCGACGCGCTGGGCAAGCCCGTGCATCTCGTCGACGCCCCGGAGGCGGTGGCGCGCGGCGCCGCGGTGCAGGCGGCTGCGGTGCTGAACGACACCCCCATCGCGGAGCTGGCGGAGCGCTGGAAGCCGGCGCGTCAGGTCGCGGCGGAACCCGGCCGGGTCTCCACCGAACGCTTCGCGCGGTACGCGGAGGTCGCAGCGGTCGACTCGCTCGATCGGAGCCGCGCGTGAGCGCGACGCAGCTCGCGGCGCGCGATGCGTCTGGGGCACTGCCGCAGGCGGCGTGGGTTTCCGAGCTGCCCGAGGGGTCGGTGTACGGAAGCCTTTACGCCGCCCCGGAAGGGGAGCGCGAGGCTGCGGCCGACCGGTTCGCCGCGGCCGGACTGCCGATGCATCTCGACGTGATCCTCGACCGCGACACCACTGGTGCACTGGTGCACCGCGGCATCGCCACCGCCGAGATGCGCGAGCTCGGAGCACGTCACCCCGATTCGCTGCTCGAAGTGCACCTGATCGTGCTGGCGGATGCTCGGCACGCTGCGGGCACCGCGCTCGCGGCGGAACTGCGCGCGGAGATCTCCGCAGTGCTCGAGGCGGCCGCCGCGGTCGGAGCGCAGCGAGCGGCGCTGCCCGCAGAGGTCGCGGCCGACGCGCAGCTGACCGCGGATTTCCGTGCTGCCGGCGGCGAGGTGTGGACGGTGCTGGAGCCGGGCGATGAGCCCGCCGCCCACCCCGCAGCCAACCCCGCTGCCGGCCCCGCTGCCAACCCCGCTGCCAGCCCCGCGGCGATGTCGTCCACCGGCGCCGACGGCGCGCTCGTCATGCTCATCGAGCCCGGCACGCGGCAGGCCGCACGGCCAGAACTGCTCGACCGCATCCCGCAGCTCGCGCCGACCGTGCAGGTCGGCGTCGACGGCGGCGTCGACGCCGTCATCGCCCGCCGAGCCATCGCGCTCGGCGCCCACCATGTCATCGTCGGCCGGGCGCTGCTCGGCCCCGAGCACCCTGAAGCAGTACGAGGAGAACAGTCATGACCCACACCGAGATTCCCGATCGGATGCGCGCGAGCGTGCTCCTCGGCACCCGAGAGCTCACGATCGAAGAGCGTCCGGTGCCGACGCCCGCCGCCGACGAGGTGCTCGTGCGCGTCGGCGCCGTGGGCGTGTGCGGATCGGACGTGCACTACTTCCGCGAGGGGCGCATCGGCGACTTCGTGGTCGATGCTCCGCTCGTGCTGGGGCACGAGGTCGGCGGTGTGATCGTCGCGGTCGGCGAGAACGTGGACCCCGCCCGCGTCGGCCACCGGGTCGCGATCGAGCCGCAGCGGCCCTGCGGACGCTGCCGCGAATGCCGCATCGGGAAGTACAACCTGTGCCCCGACATGGAGTTCTACGCGACGCCGCCGATCGACGGCGCCTTCACGGAGTTCGTCACGATCCAGTCCGCATTCGCGCACGACGTTCCCGATACCGTGACCGATGAAGCGGCAGCGCTGCTCGAGCCGCTCTCGGTCGCGATCACGTCGGTGCGCAAGGCCGGCATCGTGCCCGGCTCCACGGTGCTCATCGCCGGGGCGGGCCCGATCGGGATCATCACCGCGCAGACGGCTCGCGCGTTCGGTGCGGGCGAAGTGATCGTGTCGGACCTCGTCGAGGCGCGTCGCGAGCGGGCGCTGCAGTACGGCGCCACCCGCGTCATCGACCCGCGCACGCAGAACCCGGCCGATCTCGACCTGCCGATCGATGCGTTCATCGACGCGAGCGGAGCGGCGCCGGCCGTGCAGTCGGGCATTCGCGCCGTTCGCCCCGCGGGCACGGCCGTGCTCGTCGGGCTCGGCAACCCCGAGATGACGCTTCCCGTCGAGGACATTCAGAACCGCGAGATCACCGTCACCGGCATCTTCCGCTACACCGAGACCTGGCCCGTCGCGATCCAGCTGGTCGCAGGCGGACAGGTCGACCTCGACTCCCTCGTCACCGGCCGCTTCGGCCTCGACGAGGTGGAGCAGGCGCTCGAGAGCGACACCGACCCCGACAGCCTCAAGTCGGTCGTCTACCCGGCCCGCTGAGCGATCACTGATTCTCGCGACGTTCCGTCGCTCCCACGCATCACGCACCAACACGAAAAGGACACGCAACATGACTTCGTTCAGCCTCGAGGGCAAGACCGCCCTCGTCACCGGCGGTAACCAGGGACTCGGCAAGGCCTTCGCCTTCGGGCTCGCCGAAGCCGGCGCACGCGTCGCGATCGCCGGCCGCAGCGCCGAGCGCAACGCGCAGGTCGTCGCGGAGGCTGCCGAGCGCGGCTACCAGTTCGTCGCCATCACCGCCGACATCACGGATGACGCCCAGATCACGCGCATGGTCGAGGAGGCCAAGGCTGGTCTCGGACAGATCGACATCCTCGTCAACAATGCGGGCACCTGCTTCCACGGGGAGTCGTGGAGCGTCACCGACGAGCAGTGGGATGCCGTCTGGGACCTGAACGTGCGCGCGCTCTGGAAGGCGAGCGTCGCGGTGGGCGAGCACATGCGCGAGATCGGCGGCGGTTCGCAGGTGAACATCGGCTCGATGTCGGGCCTGATCGTCAACCGTCCGCAGTGGCAGCCGGCCTACAACGCCTCGAAGGCCGCGGTGCACCACCTCACCAAGTCGCTCGCGGTCGAGTGGGCGCCGCTGAACATCCGCGTGAACGCGGTCGCACCCGGGTACGTCAAGACGGAGATGGCTCCCGTCGACAACCCCGAGTTCCAGCGCTACTGGATCGAGGATGCCCCGCAGCAGCGCTTCGCACTGCCCGAGGAGATCGCTCCGAGCGTCGTCTTCCTCGCCAGCGACGCCGCGTCGTTCATCACCGGATCGGTGCTCGTCGCCGACGGCGGATACACGGCCGTCTGATGGGCGACGTGCAGGACGCCGTGCGGCGCATCGTCGTCAACGCGGCCGATGACATCCGCGTCGAGCAGGTGCCGGCTCCGGCCGCGGGCGCGAACGACGTGCTCGTGCGCTCGACCGTCGTCGGCATCTGCGGCTCGGACATCCACGCCGCACACGGCCGCCACCCGTTCATGTCGCTGCCGTTCTGGCCGGGGCACGAGGTCATCGGTGTGGTCGAGGGAGCAGGATCCGACGCGCCCGCCGACCTCGTCGGCCGGCGCGTCGTCATCGAGCCCAACCTCGCCTGCGGCGAGTGCACCCCGTGTCAGCGCGGCCGCTACAACATCTGCGCGACGCTCGACGTGTTCGGGTGCCAGACGCCGGGCGGCATGACGGATCGCTTCACGATCGCGGCCGATCGCGTCATCGCGCTGCCCGACGACCTGAGCGACCGCGAGGCAGCCCTCATCGAGCCGCTGGCGACGCCCGTGCACGCGGTGCGCCGAGCCGGAGACCTCACCGGCGCGCGCGTCGTGGTGCTCGGCGCCGGTCCCATCGGTCTGTTCGTGACGATCGCGGCGCTGCACGCCGGTGCCGAGAAGGTCGTCGTCGCCGATCTGCTGGAGTCGAAGCGGGCTCGTGCGGAGCGCCTCGGCGCTTCGGGCAGCTTCGATTCGAGCGCTCCCGACGCCGCCGAGGCGGCTGTGCGCGAGCTCGGCGGCAAGGCCGACGTGGTGTTCGACTGCGTGTCGCGAGAGTCGACGGTGCACCTCGCGATCGAGATGCTCGAGAAGGGCGGCACGATCATGACGGTGGGCGTGCCGGCGGGGCCGACCACGATCGACCTCGAGCTGATCCAGGATCGCGAGATCGCGCTCCTCGGCAACCTCATGTATGTGCGCGAGGATGTGGAGGCCGCGATCGAGCTGCTGCGCGAGCGTCGTCTGCCGCTCGATGAGCTCATCACCGGCGTCTTCCCGCTCGACCAGGCGCAGCAGGCGTTCGACGCATCGAACGACCCCGAGCAGGTCAAGGTGCTCGTCGAGGTCTAGTCTGCGCCAGGCCCTCTGTTCATTGGATCGGGGTCGATATCCGGGGTCCGCGAGCGCGGAACCACCCTGGATATCGACCCCGATCCATGTTTTGGAGCGGAATTAGGGGGTGTCGAGGGCGCCGGATCGCAAGCCGCGGGTGAGGCTCCGCGTCGCGGGCAGGCGCGCGAAGAGCGTCGCCTGCAGTGCGTGGTACAGATCCGGCTTGCCGCTCCACGTTCCGCTCGCCGGAGCGCCATCGGCGTCGAGCTCGTGGATCCAGCTGCCGTCAGCTTCGATGTGGTGGGTCGCCGCGTACTCCCAGAAGCGCGCGTACCACTCCGCGTACGCCGCGTCGCCCGTCGCGCGGAAGAGCACGGATGCGGTACCGATCGCCTCGGCGATCACCCAGTGGAAGCGGTGGTCGTTGAGCACGGTGCCGGCCCAGTCGGTGCTGAAGGCGAAGCCCCCGCGATCCTCGTCCCAGGCGTCTTCCACGGCACGCGCGAACAGGCTGCGCGCGGCGTCGACCAGCCACTCGTCCGCCGAATCCGTCGCGTCGCGCTGCGCGGTCTCCAGCGCGATCAGCAGGCGCGCCCATTCGAGCCAGTGCCCGACGGTCGCGCCGTACGGCCTGAAATGACTGTCGGGCGAGTCGGCGCCGTACTCGGGGTCGGGCGTCCAGTCCTCCCGGTAGTGCTCGGGCAGACGCCATTCGTTGCGCGCGGTCACGTCGCCGATGAGTCGTCGAGCGATCGAGATCGATCGCTCGACGTGACGCGGGTTCCCGTCGGCCTCGTGGGCGAGCAGGCCGGCCTCGACCAGGTGCATGTTCGGGTTCGCGCCGCGGTAGGCGTCGAGCACCGTGAAGTCGCGGTTCCACGTATCCGCGTACATCGACGGGACCGCCTCCCACCAGCGCTCGAGATCGGCGAGCACGTCCGCGTAGAGATCGTCGGCGTCGAACCCCGCGAGCTTCGCCGACCCTGCGGCGAGCAGCACGAACGCGTGCCCGTAGCTCTCCTTGGCATCGGAATCGGTGGCCGGATCGTCGGAGCCGATCGTCACGAACCAGCCGCCGTGCTCGCGGTCGCGCAGCGCCCCCGAGCGCAGGAACGCGAGACCGTGCTCGACGCGCTCGGCCTGGCCGGGCACTCCGAGCAGATGCCCGAGCACCGCGCAGTACGTGTACCGGCCGACGATCCAGAGCTGCGCACCCTCGGAGGGGACGGGCGCGCCCGTCTCGTCGAGCCAGGAGAACCCTCCGTTCGGATCGAGCGCCCGTTCGGTGAACGCGAGCAGCTTCGCGGTCTGCTGCTCGAGCCAGTCGCGATGCTCGTCGGTGTCGATGGTGAAGCGACGGTCGATGGCCGGGCGGTGGTCGGCGGTGAGGCGGTGGTCGGTCATGCGCAGCCTTTCGATACGACGCTGCGCCGGGGAGCGGCGGATGATCCTGCCGTGCCCCGGCGCAGCTCAGTGCGGGATGTCGCGAGTGCTACTTGTACTCTTCGACGATCTCGAGCAGGTTCGGCACGTTCTGGTACGCGTCGGCGGCGTTCTCCTGCGTGACGATCACCGGATCGAGCAGGTAGGCCGGAACCACCTTCGAGCCGTTGTCGTACTGGTCGGTGTCGTTGACGTCGACCTCTTCGCCCTGCTGCAGCTGACCGATCATCTTGATGGTCTGCTCGACGAGCAGCGTGGTGTCCTTGTTGATCGTCGAGTACTGATTGCCCTCCATGATGGAGCGCACCGACTCCACCTCGGAGTCCTGGCCGGTGACGACGGGCAGCGGCTTGCCGGCCTGCTCGACCGACGTGAGCACGGCGCGCGCGAGGGTGTCGTTGGGAGAGAGTACGCCGTCGAGCTCCGTGTCGCTGTAGGCGGAGGTGAGGATCGTGTCCATGCGGCTCTGCGCGTTCTCGGCCTTCCACCCGGCGGTGGCGGTCTGCTGGATGTCGGTCTGGCCCGATCCGACGACCAGGGTGCCGTCATCGATCTTCGGCTGCAGCACATCCATGGCGCCGTTGAAGAAGACCGCCGAGTTGGCGTCGTCGGTCGAGCCCGAGAACAGCTCGATGTTGTACGGCGCATCGTGATCGGTGCGCTCCTCGAGCCCGTCGAGCAGTGCCTGGCCCTGCAGCTGACCGACCTTGAAGTTGTCGAACGCGACGTAGTAGTCGAGCGCGTCGGTGTTCTCGATGAGGCGGTCGTAGGCGATGACGGTGGCGCCCGCGTCCTTCGCCGCCTGCACCTGGGTGGCGAGCTGCTTGCCGTCCTTCGCGCCGATGACGATGACCTTGGCGCCACCGGTCACCATCGCCTGGATCTGGTTCTGCTGCTCGGCGACCGTGTTCGACGCGGGTGCGTACTGCACGTCGGCCTTGTACCCGGCCTCTTCGAGCCCGTCCGTGAACAGCTTGCCGGCCAGCACCCAGTTCTCACTGGTCTTGTCGGGGAGGGCGACGCCGATGGTGGCGCCCTCTTCGAACCCGGTCGACGCGGCGCCCGAGTCGGCGCCGCCCGAGTCGCCCGAGCCTCCGCCGCGCTCCGAGGAGCATCCGGTGAGCGCGAGAGCGGCGGCGGCGAGCAGCGCGCCCGCGGAGAGGAGGAATCTCTGTTTCATAGTTGCATTCGCTTTCTGTGATCGTCGAACTCTCGTCAGCGAGAGCCGGGTTCCTTCGTCGCGCTGTCGTCTGCGGCGGGAGGAGTCTGTGATGCGGCGCTGCGGGGGCTCGGCGCCGGCGGTGCGGCCGGGGGAGTCTCCATGGCGCGCGCGCCGATGGGGGTGGTGTCGATGCCGGCGAATTCGCCCGCGGGCCTGCGCCGTCTCGTCAGGAACCCGAGCACGGAGGGGCGGCCCTGCTGCTTGTTGTAGGCGTCGATGCCGACCGCGACGAGCAGCACCGCGCCCTTCACCATCTGCACGGTGTCCGCACCGAAGCTGAGCAGCTGCATGCCGTTGTTCAGGAACGCCATCACGAGGCCGCCGATGATCGATCCGATCACGGTGCCGATGCCGCCCGAGACCGCCGCGCCGCCGATGAAGACGGCCGCGATCGCGTCGAGCTCCCATCCGTTGCCGTCCTGCGGACCGGAGGCCTGGGAGCGGGCGACGAAGATCATGCCCGCGACGGCGGCGAGCACCGACATGTTCATCATGACGAAGAAGTCGACTCGGCGATCCTTGACGCCCGAGAGCTTGGCGGCCTGGCGGTTGCCGCCGACCGCGTAGATGTGGCGGCCGAACACGGTGTGATTCGTGACGAACGAGTAGAGGATGACGAGTGCGAGCAGAATGATGCCCGAGACCGGGAAGCTCGTGCCGGGGCGTCCGCTGCCGAAGAGCAGTGCCGCTCCGAGGATCACGGCGCAGAGCAGCACGACCTTCACCACGCTCACCCAGAGGGGTGCGCGCTCCGAGCCCATCTTCTTCTGCTGCCGGCGGGTGCGCCACTCGAAGAACACGAGCCAGGCCGCTGCGAGCACGCCGAGGATGAGGGTGGGCACGTTGTAAGGGATCGGGATCCCGCCGATCTCGGGCAGGTACCCGGCGCCGATGGTGACGAACTCGCGGGGGACGGGGACGGAGATGGAGTCGCCGATCCACTGGTTCGCGCCGCGGAAGAAGAGCATGCCGGCGAGCGTCACGATGAACGCGGGAACCCCGACGTAGGCGACCCAGAGGCCCTGCCACGCGCCGACGAGCGCGCCGAGGCCGAGGCCGAGCAGGATCGCTCCCCACCAGGGGAGGTTCCACTCGGACATCGACTTCGCCAAGACGATGCCGACGAAAGCCGCCACCGAGCCGACGGACAGGTCGATGTGCCCCATGATGATGACCATCACCATGCCGATCGCCAGGATCAGGATGTAGGAGTACTGCTGCATCACGTTGATGACATTGCCGGGCGAGAGCGTGAGCCCGTCGGAGAAGATCTGGAAGATCAGGATGATGGCGATGAGACTGCCGAGGATGCCGAACTGACGGGCCGTGGACTGCCCGCCGCCGAACATTCCGCGGATGTCTGAGAACCGGAAGCCGTGCTGCTCCGTGGTCTTCGTGTCGGTCGAGGTCATGCGTGCGCCTTCTCGTTCAGCGACGTCATGCTGCGCATGAGCGTCTCGGGGGTGGCCTCGGCGGCCGGGATGCAGTCGGTGATGCGGCCCTCGAACACCGTGTAGATGCGGTCGCAGATGCCGAGCAGCTCTGGGAGTTCGCTCGAGATCACGATGACCCCCTTGCCGGCGTTCGCGAGCTCGTTGATGATCGAGTAGATCTCGTACTTCGCCCCGACGTCGATGCCGCGGGTCGGTTCGTCGAGGATCAGCAGGTCGGGGTCGGTGAACATCCACTTCGCCAGTACGACCTTCTGCTGATTGCCGCCCGACAGGCTCGAGACGCCGTTGTTGACATCGGGCGTCTTGATGCGCAGGGACTTGCGGTACTGCTCGGCCACCGCGCGCTCCTCGCGGGCGTCGACCATGCCGCGGTGCGTGATCTTCGAGAGCTTCGCCGCGACCACGGAGCGCTTGATCGAGTCGAGCAGATTGAGGCCGAGCGACTTGCGATCCTCGCTCACGTAGGCGATTCCGTGCCGGATCGCCGCGGGCACGTCGGGCACCTCGATCTCGGCACCGTCCTTCGTCATGGTGCCCGAGACGAACCGGCCGTAGGAGCGGCCGAAGATGCTCATCGCGAGCTCGGTGCGCCCGGCCCCCATGAGGCCGGCGATGCCGACCACCTCGCCGCGGCGAACGTTCAGGCTCGAGCCCTTCACCACGTACCGCTCGGACACCGTGGGATGCTGGACGACCCAGTCGCGCACCTCGAAGAAGACCTCGCCCGGGTTCGGCGTGCGGTCGGGGTAGCGGTGCTCGAGGGAGCGGCCGACCATGCCGTGGATGATGCGATCCTCATTGATCGCCCCCTGCTGCACGTCGAGCGTCTCCACGACCCGACCGTCGCGGATGATCGTGATGTCGTCGGCGATCTGCTCGATCTCGTTGAGCTTGTGGCTGATGATGATCGATGCGATGCCGCGATCCTTCAGGCCTCGGATGAGGCCCAGCAGATGCTCGGAGTCGGTATCGTTGAGGGCGGCGGTGGGTTCGTCGAGGATGAGCAGGCGCACGTTCTTGTTGAGCGCCTTCGCGATCTCGATGAGCTGCTGCTTGCCGACGCCGAGGGCTTTGATCGGCGTATCGGGATCCTCGCGGAGCCCCACGCGTTCGAGCAGTTCCACGGTGCGCGCGCGGGCGGAGCGCCAGTCGATGGCGACGCCGCGACGCAGCTCGTTGCCGAGGAAGATGTTCTCGGTGATCGAGAGCTCGGGGATCAGGGCGAGCTCCTGGTGGATGATGACGACGCCGGCCTCTTCGCTCGCGCGAATGTCGCGGAAGCGCATCTCGCGACCCTCGACGATGATGTCGCCGGTGTAGGTGCCGTAAGGGTAGACGCCGGAGAGCACCTTCATCAGTGTCGATTTGCCGGCGCCGTTCTCGCCGCAGATCGCGTGGATCGTCGCCGGGCGCACGGTGAGCGACACGTCGGAGAGCGCCTTCACACCCGGGAAGATCTTCGTGATGTCGCGCATCTGCAGCACGGGAGCCTGATCCGGTCTCTGCGTCGCTGGTTCCACTTGATTGACCTCGCTGTCATCCATGTCGTCACTCGTGTGACCGTTCACATCGTGGAACATGTTACGCCGGGTGTCAAGGCGTTGTCGGCTGATTACAGAATCGTTACCGGCGTATTGTGGAGGCCGTTGTCGATTCCCGCACGATCAGCTCGGGGCTGAGGAGTTCGAACTCGGGCGCGGGCTGCTGCTCGATGGCGGCGAGCAGGTGCATGATCGCGCGCCTGCCCAGCTCCGCGAAGTCGACGCGCACCGTCGACAGCGTCGGCCACACGTGGGCGGCGACCGGAATGTCGTCGAAGCCGATGACGCAGATGTCGTCGGGCACGCGCACGCCCGCATCGCGGAACCCGTGCATCAGCCCGATCGCCATCAGGTCGTTCGCCGCGAAGATCGCCGTGAAATCGCGTCTCCCCGCGAGCTCCCGGCCCGCGAAATGCCCGAAATCCGCGGTCCAGTCTCCGCGGATCGGCGGCAGCGTCGACAGGTCCGCCTCGAACATCGCATCGAGGTAGCCGTGCATGCGCGACTCCGCCTCGATCCAGTCCTGCGGCCCGGCGATGTGCAGAATGTCCTGATGCCCGAGCGCGACCAGATGCTCCACGGCGATGCGCGCACCCATCCGCTGGTCGGACGCGATCGTCTCCGCGGCGCCACCGGCGCCCGTGTGCAGGGTCGCGATCGGCACTTTCAGCCCGAGACCCCCGATGACGTTGAAGACGCGCACCTGCGGCGCCAGCACGATGATGCCCGCCACCTGCTCGTGCTCGAACTGTCGCACGGCCTCGCCGATCGCCTCGGGGGAGGCGTCGGCGAGGTTGAGCGTGCTGATCGTGTAGCCGCGATCCCGGGCGACCTGCTCGATCGCGACGATCGACGAGGTGGTGCCGTACTCGCCGACCGTCGCGGAGAGGATGCCGAGCACATTGGGGCGCGAGGAGGCCAGTGCTCTGGCCGCCTGATTGGGCCGGTAGTCGAGGGTGCGGATCGCCGCGAGCACCCGCTGGCGCGTGTCCTCGCGAATGCTCGGGTGATCGTTGAGCACGCGGGAGACGGTCTGATAGGAGACGGAGGCGAGGCGCGCCACATCCCGGATGCTCGCCGGCTTGGCCCGCGCCTCTCCGTCTCCGGGCATCAGGGCCTCCACGCCGAAACTCGAATGTGTACGTTCACATTAGTGTACGCGCGCCGCCTTCGACGGGGTCCGAACGCGAGCACTCGACGTGATCAGAGCTGGTCGGCGTCGAGAATCGTGTACGAGTAGCCCTGCTCGGCGAGGAAGCGCTGTCGATTCTGCGCGAAGTCCTGGTCGACCGTGTCGCGCGTGATCAGCGTGTAGAACGACGCGGTGGCCCCGTTCGACTTCGGGCGCAGCAGGCGGCCGAGGCGCTGCGCCTCCTCCTGGCGCGAGCCGAACGATCCCGAGATCTGGATCGCGACCGAGGCATCGGGGAGATCCACGGAGAAGTTCGCGACCTTCGAGACGACGAGGATCTTCTCCTCGCCCGAGCGGAAGGCCTGGAACAACTGCTCCCGCTCGTCGACCGGCGTCTGCCCCGTGATCAGGGGAGCGCCGAGGGCCTCCGCCATCGACTCGAGCTGATCGATGTACTGCCCGATCACGAGCACGCTCTCTCCCGGGTGCCGGTCGATGATGCGCCGGGCGACGGGCTGCTTGATGAGCGCGCTCGAGGCGATGCGGTAGCGATCCTGATCCTCGGCCACCGCGTAATCCATGCGCTCCGCCTCGCCGAAGTCGACCCGCACTTCGAAGCAGGCCGCCGGGGCGATGAAGCCCTGAGCCTCGATGTCCTTCCAAGCGGCGTCGTAGCGCTTCGGGCCGATGAGGCTGAACACATCCCCTTCGCGCCCGTCTTCGCGGACGAGGGTCGCGGTGAGACCGAGGCGGCGTCGCGCTTGCAGGTCCGCGGTGAGTTTGAAGACCGGCGCGGGCAGCAGATGCACCTCGTCGTACACGATCACTCCCCAGTCCTCCGCGTCGAGCAGCGAGAGGTGCGCGTACTCGCCCTTCCTGCGACTCGTGAGAATCTGGTAGGTCGCGATGGTGACGGGCTTCACCTCCTTCACCTGCCCCGAGTACTCGCCGATCTCGTCCTCGGTGAGGCTCGTGCGGCGCAGCAGTTCGTCGCGCCACTGCCGGGCGGAGACCGCATTCGTGACGAGGATCAGGGTCTTCGCCCCGACGGCCGCCATCGACGCCGCGCCCACGATCGTCTTGCCCGCGCCGCAGGGAAGCACCACGACGCCCGACCCTCCGCGCTGGAAGGCCTCCACCGCCTTCGCCTGGTAGTCGCGCAGCTCCCAGCCGTCTTGGGCCAGAAAGATGTCGTAGGGTTCGCCGGCTCGGTAGCCCGCGAGATCCTCCGCGGGCCAGCCGCGGGCCACGAGCTGCTGCTTCAGTTCACCGCGGGCCCAGGCCTCCACCGGAAAGGTGTGCTCGTCGATGCGGTTGCCGAGCAGCGGGGCGATCTTCTTCGCGCTCGCCACCTCGCGCAGCACCATCGGGTCCTCCGAGCGCAGCACGAGCTGCGAGGGGGAGGCATCGTCCGACGCCTCGTCGTCCGCCGCACCGCTGCTCCCGGGCGCCTCGGCGCGCTCGATCGTGAGCCGCCCGTATCGACGCATGGTGTCGCCGATCTCGCTCGCCACTCCGCTCGGCACGGGGAACTTCGCGTACCGGTTCAGCGTCTCGAGGATCTCGTCCGAGGTGTGCCCGGCGGCTCGCGCGTTCCAGAGCCCGAGCCGGGTGATGCGGTACGTGTGGATGTGCTCGGGCGCGCGCTCCAGCTCCGCGAACACGGCGAGCGCGTGCCGCGCGTCTTCGGCATCGGGATGGGCGACTTCGAGGAGCACGGTGTGGTCGCTCTGCACGATGAGGGGGCCGAGAGTCATAACCAGCGAGTCTACCGCGCATCGCTGAACCGCAGGGGCCGGCGCCGAAGCACCCGCGAGCGGCACTCGGTGTACGCAGCGCGGCCCGGGAGCGACCGGGATCAGGCCGATTCGACCGCCGTGATCATGTTGATGGGCAGCGTGCGCTCGACGCCCGCCGACTGGTCGGCGGCGCGCAGCCGCCCGGCGCTCACCGAGACCGGGAGCAGCGTGAAGGTGCGCACCTGGCCGCGCGCTTCGGCGGTGACCCGCACGGGGCTGCGGTCGCGGATCGCGAGCTCGAGTCGGCGGGTGAAATCACCCGTGCCGGGTTCCGAGCGCGCCGCGGTGAAGACGCGGTCGACCAACGCGTCGAGAGGAGACGGGGCGCGATCCGGTTCGGATCGTGCGGCGCTCGCCGGCGCGGCCGCGTCTGGGAGCGAAGTCGAGACCGGGCGCCCCTCGCTCCGTGCGCTGCCCGTGTCGTGCAAACCCGCCACGCGCGACGAGGCGTGATACCGCGCGTCGGCGAGTGCGGCGAGCACATGGTCGGGGCTGAGACGCGAGTACAGCACCGTGTCGGTCGAACGCGCTCGCTGCAGCTGCAGGTGCTGCAGCGAGCGATCCACGAGGATCGTCGAGGCGAGCTCCGCGCGGGCGAACGAGAGGCGGGTGCGACCCTCGTCGCCGACGTACTCTCCGACCACGATGCCGCCGACGCGTTCGCCCAGCGAATCGAGCAGGTATTCGAGCGGCTGCGGGATGCCCGTGAGGGAGATGCGCGAGAACGCGTCTCTGGCCGTTGCAGGGGTGAGGCCCCGCTCGTAGGCCTCGGTGATGGAGGCCTCGCTGATGCGCCGCGTCGACGCCACGCCGATGTGCTCGGGGCGGGCGAGCGCGGCGATCACGGCTTCGTCTCCCGGCGGCAGCGGGCCGGGCACCACCACGCTCAGGTCGGGCTGGACGTACACGCCCGCGGCCGTCTCCGGCATGGCCGACGCGACTTCGGCGTCGACGTCCTCTCCGACGAGCAGCGCATCGGCGACCGGCGTCAACCGGCCGTCGACGCTGAGGCCGAGGTACTCGGCGATCCGCACGAAATCGTCGACTGCGGCGAGATCGGCGGAGGGAAGCAGGGGGTACTCGGCCGGGATCGCTGCGGCGAGCGCTCGCACATCGTTCTGCGCCGGTGATGCCGCAGCCCACTCGGTTCGGAGCGGAGACGGCATCGCGTCGGTCGCGGCCCGAGCGACGGCGACCCACCGGTCGACGTGCGCGCGGGTCAGCCAGCTGCTCGACGCGGCGGCGGAGATGAGGAGCTGATCATCGACGAGTGCGGTGATGAGGTCCGCGCGCATGAGCGCGCCGAGCGCGAGCGATACCTCGTCGGCTTCGATCCCCGTCGCATCGGCGAGATGCTTCACCGTCGCGACCGCGATGCTTCCCGAGCGATTCAGCTTGCCCGGTCGGTCGCGCAGCATGCGCAGGCACTCCGCGCACTGCCCGACGGCGGTCAGCGCAGACGTGAACCAGGCGCTCGTGTCGACCTCGGAGTCGAGGTCGGCCGTGCCGGGTTCGTCGGAGTGAGGAGCGCTCGCGGTACCGGCTTCGGCCAGTGCGTCGTCGAGCACGGATATCACCTCCGGCAGGCTCACTGCGGCGTCGCCATCGCGACCGAGCAGACCGATGCCGAGCAGCTCGTCGACGAGCGCCGCGTCGGCGGAATCCGGATCGCGGACGGCGGCGAGGCGCGCGCGGTCGAGGGGCGCGAGCGCCCGCGCGACCGAGTCGGGCTTCAGCAGATCGGAGGCGAGCCCGATCGGGTCGATGATGCTGGCGTGCGCCTGGGGGCGCCGGGTGCGCACGAGTGCAGCGAGGGTGTCGCGATCCATCTCCGCGAGGGCGGAGGCGAGCGCGAGTGTGCCGCTCATCAGCGAATCCGACCTAGCGGCCGGAGAGCTTTCGGGTTTCTGCGCGGCGGCGACGCTGGCTCAGGATCAGCAGGGCGATCAACAGCACGAAGCCGATGGGCAACCCGATCATCGAGATGCCGTACACGATCGGCCACAGGCCTTCGGCGAGCGCGAAGCGGTCGTTCATCCCGACGATGAGGGTCGCGAAGAAGGAGAGGAGCGCCACCGCGATGATGGTGAGAGACGCATATGCGAGGATCCGCTCGAGGATCGACGGCGTGCTGGGTTCAGTGGACATCCGCTCCATTTTATCGGGATCCCGGCTCCGCGCGAGGGCAAGATGCACCGCTAGAATTGGCTGAATGCTCGGGGGTCCGCGCTCGCGAACGGGCGTGAGCGGAACGCGGAGTATCCCGATGAGACGGAGAGGAACGAGGCATGCCGAACGGCAAGGTCAGGTTCTATGACGAGGACAAGGGCTTCGGGTTCATCCAGGGGGATGACGGTGCGCAGGTGTACCTGCACGCTTCGGTCGTGCCGGCCGACGCCGATATTCAGGCGGGAACGCGCCTGGAGTACAGCGTCGCGGATGGCCGGCGCGGCCCGCAGGCGCTGTCGGTGCACGTGCTCGACACCCCGCGTCTCGCCAAGCGCAGTCGCAAGTCGGCCGACGAGATGGCGGTGATCATCGAGGACCTCGTGAAGCTGCTCGACGGGCTCGGCGAGCGGCTCAAGCACGGTCAGTATCCCGAGCGCACGCAGTCGCGCAAGGTCGCGACGATGCTGCGGCGCGTAGCGGATGATTTCGATGTCTGAGACCGAGCTCTCGCCCGATCCCGTGCTGCTCGCAGCGCGCGATCAGGCGCGCGCGGCTCTGGCCGAGATCACCGACCCGGCGATGATCGGGGCCGAGGTCGGGCACGAGATCGAGGACGCGCACGTGCTCACGCTGCTGTTCGAATGCCGGCTCGCCGGCTATCCGGGCTGGAGGTGGGCGGCCACGCTCGCGCGTACGAGTGAGGACGCTCCGGTGACGGTGCTCGAGGTCGAGCTGCTTCCGGGCCCGGACTCGGTGATCGCGCCGGACTGGGTGCCGTGGTCGGAGCGGCTCGCTCAGTACCGGGAGGGGCACTCGAAGCAGTCGGCGGAATCGTCGGACGACGGCGATGACGGCGACGAGCTCGAAGACACCGGCGACGACCTCGCGAACGATTTCGAGGACGACCTCGACGGAGTCGACCTCGATGAAGCGGACGACGACTTCGACGGCGAGGCCGGCGCGGGTGACGCCGACGACGACGGCGACGATGATCCCGACGAGGACGATGCCGACGAGGACATCGACGACGACGCCGACGACACGGAGCTCTTCGACGAGGACAGCGACGACGTCGACGATGATGAGGACGCGGACGACGACTCCGAGGACGATTCCGAGGGCGACTCCGAAGAGGAGTAGTACGGCCTCACGAGCGGCGCCCTCGACCCCGTTCGGGTCGGGGGCGTTCTGCATGCCGCGCGGGAGCACCGGTACGGGGACGAGGACGCATCGACGCCGTTGATCGGCATCGCGCCGCCCGAAATACGTAATTCTCCCGGATCCCGTTTCTCGCTCCGCTGCCTAGCGTGACTGCCACGGGGGTCGGAGATGACGTCGAGGATGACGGCATCGCCCCTGTGAGCGGGGCGAAACGGAGACGTCATGCACCATCGGCACACTTCGGGGTTCGGAACGCGGGCGGTGCGGTCGGCACGAGCTCGATCGATACGGCCGGCTGCGGGAATCCGCCGCAGGGGTACGAGATCGGCCGCAACCGCAGTCGTGGTGGGCGCGGTCCTCCTGCTCGGGGCCGGGCCGGCACTCGCCTCGGAGGCTGTTCCGGTCGAATCCGGCGCCGCCGGCGCCGCCGAGATCGCCGACGCCCCCGGAGCCGGCGCAACCGGCGATCCCGCTGCGACCCCGGGCGCGCTGCGCTGGATCGCCGTGGACGCGAGCGGCGCCGCCGTCGCGGGGGCCGTGTTCGACGTGCAGGGCCCGCGAGACGAATCGATTCCGGATGACGGCGGCGAAGCGCAGTGGGCGACCGCGGTGTCTGCGACGATCGCGGACGGGTCCGCGAACGACCTCGATGGCGAGCCGGCGTCACTCATGCTGCAGCGGTTCGGCGCCGATGCCGATCCTGCGATCTCCGTGGACGTGCGGGCCGGCGACACCTACCGCCTTCGTGCAGCCGGCGACTCGGAATGGCAGCAGGTGACCGCCGCAGATCCCGGCGCCGCGGCGACGCCCGTCGTTGTAGCCGCAGTGCAGGAGCCTGTGGAGCAGGAGCCGATCGAGGAGGAGCCGATCGAGGAGGAGCCGATGGAAGGGGAGCCGTCGGCTGCCGAACCCGAGGCTCCAGCGCCGGAGGGCGCCGAATCGGAGCCCGGTCGAGTTCAGCAGCGCTCCGTCAAGGACCTCCGCCTCGACGCGCAAGCCGGGGGAACGACCACGCTGCGCATCACGAAGATCGGCGATCGCACGGGGCCCGGGCTCACGGCCGGATCCCCGGTACCCGGCGCGACCTACGAGGCGTACGCGTCGACCGCGGGGTCTTCGGCTCGACCGACCGGGCCGTCGCTGGGGTCGTGCATCACGAATGCTCAGGGCATCTGCACGATCACCGTGCCGAACGCGCATCCTCAGGGCGTCTGGGTGCGGGAGACCGCGAGTCCCGCCGGGTGGCGCGCGATCGGCAGCCTGGGTACGGGCGCGTACGACCAGGGGAAGGCCGTCACGCCGTATCAGTTCCGCGTCGCCGTCGGCACGGGCTCGCAGAACGTGACGCGCAACGTCACCGCGGATCGCAATCTCCCGAGCACTTCGGTGAGCGACGCATGGGTCGACGTTCGCGACAACCCGCGGTTCCCCGAAGTGTGCGGCATCTCGATCGCGATGGTCTTCGATACGTCGACCTCGATCAACGGAAACGAGATGACGCAGTTCAAGAATGCCGCGAAGAACTTCGTCGGCGCTTCAGGGCTCGGCGGCACGCCCTCGCGGGCGACCATGTTCAGCTTCAGCACCACCGCGGGAGTGCTGAACGGCGGCACGGCGTACAACCTCTCGGTTCCGGGGTCGGCGGCCGGCAACTCCGGGTACCTCGGCGCGGCTCAGCGGATCCAGGCGGGCCTGCCCTCCCAGGGCGACGGGTTCACGAACTGGGATGCCGCGCTTCGGCTCGTGCAGGCGACCGGGGCGTATGACATGGTGCTGATGCTGACGGATGGCGATCCGACGACCTACGGGCCGGGAACGACGACCGACACCGACGTGCAGTTCCGCATGGTGGAGCAGGCGGCGATGTCGGCGAACGCGATCAAGGCCACGACCGGTCCCAGCGGGTCCGCGACCAAGATGCTCGGCGTGGGCGTCGGCCTGAGCGCCAACTCCCACCTCAACCTCCAGGCGATCACCGGGCTGAGCGAGGGCAACGACTACTTCCTCTCGTCGGGGTTCGCCTCCCTGCAACAGACGCTGCAGCAGATCGCGACGAAGAACTGCGCCAGCAGTGTCACGGTGATCAAGGAGACGCGAGCCGCCGATGGCACGCTCATCGATGACAATGCGCCCGGGTGGAACTTCACCGGGCAGCTCGACGTGCCCGATCGTGCGCCGGTGGCGCAGACCACCACCGAAACGGGCACGAACTTCTCGCTCGTCTTCCCCGACACCGCGAACCGCACGTTCACCGTGAGTGAGGTGCAGCAACCCGGTTTCACGTTCGAGAGCGCGAGGTGCACGAACGCCGCAGGGCCGGTGACCCAACTGGCGAACGGGTTCTCCGTGCCGGTGAACGGCGCACTCATCACGAGCTGCACGATCGTCAATCGGCAGGATCCCCCGACCGCCGAGCTCACACTCGTCAAGCGGGTCGAGAACGCGCACGGCGGCACGAGCGATGTAGATGATTGGACGCTGACCGGGGCCGGGCCCAGCACGATCAGCGGCAAGACCGGTCAGCCCGCCGTGACCCGGGCCACGGTCGCCCCGGGAACGTACGCCCTCACGGAGTCGGGCGGCGCCGGGTATGCGCCGAGCGCGTGGAACTGCGTCGATGGCGCGACCTCGCTCCCGGTGTCGGCGGCAGGGGCGTTCTCGGTTCCGAACGGCGGATCCGTGACGTGCACGATCACGAACCGCGACCTCCCCGGAGGGGTGCGATGGACCAAGACCTCGGAGATCGGCGGCGAGGTGCTCGCGGGTTCGGTCTGGAGCATCACGGGGCCCGGACCCGATGCGGAGAGCACGTCCATCACCGACTGCACCAGCGCGCCGTGCACCGGCCCCGATGTCGATCCCGAGCTCGGCGCATTCGCACTCGAGGGGCTCGACTGGGGCGACTACACGGTGACCGAGACCGAGGCTCCGCCCGGGTACGTCGGCGGTGCTGAATTCGCGTTCGCCGTCACCGCCGAGAACGCGGGCACGATCATCGACCGCGGTGCGATCACGAATGCTCAGCAGCCGGGCGTCGCACTTCCGCTGACCGGCGGCCTCGGCTCGCAGCTCTTCACACTCGGCGGCCTCGGGATCGCGGCAGCCGCGATCCTCACCGCGTTCATCGCGCATCGGATGCGCATGCTGCGCGCCCGAATCACCGCTTCCATAACCCCAGCACTGTGACACGGGAACGCGACGAAGCGTCCCACAGAGAGGAAAACATCATGAAACGTGCAGAACGTCACTCGTTCGCGAGGCGCGCGCTCGCCGCAGTCGGGGCCGCGGCCCTGGCGCTGCTCGGCGCAGTGTCCGTCGGCTCGGCCGCGCAGGCCGTCGCTGCTCCCGACATCTCGAACATCGTCGGCACGACGGGAAGCCTCACCATCCACAAGCACGCGGGCGACCCGGGCTCGGCCGGCGACGGCACGGTCGTCACCTCGCCCGCGAGCGTTGAAGCGCTCGGCGCGGGGCTCGACGGCGTGCAGTTCAGTCTGCAGCGAGTGACCTACAACGGTTCGGCGATCGATCTGACCACCGCTGCCGGATGGGACCAGGCGCAGGGCGCCACCTCCGCGAACGTGTCGACGGCGCCGTACGGTCTCGTTCCGGCGGCCACGCCGTCGGTGACCACGGCCGGTGGCGGCGTTGCGACGGCCGACGACCTCCCGTTCGGTCTCTACCTCGTCGTCGAGACCGACCCGGGCCCGAACCCGGTCGTCTCGCCCGCCCAGCCCTTCCTCGTCTCGGTGCCCTACCCCGAAGCCTCGGACAGCTCGTGGTTGTACGACGTGCACGTCTATCCGAAGAACAAGCTCAACACGACCGTTCCCACGAAGACCGTCGCAGACCCCGAGGGTCTCGTGCTCGGTTCGACGGTGAACTGGACCGTGACGGCGCCCGTCCCCGCATTGGGAATCGGCGACACGTACCGGAAGTTCGTGGTCACCGATCAGCTGGACACCCGTCTCACACTGTCCGCGGTCGCCGTCGCGCTCGACGGCGAACCTCTGACGCTCGGCACTGATTACACATTGCAGCCCGCTGCCCTCCCCGCGCCGAACGGCCCCAACACCGTCGTGACGCTCACCCCGGCGGGGCTCGAACAGCTCGCTGGGAAGTCGGCGGTGACGGTCGAGCTCTCGACGCAGGTGACGGCGCTGGGAAGCGGCGAGACCGGTGGCAAGATCTCCAACCGGGCCGTTGTCAATGTGAACGACTCGATTCGCGAGACCGACCGTCCGCAGACGAACTGGGGGCCGCTGCGCATCGTGAAAACCGCGGCTCAGCAGCCGAACCGCACGCTCGTCGGCGCCGAGTTCACCCTGCACGAGACGAAGGGCGGCCCCGAGGTCGCCGGTGTCGGTACGCTCACCAGCGATGCGAACGGCGTCGTCTCGGTCGCGGGGCTCTGGGTCGGGAACGGTGCGACGCTCACCAAGACGTACTGGGTGCGAGAGACGCAGGCCCCGGCCGGGTACGTGCTGCCGGCGGGGGACGCCGCTTGGACGCAGGTGACCGTGACTGCGGGCGACGCCGCGAGCGTCGCGGCGGTCTCGATTCAGAACACGCAGCAGCGCGGCCTGAACCTGCCCCTCACCGGTTCGACGGGCACCACGGCGTTCATGGCCGGGGGAGCGGCTCTGATGCTCATCGCCGTCGGTTCGGCACTGACCGCGGCGAGGCGCAAGCGGGGCGCGCAGCGGTAGATCATCAGACCCGGAGCCGGGCGAGAACGCCCGGCTCCGGCCCAGCTGGGAGAGGAGGGGACGTCATGAGCATCACGCTGGAGGATCGCGGAGCGCGTCGCGCTCATGCAGCGCCGACCGCCCGTCAGCGCGTGCCGTACGGCGCCACCGCCGCATGCCTGCTCGCGCTCGTCGGGGTCATGGTCTTCCTCTACCCCTCCGCCGCGGCCTGGTTCTCGCAGCTCGAGCAGTCGCGGGTGATCAGCAGCGTCGGGTCCGAGGTGCACGGCGAAGCGGGCGGGGCGCTCGCGGCCGAGATCTCCCGTGCGCAGTCGTACAACGATGCGCTGGTCGCCGGGGCGCTGCTCGCGGAGCACGCCAACGTGCCGGAGGCGACCGGGGTCTCGACCGCGGCTGGGGCCGATGCCTACGATCGGCTCCTCAGAGCAGACGCGGAAGGGGCGATGGGCCGTCTGCGCATCCCGTCGATCGCCCTCGATCTTCCGATCTATCACGGCACCGATGACTCGACGCTGCGGCGGGGCGTCGGCCACCTCGAAGGCACCTCGCTTCCGGTCAGCGGAGCGTCGCAGCACAGCGTTCTGACGGCCCACCGCGGGCTTGCGACGTCGGAGCTGTTCACCCACCTCGACCGGGTGCGCGTCGGCGACACGTTCACGGCCGAGGTGTTCGGCGAGGTGCTCGTGTACCGCGTCGTCGAGAGCCGGGTCGTGCAACCCGACGAGACCGAATCCCTCGTTCCGCAGCACGGCGCCGACCTCATGACGCTCGTCACCTGCACGCCGCTCGGCATCAACAGCCATCGCATTCTGGTGACCGGAGAACGCGTCCTCCCGACGCCGCAGGCCGAGATCGACCGCGCGGGCGAGACCCCGAACGTGCCGGGGTTCCCGTGGTGGGCGCTGGCCGCTCTCGGCAGCGCAGCCGCCGTCGGCGTGTATCTGGCGTGGGCGAGCCGTCGCGGCGCATACCCGGCGCGGCCTCCGGAGAGGAGCGAGTTCACGACACATAGCTGAAAGACCGGGGCGCCCGCGGCCTTCCTCCGCATCGACGCCCCGAAACAGAAGCGGATCCGCGGCTGCGAGTGCCGCCCGGCCGTGCCGGAGCGATCGCAGCCCCCGCTTCCCGTCGGGCCCGGAACTTACCCCCTATGCATCCGGGCCCGACGGTCTGCGCGGCGCAGCTCCATCGCGCCGCCGGGGCGAGCGGAGACTCGTGGCCTTCAGCCCAGCCGCTCGAGCACGTAGTCGATCGACGTGACGAGAGCGCGCACGTCATCCGGGTCGATCGCCGTGAACGTGGCGATGCGCAGCTGGTTGCGCCCGAGCTTGCGGTACGGCTCGGTGTCGACCACGCCATTTGCGCGCAGCGCGCTCGAGATGGCGGCAGCATCCACGGTCTCATCGAAGTCGATCGTGACGACGACCTGTGAGCGGTGATCCGGATCCGAGACGAACGGAGTGGCGACCGAGGTGCGCTCCGCCCACTCGTAGAGCACGCCGGACGACTCGGCCGTGCGGGCGGCCGCCCACTCGAGACCGCCGTTGGCGTTGATCCAGCGCACCTGCTCGTCCATCATGCCGAGCGTCGCGAGCGCCGGGGTGTTGAGCGTCTGGTTCTTCCGCGAATTCTCGATGGCTCCGGCGAGATTCAGCGTCTCGGGAATGTAGCGCCCCGAAGCGGTGACGCG
Source organism: Leucobacter sp. USCH14 (assembly GCF_037619215.1). Taxonomy (NCBI): domain Bacteria; kingdom Bacillati; phylum Actinomycetota; class Actinomycetes; order Micrococcales; family Microbacteriaceae; genus Leucobacter; species Leucobacter sp. USCH14. The sequence continues at coordinate 265,299 of NZ_JAQPZP010000001.1, forward strand.
TTCGATGCGCTCGATCGCGGCGGGGGAGACGAGGGCGAACCAGATGCCGCCGTCGGAGGCGAAGTTCTTCTGCGGGGAGAAGTAGTAGACGTCGACCTCCCGCGCGTCGAAGTCGATGCCGCCGGCGCCGCTGGTCGCGTCGACGACGGTGAGCGCGCCGGCGTCTCCGGCCGCACGTCGCACGGGCGCCATGACGCCCGTGGACGTCTCGTTGTGCGGGTACGCGTAGACGTCGACGCCGCCCACAGGCTCCGAGGCGGAACGGGATCCGGCATCGGCCGCACGCACATCGGGCTCCTCGAGGAACGGAGCCGCGCTCGCCGCCTTGGCGAACTTCGCTCCGAACTCGCCGAACGTCAGATGCTGGCTGCGGCGCTCGATGAGCGAGTGCACCGCCGAGTCCCAGAACGTCGTCGCACCGCCGTTCGCCAGAAGGATCTCGTACCCCTCCGGCGCACGGAAGAGTTCGGCGAGACCCGAGCGCACGCTCCCCACGAGGTTCTTCACCGGAGCCTGGCGGTGCGAGGTGCCGAGAACGCCTGGCTGCAGCGAACCGAGGAACGCGAGCTGCTCGTCGCGCACCTTGGAGGGGCCGCAGCCGAAGCGTCCGTCGGCGGGCAGAAGCTCAGTGGGAATCGTGATGTCAGCCATGAGCGCAATTCTATCGAGCGCGGGCCGCCCGGACCGCGTCGCGAGGGCGCGATGGCCTAAGCTGGACGACGGACCCGAAAGGACGGCGATGACGGATCTGATCGACACGACCGAGATGTATCTCCGCACGATTCTGGAGCTCGAGGAGGAAGGGATCGTCCCCCTGCGCGCTCGTATCTCAGAGCGCCTCGGTCATTCGGGCCCGACCGTGTCGCAGACCGTCGGACGCATGGAGCGCGACGGCCTCGTCGTGGTCACCGACGATCGACGCCTCGAGCTGACGATCGACGGCCGCAGCAAAGCGGTGCACGTCATGCGCAAGCACCGTCTCGCAGAGCGGCTGCTCGCCGACGTGATCGGCCTCGAATGGGCGTACGTGCACGAGGAGGCGTGCCGCTGGGAGCACGTGATGAGCGAGCAGGTGGAGCGCAAGCTGCTGGGCATCCTCGGCAATCCCACCGAGTCGCCCTACGGCAACCCCATCCCGGGGCTCGACGAGCTGGGCGCCGTGCGCGCCGGCTCCTTCCAGACCGGTGTGACGGGGCTCACCGAACTGCTCATCGACCCGGACGCCACGGTGGTAGCCCGAATCAAGCGGTTGGCCGAACCGCTGCAGGTCGATCCGGAACTGCTCGAGCAGCTCGCCGCTGCGGGCGTGCTCCCCGGGAAGAAGGCCTTTTTCAGTCGCAGCGGGCACACCGTCCACGTCGAGGTCGAGGGATCGAACGAGGCGATCGACCTGCCGACGGAGGTCGCCGCACACATCTTCGTCTCGCAGTAGATCCGTCTCGCAGTAGATCCGTCTCGCAGGAGAGACCGCACCCCCGAGGAGTCGACATTGACGTTGCTCACCCCTGACGCCCACCTGCACGACGTCGCCGAAACCGTCGCCCGGCGGAGCGCCGCCGAGCCCGAGTTCCTGCAGGCGGTGCGGGAGGTGCTCGAAATGCTCGAGCCGGTGCTCGCCGAGCGCCCCGAGTACATCGAGGCAGGGATCCTTGAGCGACTCGTGGAGCCCGAGCGTCAACTGATCTTCCGGGTGCCCTGGACGGACGATGCGGGGCGCGTGCGCGTGAACCGCGGGTACCGGGTGCAGTTCAACTCCGCACTCGGCCCCTATAAAGGGGGACTCCGCTTCCATCCGAGCGTGAATCTGTCGGTCGTGAAGTTCTTGGGATTCGAGCAGATCTTCAAGAACGCGCTCACCTCGCAGCGCATCGGCGGGGGCAAGGGCGGATCGGACTTCGACCCGAGCGGCAAGAGCGATGCCGAGGTCATGCGCTTCTGCCAGAGCTTCATGACGGAGCTGGTGCATCACATCGGCGAGCACACCGACATTCCCGCCGGAGACATCGGAGTGGGCGGCCGGGAGATCGGCTACCTGTTCGGGCAGTACCGCCGCATCACCCAGCGCTACGAAGCCGGCGTGCTGACCGGCAAGGGAATCGGCTGGGGCGGCGCGGAGGTGCGCACCGAGGCGACCGGGTACGGCGCGGTGTTCTTCGCCGAGGAGATGCTGCTGCGCGCGGGCGAGGGGATCGAGGGACGTCGCGCGGTCGTCTCCGGCTCGGGCAACGTCGCGACGTACGCGATCGAGAAGATCCAGCAGCTCGGGGGCACGGCGATCACGGCATCCGACTCGAGCGGGTACATCGTCGACGAGCGCGGCATCGACGTCGACCTGCTGAAGCAGATCAAGGAGGTGGAGCGCGCCCGCATCTCCGAGTACGCGGAACGCCGGCCGGGGGCGCACTTCGTGTCGACGGGTTCGGTGTGGGATGTCGCGGGCGAGCTCGCATTCCCGTGCGCGACCCAGAACGAGCTCGACGGCGAGCACGCCCGCAGGCTCATCGCCGGAGGGTTGCGAGCCGTCGCCGAGGGAGCGAACATGCCGGCGACGCCGGAAGCCGTCGCCCTGTTCCGCGACGCCGGTGTGCTCTTCGCCCCGGGTAAGGCGGCCAACGCCGGAGGCGTGGCGACCTCGGCGCTCGAGATGAGCCAGAACGCCGCGCGCTCGCGGTGGGACCGCGACAAGAGCGAGTCGCGCCTGCGCGACATCATGCGCGATGTGCACGCGTCGACCTACGCAGCTTCGGAGCGGTACGGGCGGGCCGGCGACTACGTGCTCGGCGCGAACTCCGCGGCGTTCGAGACGGTCGCTGACGCCATGCTCGCGCAGGGCGTCATCTGATTCGCTTTCGCTCGGTATCGAGATATCGTGCGGCTCCGTGAAGCGCATAGAGCCGCATGTTTCAGCGGTACTTGAAGGTTTCGTGACCTGAGCGTGACATATTCGTGATGTTCGGTTACCCTTGAACGGTCGCGGCCCGAACGGGCTGCAACTGACGCAGACACCAGTTGGCAACAGTTAGGCAGATATACACGTGACTCAGCACTCCAGCACGGACGTCGTGCTTCCGAGCGAGCTCGTCGGGAAGACCCCGTCTCGGGCGAAGCGGATCGTACAGATGGCCGGCGCAGCTGCACTGAGCCTGGGCATGGTCGGCACGTTCTCCATTCCGGCGTACGCGACGAGCCCCGCCCCCGAGGGTCTCCCCGACGGGTTCCTGGCCGCGCAGACGCTGCAGACGAACAACGCCGAGACCGTGGCGAACGTGGTCCAGACGGCCGAGGGCAGCGATGCTACGGCGACCGCCGCCGAGAAGAAGGCAGCTGACGATAAGGCAGAGGCTGAGGCAGCCGAGGCCGAGGAGCTGGCCGCCGAGCAGGCGGCGGCGCAGGCCGCGCCCGCCGAGGCCGGCGCTCCCGCAGCCAGCGAAGAGCCCGCAGCTCCTCAGGAAGGCGACGTGCCTCCGGGAAGCGGCGCTCAGGGCATCGTCGACGCGGCGCTCGCTCAGCTCGGCGTCAACCAGGACTGCACCGCTCTCGTCGAGAAGTCGCTCCGCGCGGTCGGCATTCCCGCCGGCGACCTCGGCACGCAGGTGCACGAGTACACCGCACTCGGCGGCACCGTGGTCACGAGCGGCAACTACGCTCCCGGTGACATCCTCGTCTTCCCCGGCCAGCATGTCGGCGTCTACATCGGCAACGGCCAGGCCGTGCACGGCGGTTGGGGCGGAACGACCCGCATCGGGCCGATCGCTCCCGGTGGCGAGACCGGCCTGACGGTGGTGCGCTTCTAACGCGAACGGGTACACACGTGAAAGCGGGCGGGGTTTCGACCCCGCCCGCTTTCGCGTTCCCTCCGCCTCTCCCCCCCCCCCCCAAATCTGCGAGCGGGGTCACTTCGGGAGTGTGTCGGCGTCGCGGCGCATCGCAACACACTCCGAAAGTGACCCCGCTCGCACTGGGTGAAGGGGGAGGGGTCGGTGCGCTAGACTCGCATGGGCCCGTTCAACGGAGCCTCGCCCCGGTAGCTCAGTGGATAGAGCACTTCTCTCCTAAAGAAGGTGTCGTAGGTTCGATTCCTATCCGGGGCACCCTCGTGCAGGGCGCGGATCGCGCGAACTGCGGCGATCGCGCGAACTGCGATGATCGCGCCTACTCCTGCGCGTCCGAGTTGCGTGAGTCGCCCGAGCCGCTTCCGCGCCGCGCGGAGAACGCGATGACGCCGCCGAGTACGCCGAATGTGAGGCCGAGCGCGATCCACAGGCCGACATTGTCCATCAGCGTGCCGATGATCACACCGGCGATCAGTCCGAACGGAACCCCGTAAGCAACGTAGAGGGCGAGCTTCTCGTCGTCCTTCGACTCCTCGCGGTCGTGCTCCTCCTGCTCAGCCATACTTCGAGGGTAGCCGCCAAGTCTCGCCGGGCACAGCACGAATGCGGCGCCGGGAACGACGCAGCCCCTCCGCGCGGGAAGCGCGAAGGGGCTGCGGTCCGGTCGGTGTCGGGCTACGCTGCGGCGCGAGCCGCCTTACCCGCGCGCACACGGAACCACAGCGCGAGCTCCTTCGCCGCACGCCCCGTGGTGAGAGCGTCGGGCGACTGCGCGATATCGGCGAACGAGTCGCGGAAGCCGGGGAGCACCGTGGAGGACTGATTCTTCATCGGCTGGTAGCCCATGGTCCACTCGTCGAACTGACGCTCGAGCGTCAGCTCGTCGATGAGGATGCGCACGTTCGTGTGCCGCGGATCCTGCCCGATGCGTTCCATGAGCGCGGTGACCTCAGACGGAGGGCCTTCGAGGAACTGGATGAACTGATCGTTCTTGTAGAGCAGGATGCCGGTGATGCCGACCGACTCGTTGTGCGCACGTGCCTGGACGAGGAGGGCGTCGAGGTCCTCCTGGTAGAAGCGGGTGATCGCCTCGCTCGAGTAGACGAGTGAGCGCAGTGTCCCTTCGGGCAGGGGCACGCTTCCGGTGGTGGGATGTGACTCAGGCAACGGTGGCCGCCCCTTCCTCTGATGGCTGCAAGGATTCGAGTGCGTGCATCGCTTCCGCGAGCGAGGCGTACTCGCCGACGGGTCGCGAGTACATGTCGCAGACGACGTTCTTCGTCTCGGCTTCCACATCGACGTAGCCGAGAAACTCTCCACTCCGGCTCCCGACGTAGAAGCCGGCTTCGACCTCGGCCCAGACGACGTCGGTGTTCGGGGGGCTGATCGTGCTCATGACCTGAGCCTTCCTGCGACCGCTTCGATCGGCGCCGAGCTGGCGCAGCGGGTGGCCATCGGCGTACCCCGGTCGCCCGACAAGTGTATCGGCGACCGCCCTCGGAGGGGAGGGCGCGCCGGTTTGTCAGGCGCTCTCAGAGTTCGCGGTCGCATGGGAGATCAGCACTTCGGCCGCGCGACGCGCGTGCTGGGCGGCAGACGGGTCGTTGCCGATCGCCGCGGTGCTCTGGGCGCCCTCGGCGAGAATCGAGAGCTGGGCCGCAAGCAGTTCGGATCCCCCGGCGGCGCGCACCAACCCCGCCATGTATCGCTGGAAGGACGCCTTGTGATCCTGCACGATCTCGGCGACGTGCGATTGCGTGCCGCCGAGCTCCCCGAATGCGTTGATGAAGGCGCACCCGCGGAATGCGGGATCGCGGAACCAGCCGTCGAGGTAGTCGAACACGGCGAGCAACCGGCTGCGGGCGTCGTCGCCTGTTGCGGCCACGCGCTCGGAGAGGCCGCTCTCCCACTCCCGGTGCCTGCGCGCGAGCACCTCGGTGATCACCGCGTCCTTCGAGGGGAAGAGCGCGTAGAGGCGTCGCAGGGAGACGCCGGCACTCGACCGGATTTCATCCATTCCCACGGCGGAGAAGCCCTTGCGGTAGTAGAGATCCTCCGCGGTGCTCGCGATGCGCTCGCGTGCTTCGTCCTCATCCATATTTCCAGTGTACTTGACAGAGAACGCTCGTTCTCGTACAGTGAAACCCGAGCGAGAACGATCGTTCTCGCCGGAAGGAGGAGCACATCATGGGGTACATCACCGTCGGCACCGAGAACAGCGCCCCGATCGAGCTGTACTACGAGGATCAGGGCAGCGGGCAGCCCGTCGTGCTGATCCACGGCTATCCGCTGAACGGGCACAGCTGGGAGCGACAGACTCGCGAGCTCCTCGCGTCCGGCTACCGCGTCATCACCTATGACCGCCGCGGGTTCGGCAACTCGTCGAAGGTGAACGAGGGCTACGACTACGACACCTTCGCCGCCGACCTCAACACCGTGCTCGAGACGCTCGATCTGCGCGACGTGGTGCTCGTGGGCTTCTCGATGGGCACCGGGGAACTCGCGCGCTATGTCGGCAGGTACGGCCACGAGCGCGTCGCAAAGCTCGCGTTCCTCGCGTCGCTCGAGCCCTTCCTCGTGCAGACGGACGACAACGCCGAGGGAGTGCCGCAGAGCGTCTTCGATGGGATCGCAGAATCGGCGAAGGCCGATCGGTACGCCTGGTACACCCAGTTCTTCTCCGACTTCTACAATCTCGACGACACGCTCGGATCGCGCATCAGCCAGGAGGCCGTGACCGGCAGCTGGAACGTCGCGACGTCGAGCGCGCCGGTCGCGGCGTACGCGGTCGTGCCGACGTGGATCGAGGACTTCCGCGGCGATGTCGACGCAGTGCGGGAGAGCGGCAAGCCGACCCTCATCCTCCACGGCACGGCGGACAACATCCTCCCGATCGATGCGACTGCGCGTCGCTTCAGCAAGCTCGTGCCGAACGCCGACTACGTCGAGGTCGAGGGGGCGCCGCACGGTCTGCTGTGGACGCACGCCGAAGAGGTGAACGCGGCGCTCGCGACCTTCCTCGCGAAGTAATCAGGCGGAACGAGCGGCGCGGTCCATCAGTCTGCGCCGAATGGCGGATCGATCAGCAGATTGGCTCGCTCCGAGAGGAATGTGCTGAGGGCCGGCGCACCCGAGAGCGGGGCGCCGGCCCTCCAGCGCACCCGAACCTCTCCCGCTTCGAAGCCCACTGCTCCGTCGCCTGAGAGCGCCGCGCGGGTCGCGGGCGACGCGGCGTCGAGCGGAACCGGGACGGCGTCGTAGTTCACGGCATCTCCGACCGCGTACCCGCCGCGCAGCGCGGATGCGGCGATCTCCCGCCGCTCCTCCCGCGACACCGATTGGTAGCCGGGTCGTCCGCGCTCCGCCGCTCGCGTGGCGTGCCCGAGCTCGAAGAGCTCGCCCGAGGCGGTGAGCAGCAGTGCTCCGATGCGCCAGGCCTCGCCCATCGGACGCATGGCGGCGGGCTTCATGCGCAGGAACCGTCGGCGCGGCGGAACGTACTCGGCCAGGTACTCCCGCGCAACGGCCGATGCGGTGAGGCGCGCGGCCGTGGCGACGCATGCCGCTCGAGCGCGCTCGACGGCCGCCTCGAACGCAGGAGTCGCGGGTCGCTCGGAGGGGGCCGGCGACACCGGGGGATCAGAGGGCTCGGACACCCGCACAGTGTAACGCCGGGGCGGAACGGACACTAAGCTCGGTCTGATGAGCTCCGTGCAGGCCGTTCACCGCTTCAGCCGCGATGCCATCATCCGTGCGATGCTCCTGGTGCTCGTCGGTGCGACGGGGGTGCAGCTCTCGGCGGTCTTCGCGGTCGGACTCTTCGAGCCGCTCGGCGTGCTCGGTACCAGCTCGATGCGCCTCGCCATTGCGGCCGTCATCCTGGTCGTTCTCTTCCGTCCGAAGCTGCGCGGGCGATCCCGCGCCGAGTGGCTCGGGATCGTGCTCTACGGCGTCGCGATGGCGGCGATGAACGCGATGCTCTATCTCGCGGTCGATCGCCTTCCGCTCGGGATCGCCACGACCCTCGACTTCCTCGGCCCGTGCGCGGTGGCGCTGTTCGCCTCCCGCCGCGTGCGCGAGGGACTGCTGGCGGTCGTCGCTCTGCTCGGGGTTGCGCTGATCGCGGGATTCGGCGGACCGCTCGATCCGCTCGGCATCGTCTTCGGGCTGCTCGCGGGGGCGTCGTTCGGCCTGTACACCCTGCTGGCCGCCAGGGTGGGGCATGCGAGCGGCGGCTTGCAGGGGGTCGCGCTGTCGGTCGTGGTCGCTGCGATCCTCACCCTGCCGTTCTCGGTTCCCACGATTCCGCTGATCGCACCTCCGCATCTGCTGCCGCTGATCGCATCGGCGCTCCTCGGCACTGCACTCGCGTTCACCGTCGATACCCTCGCGGGCAGGCTCACCTCGGCCCGAGTGCTCGGCGTATTCTTCGCATTCGATCCGGTCGTGGGCACGATCGTGGGCGCGCTGCTTCTCGGTCAGGTGCTGTCTCCGGTCGCGCTCGGGGGCGTCGCACTCGTCGTGCTCGCCGGCGCGGGCATCGTCTGGTCGGCCGGGGGAGGGGCGGCCGAGCGTGGTGGACCTCCCGAGCGGGCTCCCTGACTCGCAGGCCGCGGCCGACGTAGACTGGGCGAATGAGCCAGAACGCCGGTCAGGAGTCGCTCGAGATTGAGCGCAAGTACGAGGTCGCGGCGGATCTCCTGCTGCCGCCCGCATCCGCCTTCTCAGAGGTGGGGCTGCATGCTGCGTCGCCGATCACGTACGAGCTCTCGGCCATCTACTTCGACACGAGTGACGCAGATCTGGCGCGACGCGGGCTCGCGCTGCGAGTGCGGCACGGCGGGGCGGACGCGGGATGGCACCTGAAGCAGCGCGGGGATGATGGCGTGCGCGAGCTCTACTGGCCGCTGAGCGACGAGATGCCCGATGGGTTGCGCTCCGAGCTGCGGGAGCGGATCGGCGGCGCGGCAGACGCGATCGCCCCGATAGCCGAGCTCAGCACGGAGCGCACGGTCGTCGTGCTCGCCGATGAGGGTGGTGCGGAGCTCGTCGAGGTCGCGGATGACCGCGTGGAGGCCTTCGACCGCGTCACCGGCATCGCGCGCGTCTGGCGCGAATGGGAGGCGGAGCTCCTGCCCGGTGCCCCGCGAACCGCCCTCGACGTCATCGAGCCGGTGCTGCTCGGTGCCGGCGCATCGCCGTCGCTCAGCGTTGCGAAGATCGCGCGCGCGACGGGGCGGCTCGTCGAGGCGGCGCGGCACGGGGGAGCCGACGCGGAACGGATCGAGGCGCTCGAGGCGCTCGACCGGGCGGATCGAGCCGCCGCCAGTGCCGATGCTGATCCCCGAGTGGAAGGAGCGCCCGAGTGAGCCGGAAGTCGAACTCCCGCGAACGGAGCACCCCGTCCTCCGAGCCGCCGTCGCCGCGTGCGCGGCGCAAGCAGATCATCGTCGGTCTCGTGATGGGGGCGATCATGGGCGTCGTGCTCGGCGCTCTGACGCAGTTCTGGCTCTGGCTTCCCGCCGGGCTCGCCATGGGGCTCGCGACCGGAGCCATCATGAAGCCCCCGAGCGATCAGACATGAGCGCCCAGTCGGCGCGCTGAGTCGAACCTGCTGATTCCGCGAGAAAACGCGCCGAGATGTTGCGGATTCGGCGAGTTTACTCCGTGCGCGCGCATGATTGCGTCGAAATGAGACGATCAGGTGGTGTACACGGCAGCGTGAATGTGCGAGGATCGTCACGGACATCGAGGACGAGGAATCCATGCACCCCACCATTTTCGAAACGCAAGCACCCGCAGCGCACGTGATCGACGACGCGCTCGCCGATACGAAGTTCTCCTGCTTCTGGACGGACGACGTGGCGGCCCGGGCTCCGAAGCATCCCGAGCTCAGCGGAGACCAGCAGGTCGACGACGCCGTGGTCGGCGGCGGCTTCTCGGGGCTCTGGACGGCGATCAAGCTCAAGACCGAGCACCCGGATCGTCGGGTCGTGCTCATCGAGGCAGTGCGCATCGGCTGGGCGGCGTCCGGGCGCAACGGCGGGTTCTGCGAGGCCAGCATCACGCACGGCGAGCCGAACGCGGAATCGCGGTGGCCCGACGAGACGGGCACGCTGCGTCGCATCGGCTACGAGAACCTCGACGCGATCGAGCGCTTCGTCACCGAGCACGGCCTCGATGTCGACTTCGAGCGCAACGGCGCTCTGTCGGTCGCGAACGAGCCGTATCAGGTCGAGTGGCTCGGCGAGAGCGAGGACGAGCACGTCGTCACCCTCGACCGCGACGCTGTGCAGCAGCGCATCGCTTCGCCGACGTTCCTCGGCGGCGAGTTCTCGCCGAGTGAGAACGCGAACATCCACCCCGCGAGGATGGCGCTCGAGCTGGCCCGGCATGCGGCCGAGATCGGCGTCGAGATCTACGAGGGGTCGCCGGTGCAGAAGCTCGACGGATCGGCCGAGGAGCCGATCCGCCTCACCATCGCGAACGGCAGCGCGGTCGTAGCGGAGCGCGTCGCGCTGTGCACGAACGTGTTCCCGTCGCTGCTCAAGCGCTATCGCTTCCACACGATTCCGGTGTACGACTACGTGCTGATGACGGAACCCCTCACCGACGAGCAGCTGGCGTCGATCGGGTGGGAGGGGCGCGAGGGGCTCTCCGACCTCGCGAACCAGTTCCACTACTCCAGGCTCACCAAGGACAACCGCATTCTCTGGGGCGGCTACGATGCGGTCTACCACGCCGGCGGTCGCATCAAGCGCGAGTACGAGGATCGCATGGAGAGCCACCGCAAGCTGGCGAGCCACTTCTTCACGACCTTCCCGCAGCTCGCGGGCGTCAAGTTCTCCCATCGCTGGGCGGGCGCGATCGATTCGAGCACGCGCTTCTGCGCCTTCTTCGGCCAGGCGCACGGCGGCCGGGTGCAGTACGTGTCGGGCTTCACCGGTCTCGGGGTGGGGGCCACGCACTTCGCGGCCGACGTGATGGTCGACCGCTTCGAGGGCCGCGTCACCGAGCGCACCGAGCTCGAGATGGTGAAGCAGATGCCGCTGCCGTTCCCGCCCGAGCCAGCCGCGTCGATCGGGGTCAACCTCTTCCGCTGGTCCTTCGATCGGGCGGATCACAACGGGGGCAAGCGCAACCTGTTCCTCAAGACGATGGACGCCGTCGGATTCGGATTCGACTCGTGAGCGAGTTGCTGCCCGAGGGTCGCAACGCCGCCCTGCACGGCACCCGTCTCGATGTCGCACTCGATGCCGTCGACGCCGAGGAGACGGTCGCCGGGAGCCCGCACCAGGGCATCGCGGAGCTCGGCGGGATCGGCGGCGCCGAACTCGGGGTCTGGGAGCTGCGCGGCGGCACCGTCACCGATACGGAGGTCGACGAGATCTTCATCGTGCTCAGCGGCGGGGCCTCGATCGAGCTGCTCGAGGTTCCGGGTGCGCCCGAAGAGGCCGGCCGCGTCTTCGACGTCGCTGCAGGCGACATCATGCGGTTGGCAGCGGGAACCAGGACGCGGTGGACGGTGACCGATCACATCCGCAAGGTCTACGTCGCGGAGGCCTCCGGGGAGTGATGCGGTGACGCGCTGATCCGCTCGACCCGGCCGGAGCGAGCGCATCGCCCGCCGAGCACTAGGATATGAGCTTGGCTGTGCGCTCGAAGGGGTGGTCGCGCAGCGCATCGCGATCCGGAACCCCTGAGGAGCACCGATGGCACTCACCTGGAAGCAGCACGGAGACGGCTCGCACGTCGCGCCGGAGGCGATCGTACTGCCCGAGGAGCGGTTGAGCTGGCTGCGCACCATCGGCTTCGGGGCGCAGCACGTGGTCGCCATGTTCGGCGCAACCTTCCTCGTACCGCTGCTCACCGGCTTCAGCCCCACCGCCACGCTGTTCTTCTCCGGTCTCGGCACGCTGCTCTTCCTGCTGATCACCGGCAACCGGCTGCCGAGCTACCTCGGCTCCTCGTTCGCCTTCATCGCACCGATTCTCGCCGCGACCGCCGGCGGCGACCCCGAGAATCCCGACCTCGGCCGCGCGTCGTTCGGCATCCTCGCGATCGGCGTGCTCATGGCCGTCGTCGGCCTCTTCGTGCACCGCTTCGGATCTGGATGGATCAACGCGCTGATGCCGCCGGTGGTCATGGGTGCGATCGTCGCCCTCATCGGCTTCAACCTCGCGCCCACGGTGAAGAACAACTGGAACGCGACCGAGCTCTCGGGGTGGGTCGCGCTCATCACGATCACCGCGGTGCTGCTCATCACGGTGCTGTTCCGCGGCCTTCTCGGCCGACTCTCCATCGTGCTCGGCATGGTCGTCGGGTACGTCTCGGCTGCGTTCATGGGCGAGCTCGATTTCTCGAAGGTCGCCGATGCTCCCTGGCTCGGCCTGCCCACCTTCCACGCGGTGGGCAACCCGTTCTCCGACCCGACGCTCTGGGGGCTGCTGCCCGCGTTCCTGCCCGTCGTGCTCGTGCTGATCGCCGAGAACGTCGGCCACGTGAAGAGCGTCGGGCTGATGGTGAAGCGCGACCTCGATCCGCTCACGGGGCGGGCGCTTCTCGCGGACGGCGTCTCGACGATGCTGGCGGGCTTCGGCGGGGGATCGGGCACCACCACCTACGGCGAGAACATCGGCGTGATGGCCGCCACGCGTGTGTACTCCACCGCCGCCTACTGGGTGGCGGGCGTCTTTGCCGTGCTGCTGAGCTTCTCTCCGAAGGTCGGCGAGATCATCTTCTCGGTGCCCTCGGGCGTGCTCGCCGGGGTGACGGTCGCGCTGTACGGCCTCATCGGTCTGATCGGCGTGAAGATCTGGATCGACAACCGCGTCGACTTCTCGAAGCCGATCAATCAGTTCTCGGCTGCCGTGCCGCTCATCGTCGGCATCGCCGATTTCACTCTGCAGATCGGTTCGGTGCTCTTCAACGGCATCGCGCTCGGCACGATCGCCGCCGTCGTCGTCTACCACCTGATGCGCGGGCTGGCGAAGGTGCGCGGCGGCGAAGTGCGGGTGGCCGACCCCGTGGTGACCGGCGCATCGCGCGACTGAGACGGCGACGCGCCGCGAAACTCCGGGAAATCAGCGCTGATTCCCCGGAGTTCTGCGTAGGGTGGCGGTGTGTGGAGTGTAGATCGGTTACGGCGACCCGAAAAGGGCCGCGGCGCGGAGAGCGCCGAGTCATCTTCCACGCGCGCGAACGGCGTGGATTCGGAAGGGGGCTCCAATGCCCCGGAGCCCTCGGATCAGCCGGTGAACGAGGGTGCGCTCGCAACGGCGCCCGCACCCGCGCCGCGCGATGAAGCCGATCTCGCAGCGGAGTTGAGCGGACCGGTGTCACTCGTGGATGCGTACGCGGACGAACACGCGGACTGGCGCCGCGAACTGGCGAGCATCGGCGGGAAGAATGCGCTGCTGCACTTCGACGATCGACCCGCGAACCGCATCGAGCTCTCCACGACGCACCCGGGCGGGCTTCCGCAGTTCATCACGGGCAACAAGATTCTCCTCTCCGCTCTGATCCGCGACGATCTCGCTCTGCGCCATGCGCGCGCGGCTGCCGGGCGCGTCACCGATAAGGCCATCGAGATGCGCACCGTTCGCGGCCTCGAGACGGTCAACCTCGGCGTCGGAATCGCCAAGTGGGAGTTCGAGGGCGAGGAGTTCTGCGCCCCCGTGCTGCTGCGCCCGCTCGCGATCCGCCGCTACGGGCGTGACTTCGAACTCAAGTTGAAGCAGTTCCCCGTCGTCAATTCCGAGCTGATCCGCGCGATGCGCGAGCAGTTCGGCATCAGCGTCGACGCGCGCTCCCTCATCGAGCTGTCGCAGTCGGAGGGGGTCTTCAAGCCGCAACCCGTTATCGATCGCCTGCGCCAGATGGCCGCCGGCGTGCCGGGGTTCGTCGTGCAACCGCGTCTGGTGGTCTCGTCCTTCCACAACGTCGCGCAGTCGATGGTGTCCGACGCGAAGGATCTCACCTCTCCCGTTCTCGCCGCCGTCTGCGGCAATGAGCCGGCCAAGCGTCAGCTCGCCGCGGCGTACCGTCCCGTGACGGCGACGCCGCCCGACGATCGCTCGCCCGACACCGACCGGTCGCTCTACGATGCGGACGCCGAGCAGGATGATGTGCTGGCGCAGATCGACGCGGGCCACTCGCTCGTCGTCCACACGCTCCCCGGTACGGGGGGCACGCAGACGGTCGTCAACGCGATCGGCAACCTCGTGCGCGCCGGCAAGCGCGTGCTGGTCGTCTCTCCGCGACGAGCCACGCTCGACGGCATCACCCATCGACTGAGCCGTGTGGGTCTCGCGGGCCTGTCGGTGAGCCCTCGGCGTCTGCGCCGGAATCTGGTCGAGTCGATCAGCCGCAACGAGAATGCGCGCACCGAGCACCTGCGCGATGTCGACGAAGCACTCGTGCGGCTGCGGGGCGTGCTGCTCGACTATCAGTCGGCGCTCGCCGCCCCCGACGAGCGCTTCGGCGTCTCTCCGCTCGACGCGCTGCGCAAGCTCACGGCACTCTCGCTGGAGGAGCGGCCGCCGAGCACCACGGTGCGCCTCGACGACCAGGCGCTCGGGCAGCTCACGCTCGATCGCACCTCGGTCGCCGAAGCACTCACCGAGGTGGCCCGTCTCGGGCAGTTCCAGTACGGCCCCGAGGATTCTCCGTGGTACGGCGTGAGCTTCGCGACGACGGAGGAGGCGCGCTCGGCGTACGGCACCGCCGTAGATCTCGCGGAGTCGCAGCTGCCGCGACTGATCTCGATGTCGAACGAGCTGGTGGGGCAGACGTCGATGCGCCCGTACGAGACGATCGCCGAGCTCGGCGTGTACCTCCGTCTCCTCATGGGCATCCGCGAAACGCTCGACCGCTTCACCCCCGAGGTCTACGACCGCTCGCTCACCGAGGTCATCGCCGCGCATGCGCCGCGGGGCGACGACGAGATGTCGGCCGCGAACAAGCGTCGTCTGCGCAAACTCGCCCGCGAGTATGTGCGCCCGGGCGTGCACATCTCCGACATGTACTCCCGCCTGGTGCAGATTCAGCAGCAGCGCGTGCTGTGGCAGCGCTACACGACCGTCGTCGGCGCCCGCCCCGAGGTGCCGCTCGGCATCTCCGACGTCGTGGTCGCCTTCCAGTCGGCGTATCAAGATCTCGACGCGCTCGATCGCGTGCTCGGCACGACGGCAGATGCCGATCGTCTGAAGACGCAGTCGCTGTCGCGGCTGGCGAGTCGCATCTCCGATCTCGCCCGCGAGTCGGAGGTGCTGCAGAACATTCAGGAGCGCACGGCGATCGTCGAGCGCATGCGGTCGGCGCACCTGGAGCCGCTCCTCGACGATCTCTCGGCGCGCCACGTTCCGGCCGAGGACGTCGCCGACGAGCTCGAGCTCGCCTGGTGGCAGTCGGTGCTCGAGCGCATGCTGCAGAGCAATGAGGCGCTGCTGAGCGCCAACACGAGCGTGATCGAGCGGCTGGAGGCCGACTTCCGGCTCGTCGACGACGCGCACGCGGGAGCGAACGGCGCGCTCCTCGCGGCTTCGCTCTCGGACGCATGGCGCATCGCGGTGCTCGACTTCAAGCAGGAGGCGCTCGCCATGCGCGAGGCGCTGCGCAGCGGCTACGTGTCGCCGCACTCGCTCGCGCAGCGCGCTCCGAACCTGCTCGGCGTGCTGGCCCCCGTCTGGACGATGTCGCCCTACGAGGTCGCCATGCTCCCCGATTCGATGCGTTTCGACGCCGTCCTGGTCGTCGACGCTGGGGCGACGACCCTCGCCGAGAACCTCGGCGCGATCCGTCGTGCGGATCAGGTCGTCGCGTTCGGCGACACCATGACGCAGACTCCGTCGCACTTCGATATCGCGGTCGGCGCGACCGATGAGGATCGCGAGGCCGTCGACGCCGACGCCCTGCACCGCAGTTCTGCGTTCGCGCAGCTCGGCGGCGTGCTGCCGACGTTGACGCTGACGCGCAGCTACCGGGCGGGGGGCGAGGACCTCACGAACCTCGTGAACACCCGCTTCTACGGCGGCGCCATCCAGTCGCTGCCGTGGGCCGGAAGCTTCCTGAACCACTCGAGCCTGACGTACGAGTTCGTGCGCGGCGGTCAGGGACTGCCCGACCAGCAGACGGGAGCGGTCGAGAGCACCGATGCCGAAGTCGAGCGCGTCGTGCAGCTGGTGCTGCAGCACGCGAGCGACCGCTCGAGCGAGTCGCTGATGGTGATCACCGCGAGCGAGCGCCATGCCGTGCGGGTGTACCAGGCCGTGCTGCAGGCCTTCTCGAAGTTTCCGCAGTACCGCGACTTCCTGCTCGGCGAGCGCGCGGAGCCGTTCGCCGTGCTCACGCTCGAGCAGGCGACGGCGCAGAGCCGGGATCGTGTGATCTTCTCGATCGGCTTCGGTCGCACGCCGCACGGGCGCGTGCTCTCGAACTTCGGCGGCCTCGGCCGACCGGGCGGGGAGCGGCTCCTCGCGGTCGCGATGACGCGCGCACGTCGAGCGATGACGATCGTCAGCTGCTTCAAGCCGGAGGATCTCGATCGCGCCCGCATCAAGCACGGAGTCGTCGAACTCGCCGAACTGCTCTCGTTCGAGCACCCGGAACCGACGGCGCCGTCGCTCCCCGCGGAGCGCGATCCCATGCTCGGCGAACTCGCGGATCGTCTCGAGGCGCTCGGTCTGACCGTCGCGATGGACTACCGCGGCGCGATTCCGCTCGCGGCCTCGCTCGGCGACCGGGCCATCGCGATCGACCTCGATCTCGGCGCCTCGGGCGAGTACGGCGGCGACAGTCTGCGTGATTCGCTGCGTCTGCGGCCCGCGGTGCTGCGCCGCCTCGGCTGGCACTACCACCGGGTGCAGAGCTTCGACCTCTTCGCCGATCCCGATGAGGTGGCGCTCCGCATTGCGCGCATCGTCGGGTACGAGGCGGGAGAGGGCGCGGCCGAACCGGGTCGCGCATGAGCGCGCACGATCAGGATCAGCCGCGAGGTCGTCGCTCCCGAAGGGCGACGCGGCCGTCAGCGCCGGGCGTGGACGAGCACCCCTCGCTGCATCCGCTGAACGGACGCGCATCCGAAGACCGGCCGGAAGGCTGGGGCGAGAGCGCAGCCGCGGGCGGCTCCTCCTCCCCGCACGACGAGGCGCTCAAACGCGACCGGCCGCCCCACTGGGGATAGCCGGCGTCAGTTCGAAGACGAGGATCCGGCCGATGAAGAGGTCGATGACGAGCCCGAGCCCGATCCGACACTCGACCCGGAGCCGGCCTTCGAGCCGGAATCCGACTTCTTCGCATCGGAACCGGAGCCGGCCTTCGACCCGCCCGAGGATCGGGAATCGGTGCGGTAGAAGCCGGAACCGTTGAAAGTGACCCCCAGCGAGCCGAACACCTTGCGCAGCGTGCCGCCGCACTCCGGGCACTCGGTCAGCGAGGAGTCGGTGAACGCCTGATAGATGTCGAAGGCGTGGCCGCAATCAGAGCAACGGTAAGCGTACGTAGGCACAAGCATCAATGATACCCGCTCGGGCGCGGTGGCTCATCGCGGGCAGCCGCCACCGCGGTCGACATGCTCAGGCGAGGTCGGCGAACCGCAGGATGCGCGTCGAGGTGACCGCACCGGTGACCGGCACATCGTGCGCATCCCGGGGGAGCGTCGGGTACACGTCCTCATCATCGACGACCGCATACACCGGGGGGCGCCGCCGCAGAGAACCGAGCATGCGGTCGTAATACCCGAGCCCCCACCCCAGGCGGGTTCCGGTCGCATCGACCGCGCAGGCGGGAACGATGAGCAGATCGAGGTCGGCGGCCGCTTCCGTGCCGAATCTCGGGCCCTCGGGCTCGGCGATTCCATGACGGCCCTCAACGCGGGCGCCCGTGTCCACGGCCCACTCGATCCGGTGCCCGGGCAGCGACACGGGCAGCAGGACGCGCAGCCCGGTCTCCCGCGACCACTCCAGAAAACCACTCACATCGGGTTCGTTCCCGAGCGGCACATACGCGGAGATCGACTGCGCTCCCGATTCGGCGACGAGCGCGGTCAGGTGTTCCGTGAATCCTGCGCGGCGGCGTTCGCGATCCTCAGCGCTCACCGCGATCCTGCGCGTCCGTACGGACGATCTCACCGCGATCTTCTCAGAGCGCGCATCCCGAGGCATAGCACCCAGCATAGGTGCGACGCGAGCCCATCGGCGCGACTTTGTTGGCTCAGGTGCAACGGATAGGCTGGCGTTATGACTGAGACGCGCGCGACCCAAAGCCGTTCGGTGACGAAGGCCGTAGTGCCGGCCGCGGGACTCGGCACCCGCTTCCTTCCGGCCACCAAGGCCATGCCGAAGGAGATGCTTCCGATCGTCGACAAGCCGGCCATCCAGTACGTGGTGGAAGAGGCGGCGTCGGCCGGTCTGGGGGACGTGCTGATCATCACGGGCCGGAACAAGGACAACCTGCTGAATCACTTCGATAGCGTTCCCGAGCTCGAGTACTCGCTCGAGCGCAAGGGCGACGAAGGCAAGCTCGACAAGGTTCGCGAGTCGAGCGAGGTCGCCGAAGTGCACTTCCTGCGCCAGGGGCAGCCCCTCGGGCTGGGGCACGCGGTCGGACGCGCCCGCTGCCATGTCGGCGACGAGTCGTTCGCGGTGCTGCTCGGCGATGACCTCATCGATCCGCGCGACCCGCTGCTCGACCGCATGATCGCAGAGCACGACTCCCGGGGTGCCACGGTCATCGCGCTCATGGAGGTGCCGCGCGAATCGGTGCACCTCTACGGGTGCGCGTCGGTCGAGGCCACCGACGATCCCGATGTGGTGCGGATCACCGGGCTCGTCGAGAAGCCGTCCGCCGAAGAGGCTCCCTCGAACCTCGCGATCATCGGCCGGTATGTGCTGCGACCTGAGATCTTCGACGTCATCGACGAGCTGCCCCCCGGCCGCGGCGGTGAGATCCAGCTCACCGACGGACTGAACTACCTCGCCGAGGGCAAGGGCGAGGGCCCCGTGTACGGCGTGATCTTCCGCGGCCGCCGCTACGACACCGGTGATCGCGCCGACTGGATCAAGGCGAACGTGCTGCTCGGCGTCGACCATGATGAGCTGGGCGACGAGATCAGCGATTGGATCATCGGCTTCGCGGATCGCCTCCGCACACAGCGCACCGAGAGCTGATCGCCGTGCCGCTCGGCCGCGAGATCGAGGACCCGGGGGTGCTCTCGGCGGGTCGCGTGGCCGTGCGGATCATCCGCTGGTCGGATGCCGAGCCGCTGCGGCGGCTCCTCACCGAGAACCGCTCCTGGTTGCAGCGGTGGGAGGCGACGCACCCGTCGGGGCGCAGCGTCGTACCCGGTTCGGTGTCGATGCGCCCGATGGTGCGGACCCTGCGCAAGCAGCTGCGCGCCGGCAGCGGGATGCCGTTCGTGATCCTGTACGACGGCAGCGTCGTCGGGCAGCTCAGCGTCTCCGAGATCAGCGGCGGTGCGCTGCAGTCCTCGCAGATCGGGTACTGGGTATCGGAGCACGTCGCCGGCCGCGGCGTCACGACGACGGCTGCAGCGCTCGTCATCGACCATCTGTTCGCGGCGCTCGGGCTGCACCGCGTCGAGATCTGCATCAGGCCCGAGAACGACGCGTCCCTGCGCGTGGTCGAGAAGCTCGGGCTGCGGCACGAGGGCTCTCGCACGTCGTACATTCACATCGACGGCGCTTGGCGGGATCACGAGGTGTTCGTCGCACTGCGCGGAGATGCGCAGTCCGGGTTCGTCGCCCGACTCGTGCACGACTGATCTCTGCAGTGGCGGTCGACGCGACGAGCATTTCGGGCGGCATCGCGGCGCGCCGGTGATGGTGCCTCACGCGCACGCCGTACAGTGATCCCCATGACTGGCGGCGTACTGGGCGGGGGAGTGATCTTCGTGATCGCCGCACTCCTGTGGGGCGCCGTGCTGGTGCCCAATTGGGCGAGGCGCCGCGAGTTCCGCGCCGCCGAGAAGAACGCGCTCAGATTGCAGCGAACACTGCGTCTGCTCGCGGAGACCTCTGAGGTTCCCCAGGAGGTGCGCCTCGAAGCCACAGCGCGCGAGGCTCTCGCGCACGAGCGGCTGCTGCGGAGCGCCCAGAAGCGTCAAGATGCAGAGCGTCGAGCCGCGCTCGCGGAAGCGGAGGCAGAACAGGTGCGTGCAGAGATTCGAGCTCGACAGATGCAGCGCAAGCAGGCGGCGGCAGAACGTTCCGCGAAGCTGCGGAAACCCGTAGCGCGCCGTGTGCGCGCTACGGCGGCGCTGGGAGCCCTGCTCGGACTCGTCGGGCTGCTCGTCGGTGCAGGGTTCGCGATCGGTGGCAGCGGGGCGTCGCTGCTGCTCGGCGCGGCGGCGCTCTTCGCCGCATCGAGCGGCGCGCTCGTGCTGCTCGCGCCCGGCCGCGCTCGCGTGCGTGCGGTGCCGGCTGAGCAGGTGACGACGGCCATCGCCGATGCGGTGGTGGAGGCGGCGCCGCAGCACGTCGCGGCCCCCGACACGGCTACCGAGGCTGCCGCGGCCGCAGCGCACGCGGAAGCGCAGCGCGCTGCCGCCGAGCGCATTGAACGCGCTCGCGCTCGTGCGCGGGCGCGAGCTGAGCGACCCGCGCCCAAGGAGAACCAGACCGACTCGATGCTGCTGCGTGAAGTGCGGAAGCAGCTCGAGCAGGCGACCGAGTCGGTGCCCGATCCTCACACCGCTGCGGTGACTGCTGCGGCGGAGGAGCACGCGCGTCAGCGCGCACAGGCCGCCGAGGACGCGCGTGCGCGGGAGCAGGTGCGTCAGCGCGAGCTGCGCGCCCAGCAGCAGGAGGCGAGCAATCGGCTCCGCAATATGGGCGTGGTGGGCGACACCGCGGCCGGAATGCCGGATCTCGACGCCGTACTCCGCCGCCGGCGCAACGCTGGCTGATCCGCCGGTTCAGGTATAGCAAGCTTGTCGCGGGGGAGCGGGGGATGCGCCTCGCTTCTCACGTGCCTTCTGGGCGATCATGCTCGGCGCCTCCGCAGCCGTGCTCCTGGTGATCGGTGGAGAGGCGGCGCTCACCGTACTGCAGGTGAGCTCCCTGGCGGGGGCTGCGCCCCTCTCGATCGTGTACGTGCTGGCGATGGTGGCTCTGGGCCGCGCGCTCTTGCACGACGCCGCCGAGCTGCCGCGCTACGTGAGGATCCGCCCCTACGCCTCCTCGGCGGCGCTCGTCTCGAGTCTTCGCCAAGACACGGATGACGACGAGGAGCTCAAGAAGAAACTCGGCCGGGTACTGCGGCATCGCGAGAAGGCCCGCGAGCATCTGTCTCCGGCGCTCTCCATGTCGTTCGCAGGACTCTCCGCCGACGTCGGAAGCCCCTCGGGTCGCAGTGCAGCCGAGGACGGCGAGGCGCCGAGAGTGATGGCGATCCACGAGGTGCCGGCGCACGCCATCACCGTCGATACCCGGGACGGCACGATCCGGGTCGACGAGGAGCACGATGCGAGCGTTCCGATCCCCGACGAGGTCTTCGACACTCCCGAGTACCGAGAGTCGACCGAGGGAACGCTCAAGGAGAGCGAGGAGCTCGTCGCCACCCACCTCGAGCAGGCCGGCGCGGAGCAGGGCCGGAACTGACGCGCGTACTGCGCGGGCGCCTTCGCGGCGCTCGCGCAGACTTCGCACCAGATGGATGCGAGCCACAGGGCACTGCGGTCTCGTCGTCTGAATGGTCAAAAAAATCTCGGCTTCGCATGGAAACCGAGACTCCGAATGGTGGATCTGAGGGGAATCGAACCCCTGACCTTCTCATTGCGAACGAGACGCGCTACCAACTGCGCCACAGACCCTGACAGCGAACGAGTCTAGCAGGCCAACCGTGCGCGATGAAAATCGCGTGCGCGGGCGCGCCGCTACACTGTGCTGGTGGCTCCTGCGATCTGGCTTTCCCTGCTGGCCGCCACCGTCGTCATCTGCATCACCCCGGGTGCTGGCGCCATCAACACGATGTCGAACTCGCTCGCAGTCGGGTGGCGTCGCTCGATCTGGGGCGTCCTGGGGCAGGAACTCGCGCTGCTCGCGCACATCGTGATCGTCGCGGCCGGCGTCGGCGTGCTCGTCGCCAACACGCCCGTACTCTTCAACGTGATCCGATACGTCGGAGCCGCGTACCTCGTGTACCTCGGTGTCAGGCTGATCTTCACCAAGCCCCAGGCGCCCGCCGCGGACTCGGAAGGCGCCCGGCGCGCGAACACGCGGTCGGCGATGCTGCGCCGCGGCTTCTGGGTGAACCTGCTGAACCCGAAGGCGATCGTGTTCTTCCTGGCCTTCATTCCGCAGTTCATCGATGTCGATGCCCCGATCCTGCCGCAGTATCTGATTCTCATCGCCACCGCCGTCGGTGTCGACGTCATCGTGATGTGGGGCTTCTTCGCCGTCGCGGCTCGCCCGTTCCGCCGCTACACGGCGACCGCGCGCGGGCAACGCGTGCTGAACTCCGTATTCGGGGCCTTGTTCGTGGCCGTGGCGGGGCTGCTGCTCTTCATCCACTGACGTTGCTGCGGACTCCCGAGCGAGATGAGCGGCACGGCCCCATCCGCTAAGCTGTTCGGGTTGGCCCCTATAGCTCAGCGGTAGAGCTACGGACTTTTAATCCGCAGGTCGTAGGTTCGATCCCTACTGGGGGCACTTCTGGTTGCTGCGTATCCGCGTGCCGCAATCTCCAACGCCGAGACCGTAGCACGCGAACAGGCCCCGCACTCCCGAAGGTGTGCGGGGCCCGTTCGATACTGCGAGGTCTAGTTGTCGAAGACATCCTTCGCAGACTCCTTGGCGTTGGCCCCGGCCTGCTTCATGTCTCCCTTGGCCTGATCGAGCTTGCCCTCGGCGACCTGGCTGTCGTCGCCGGTCACCCGGCCGGCGGCCTCCTTGGCGTTGCCCTTCAGCTTGTCTCCTGCTGCCGAAATCTTGTCCGATGCACTCATGCAATCCTCCTTCGATGTTGGGGCGCATTCCCGAAGAATCGGGAACATGATCTACCGTGCCAGGCCCGCGTCGGGCGGCCCAGGGGGTTGCGCTTCCGCTCCGGAGTGTGAAAGATCGTGAGACTCCAGGATACGCGGCGGTCCCGCGCAGCCGCTGTGCACGCGCGGGCGCGAGGCGGCGTAGACTCGCGTGGTCCGCGATCCGAACTCAGGATCATGCCGCTCCCGCACCGCGAAAGAGGCCGATGTTACGCGATCACCAGCGTCCCGTTCTGCAGCCCAGCTTCACGTTCGATTGGATCATCGGCTCCGATGAGCCGGAAGCCGCCCGCCGTCTCGCGCAGGAGACGTCGTGGGCGCTGCTCGACCGCGTGCGCAGCGTCGCCGACCCCGACGTGGTCGAACGCGTGGTGGGGCTCGCTTCAGGCTCCGGGCTGGACGATATCGCCGAACTCTGGGCGGGGGAGAGCGCGCACTCCCTGGCCGGCGCACTGTGGAGGCTCTACCTGCTGCGTCGTGTCGTCGATTCGGACCCCGAAGGATCAGCCGACCTGTTCCGCCGCGGCGTCGCTGCTGCGGTGACGATCGACCCGGTCGTGGCGGGTGCCGCGGAGCCCGTCACTCCCGACTCGATCGCCGGCCTCTGCGACACGATTCTTCGCGGCGTGTTCACCGGAGATCTGGACGGGGCGCTCGAGCGCGCGGCGAGCTACTGCCGGATCATGTCGCTCGGTGCCGCGGACCTCGCCGACGCGCGCGACGTGCACGACGACGCGCACGCGGCGGAGCTCACGACGCGGTCGCTGCGCTACTCGACCTTCGCGAGTGATCTGCACGCCGGTGCGCGCCGTTGGCGCGACGGGACGCTCTCGTAGCCGCCTTCAACCGCCCTCAGTCGCCCTCAGCCGCCGGAGGCGGTCCGCCGGGCTGCTCGGCGAAGTCGATCCGCGCG
The DNA here is from genome assembly GCF_037619215.1 of Leucobacter sp. USCH14. NCBI lineage: Bacteria > Bacillati > Actinomycetota > Actinomycetes > Micrococcales > Microbacteriaceae > Leucobacter > Leucobacter sp. USCH14. Next base: position 289,048 of record NZ_JAQPZP010000001.1, read on the forward strand.
TTCGCCGAGCGCTGACGGCGCGCCGTGGCGCTGCACGCGCCCTGCGCTAAACTGGTTCTCGCCGGGCCGCAGTAACCCCGGGCTCCAATTTTCGCCGCTTCGAGCGGCCTTCCGCCGAGAGGCGTTTCTGCGGCTCGGTCTTTTCATGCCTGAGCGACTCGTCGCTGAAGCACGGGCGTCTCGTTTCCGAAACGCGCTCGTCTTAAGCTCGGTCGTATGAGATCTCAGTACGCGCACGCCGACGGCATCAACTTCTCCACCCGCAAGTGGGTGCGGCCGGAAGACATGAACGCGAACGGCTCGCTCTTCGGAGGGAGCCTCCTGCGGTGGATCGATGAAGAGGCCGCGATCTATGCGATCATCCAACTCGGGAATCCTCACGTCGTCACGAAGCTGATCTCGGAGATCAACTTCGAAGCGTCTGCTCGTCAAGGGGACCTGATCGAGATGGGGCTGGTCGCCACCGAGTTCGGGCGCACCTCGCTCACGATGCGCGCCGTCGTGCGCAACATGATCACGCGGAAGACGATCCTCTCGATCGACCGCATCGTCTTCGTGAACATCGGCCCCGAAGGGGTGCCCGTGCCCCACGGCTACACCGCGATCACCTATGACCGAGACCGGATGCCGCACGCCGACGAGATGCCGAACCGCGACGAGGGCTGAGCACCACTGCCGCACGCGCGCACCCGCGCATCCGCACGCGCGCAGGAAGCAGGAACGCAGCAGGCCCCGGTGCCCGTCGAATCCGACGAGCACCGGGGCCAGCTGCACCTCCGCGGACCTACCCGAAGCGGCCCGAGACGTAGTCCTCGGTCGCCTGAACGGACGGGGTCGAGAAGATCGTCGAGGTGTCGTCGTACTCGATGAGCTTGCCGGGCTTGCCGGTTCCGGCGATGTTGAAGAACGCGGTGCGGTCGGAGACGCGCGACGCCTGCTGCATGTTGTGGGTCACGATGACGATCGTGTACTCCTGCTTCAGCTGGTCGATCAGATCCTCGATCGCGAGCGTCGAGATCGGATCGAGCGCCGAGCACGGTTCGTCCATGAGCAGCACCTCGGGCGACACGGCGATCGCACGGGCGATGCAGAGACGCTGCTGCTGGCCGCCCGACAGGCCGGAGCCGGGCTTGTCGAGGCGATCCTTCACCTCGTTCCAGAGGTTCGCACCGACGAGCGACTTCTCGACGAGGGCGTCGGCGTCGCTCTTCGACATGCGGCGATCGTTCAGCTTCACACCGGCGAGCACGTTGTCGCGGATCGACATTGTGGGGAAGGGGTTGGGGCGCTGGAAGACCATGCCGACCTGCCGGCGCACGAGCACGGGATCGACGCCCGCACCGTACAGATCCTCGCCGTCGAGCAGCACCTCGCCCTCGACGCGCGCGCCGGGGATGACCTCGTGCATGCGGTTCAGCGTGCGCAGGAAGGTCGACTTGCCGCAGCCCGACGGGCCGATGAATGCGGTGACGCTGCGGGGCTCGATGTTGATCGAGACGCCCTCGACCGCCAGGAACTTCGAGTAGTAGACGTTGAGGTCTTTGACCTCGATGCGCTTCGACATGGTGGTTCTTTCGTTGAGAGTCTGCGGGGGAGTGGAACGGCTCAGCGGCCGGTCTTGGGGGCGAACCAGCGGGCGATGAGGCGGCCGAACAGGTTGAGCGCCATGACGATGAGGATCAGCGCGAGCGCGGCGGCCCAGGCACGATCGACAAACGCCTCGGCCGGGTTGCCCTGGTTCATGAACTGCGTGTAGACGTACACCGGCAGCGACTGCATGCGGTCGGAGAAGAGGCTGTAGTTCATCGATGCGGTGAAGCCCGCGGTGATGAGCAGCGGTGCCGTCTCGCCGATGACGCGTGCGATCGACAGCATGATGCCGGTGGTGATGCCGGCGATCGAGGTCGGCAGCACGACCTTGGTGATCGTGCGCCACTTCGGCACGCCCAGCGCATACGAGGCTTCGCGCAGCTCGTTCGGCACGAGTCGGAGCATCTCCTCGCTGGAGCGGACGACGACGGGGATCATCAGAACGGAGAGGGCGACGGCGCCGACGATGCCCATGCGCACGCCGGGGCCCAGGAAGAGGGCGAAGGCCGCGTAGGCGAAGAGGCCGGCCACGATCGAGGGGATGCCGGTCATCACGTCGACGAGGAAGGTGATGGTCTTCGCGACGCGACCGCGACCGTACTCGACGAGGTAGATCGACGTCATGAGTCCGAGCGGAACGGAGATGATCGACGCAGCGAGTGTGATGAGCAGCGTGCCGACCATGGCGTGCAGCGCGCCGCCGCCCTCACCGGTCACGTTGCGCATCGAGGAGTTGAAGAACTCGGCGTCGAACCGCGCGAGGCCGTTCGAGACGACGGTGATCGCCACGGAGACGAGCGGCACCATCGCGAGCAGGAACGCCCCGGTGACGATCGCGGTGATGAAGCGATCCATCGCCTGGCGCGAACCCTCGACCGACGCCGACATGATCGTGATGACGATGACGTAGGCGATCGCGCCGATGAGCACGGAGCCGACGATCGAGAAGTCGTTTCCGGAGGAGGCGGCGAGCAGGCCGAAGAGCGCGAACGCCGCGGCGAGGCAGCCGGCGAGCACGATCCACGGGGTCAGGCGCGACAGCCGGTTGCCGGCGAGCGATGATCCCGCGCGGACGGGGCGGACGGTGATGGCCACGGAAGTGGTCCCCTCTTGTTTCGTTTCGGTCTGCTGGAGCATCAGTTCGCCGCCGAGAACTCTGCGCGGCGGCTCACGATCCAGCGAGCGAGTGCGTTGACCAGGAAGGTGACGATGAACAGGATGAGGCCGGTCGCGATGAGCACGTTGATGTTCTCGCCGTAGGCCTCGGGGAAGGAGAGCGCGATGTTCGCCGCGATGGTCGAGGGGTTCTCGGAGGTGAGCAGGTTGAAGGTCACCAGGCCGGTGGCCGAGAGCACCATCGCAACGGCCATGGTTTCGCCCAGCGCGCGCCCGAGCCCGAGCATGGCGGCCGAGATGATGCCCGGGCGGCCGAAGGGGAGCACGGCCATGCGGATCATCTCCCAGCGGGTGGCGCCGAGTGCAAGTGCGGCCTCCTCGTGCAGCACGGGGGCCTGCAGGAAGATCTCACGGCAGATCGCCGTCATGATCGGCAGGATCATCACGGCGAGTACGAGCGCGGCGGTCAAGATGGTGCGGCCCGTGCCGCTGACCGTGCCACTGAAGAGCGGGATCCAGCTGAGATAGGTGTTGAGCCACTCGAAGACCGGGCGCGCCGCAGGGGCGAGCACTCCGATGCCCCAGAGACCGAAGACGACGCTGGGCACCGCGGCGAGCAGGTCGACGATGTAGCCGAGCACCTGCGCGAGCTGACGCGGGGCGTAGTGGGAGATGAAGAGGGCGATGCCGATCGCCAGCGGAAGAGCGATGAGCAACGCGAGAGCCGCAGCCCAGACGGTGCCGAACACGAGCGGGCCGACGTACGCCCAGAAGTTGCTGGTCAGCAGCGAGGCGCTCTCGTCGGTCGCGACGAAGGCCGGAATGCTCTGCACGATGAGGAAGATCGCGACGGCAGCCAGTGTGACGAGGATCATGCTGCCCGCGAAGACCGCGGAGCGCGAGAAGACGCGGTCGCCGATGCTGAGCACCGGCTTGGCGGGGGCGGAAGTGACGGTCACTGAATCTCCGGGGTCTGGGAGGGAAGTACTGGGGGGATCACCTGACGGCGATCAGAGGTGGGCGGGAGCGCCGTGCGGCCGCGCCCCCGCCCACCTCGGAGATCAGCTGATCGAGTCGATCGCGGTCTGCACCTGGGTGCGGAGCTCTTCGGAGATCGGCGCATTGCCCGCGGACTCCTGAGCGGCCGACTGGCCCTCTTCGCTGACGACGTAGCTGAAGTACGACTTCACGAGTTCGGCGTTCGCGGCATCCTCGTACTCGGCGCAGCCGATGAGGTAGCTCACGAGCACGATCGGGTAGACGCCCTCCTCGGTCGAGGTGCGGTCGAGCGTGATCGCGAGGTCGCCTTCGCTGCGGCCCTCCTCGAGCGACGATGCGTCGACGATCGCGGCAGCGGCCTCGGGCGAGTACGGGACGTACTCCTCGCCGACCTTGATGTCGACGGTGCCCAGGTCGCCGGCCTGCGATGCGTCGGCGTAGCCGATGGTGCCGGTGCCGTTCGAGACCGCGCTGACGACGCCCGAGGTGCCCTGCGCGCCCTCGCCGCCGAACTCGGTCGGCCAGGTCTCGATCGAGCCGACGGTCCAGTCGTCGGCCGCGGCAGCGGCGAGGTACTCGGTGAAGTTGCCGGTGGTGCCCGAGTCATCGGAGCGGTGCACCGCGGTGATGTTGCTCTCGGGGAGCTCGGCATCGGGGTTCTGGTCGACGATCGCCGGATCGTTCCAGCTGGTGATCTCGCCCGAGAAGATCTTCGCGACGGTCGGTGCGTCGAGCTTCAGGGAGTCGACGCCCTCGACGTTGAAGATGATGGCGATCGGGGAGATGTAGGCGGGGAACTCGACGATGTCACCCGTTGCGCAGCCGTCGAAGGGGCCGGCCGAGATCTCTTCGACCTCGAACGCGCGGTCGGAGCCCGCGAACGCGCTCGCGCCCTGCTGGAAGGTCTCGCGGCCTGCGCCCGAGCCGGAGGGCTCGTAGTTCACGGTGACGTCGGGGTTGGCGGTCTGGAAGCCGGCGACCCAGACTTCCTGAGCCGAGCCCTGCGACGAGGCGCCCGCGCCGACCAGCTCGCCCGAGAGGCTCGAGCTCGCACCCGAGTCATCGCTTCCGGAGGCGCTGCCCCCTTCGTTGGCGGCGCAGGAGGTCAGCGTGAGTGCAGCAATACCGCCGATAGCGGCGATCTTGGCGAATGCGGAAAGCTTCACTTGAGATTGATCCAATCTGGAAACGGATGTGGGGTGATGGCCTCGTACGACCACAGCACCACGCTAGGCACCGTGCATGACGCGAGGTCTGCCAGAGGGTGAACAACAGGTGAACTCACGCCGTCCGCAACATGCGGAATCAGTGCTTCAGCGGGTACGTCTCCACCGAGAGAATCCCCGCCTCGGGGTGCCGCCGCGAAAGATGGAAGACGGAGAAGCCCGCGGTCGGCAGCGTCGTCGCCTCCTCGAGGTAGGCGCCCGTGCGACTTCCGGTCGCGAGGGCGAGTTCGCGAGCGAGATCCGGGAGTACCGGTCGGTGGCTGCAGAGCAGCGCATCCTTACCGTGCCCGACGACCGACGCGACGAGCTCGCGCATGCCGTCCAGGTCGCCCGCGTCCCATGCGTCTTGGCTGATCGCGTCGGTCTGCCGCACCTGCTTCTCGCGCCGTTCTGCGAACGGGGACACGGTCGAGACGCAGCGCACCGCCGTCGACGTATAGAGGCGACGCGGCCCGAAGGCGGTGAGGATCGGCACGAGAGCAGCGGCCTGCGCCTCCCCGAAGTCCGTCAACGGGCGCAGATGATCCGGCTCGTCGCTCTGCGCACGCGGGAGCGCCTTGGCGTGGCGGAGCAGCGTCACGGAGAAGCTGTCGATGAGGTCGCGTTCGGCGAGTTTCAGGAACACGTCGAAGAGCTCCTGATCGGCGGCGTACGTCAGCCGCTCGCGCACCTCCTCGAGGGGCACCCACTCGATGGCGTCGACCTCGTCGTTCGCCTGGAACGACGCTTCGAGCGCCTTCCGCCGCGGCACGTGCGCGGCCCAGTACTGCACCGTCTTCCGGCGGTTGCCCGCGAGATCGTAGTGGATGGTGCCGATGTGCTGATCGAGCCGAACCTTCAGGCCGGTCTCCTCGCGCGTCTCGCGCACCGCGGCCTGCGGCAGGCTCTCCCCGGCGTCGAGTTTGCCCTTCGGGAACGAGATGTCGCGGCGCTTGGGCCGGTGGATGACGAGCACGAGAATGCGCTCGCTTCCGTCACTCAGGAAGTCGCGAGTCCAACAGACGGTGCCGGCGGCGAAGACCTCCTCCGTCACCGCGCTCTCCGCGCACGGAGCGCCTCGGTGCGATCCTGCATGACGAGATCCTGCAGATCGGGCAGCGGCTCCCCGGCCTCATTCATCACGGTGCGGTGCCAGCTGCCGTCGGGCAGCATGCGCCACGAGGAGACGTCGTTGCTGAAGGCGTAGTCGAAGAACCGCGAGATGCGCTCGAGGTGCTCGCGCTCGTCGAGGCGGACGAGCACCTCGATACGGCGGTCGAGATTGCGGTGCATGAGGTCTGCGCTTCCGATGAACACCTCGCGCTCCCCGCCGTTCTCGAAGGAGTAGATGCGCGAGTGCTCGAGGTACCGCCCGAGCACCGACCGCACGCGGATGGTGTCGGAGAGGCCGGGCACCTCGGCGCGGATCGAGCAGATGCCGCGCATCCACACGTCGATCGGCACGCCCGCCTGGCTCGCCCGGTAGAGCGCATCGATGATGGCTTCATCGACCATCGAGTTGCCCTTGAGTCGAATGCCGCTCGGTCGGCCGGCGCGAGCGTGCTCCGCTTCGCGCTCGATACGCTCGAGCAGGCCGCTGCGCAGCTGCAGCGGAGCGACGAGAAGACGGTCGTAGTCCGTCTCGATGGCGTAGCCCGACAGCACGTTGAAGAGCTTCGTGACGTCGCGCCCGACCTCGGGAGACGAGGTGAACAGCCCGAAGTCCTCGTAGATGCGGCTGGTCTTCGGATTGTAGTTGCCCGTGCCGATGTGGCAGTAGTGCGCGAGTCGGCCGCCCTCTTCGCGGATCACGTGCACCAGCTTGCAGTGCGTCTTCAGTCCGACCAGCCCGTAGACGACGTGCACGCCCGCCTGCTCGAGCTTGCGGGCCCAGGTGATGTTCGCCTCCTCGTCGAATCGCGCCTTCACCTCGACGAGCGCCAGCACCTGCTTGCCGGCCTCCGCGGCCTTGATGAGCGACGCGACGATCGGGCTGTCTCCGGAGGTGCGGTAGAGCGTCTGCTTGATGGCGAGTACGTCGGGATCGGTGGCGGCCTGCTCGACGAAGGCCTGCACGCTCGTCGCGAACGACTCGTACGGGTGGTGCACGAGCACCTCGCGGCGCGCGATCGCGGAGAACGTGTCGAGCTTGTCGCTCGGAGTGTTCACGCGGAACTGCGGGTGCGTCACCGGGATGTGCGGTTTGAACTTCAGGTCGGGCCGCGCCACGCGGGTCAGCGCGAACAGGCCGCTGAGGTCGAGCGGCGCCGGGAGGGTGTAGACCTGCTGCTCGTCGATGTCGAATTCGCGTACGAGCAGGTCGAGCGTCGCCTCGTCCATGTCGTCGGAGATCTCGAGGCGAATCGGCGGGCCGAACCGGCGTCGCAGCAATTCCTTCTCGAGCGCCTGGATCAGGTTCTCGGTCTCATCCTCTTCGATCTCCACGTCCTCGTTGCGCGTCACGCGGAAGACGTGGTGGTCGATGACCTCCATGCCCGGGAACAGGCCGTCGAGCTGATTCGCGATGAGCTCCTCGAGCGGGATGAACCGCACGTCGTCGACGCTCTCCCGGCCGTCGACCCGGACGTAGCGCGGGATCATCTGAGGCACCTTCAACCGCGCGAACTCGATCTTGTCCGTGTTCGGGTTGCGCACCCGGATCGACAGATTGAGCGCACGACCCGAGATGTAGGGGAACGGGTGCGCGGGGTCGACGGCGAGCGGCATGAGCACGGGGTAGATGCGCTGCTCGTAGTAGTCGGTCAGGATCTCGCGATCCGCGTCATCGAGCTGCTCCCAGTCGACGATCTTGACACCGGCCTCCGCGAGCGCGGGCTGCACCTGGCCGCGGAAGCACTCCGCATGCCGAAGCTGCAGCTCGTACGCCCGGCGGTTGATGTTCGCGAGCACGTCGGTCGGAGCGCGCCCCACGTTCGTGGGAACGGCCAGACCGGTGACGATGCGGCGTCGCAGGCCGGCGACGCGCACCATGAAGAACTCGTCGAGGTTCGCGGCGAAGATCGCGAGGAAGTTCGCGCGCTCGAGCACCGGCGTCGACGGGTCCTCGGCGAGCTCGAGCACCCGCTGGTTGAAATCGAGCCAGCTCAGCTCGCGGTCGATGTACCGGTCGGCCGGGAGCCCGGCCAGCACCTCGGTGTGGTCGCGCGGTTCGTCGTTCATGCGTCCATTGTGGCACCAGGCGCCGACGTTGCACCCGTTCGCCACTGGCGGCTCCGTGAATCAATGGTGAACCCCGCGCGCTCGTACATGCGCACGGCGCGCTCGTTCTCCCCGTCGACGTACAGCGAGACGCGTTCGGGCCGGTGCTGCGCCATGCGCGCGAGCGTCGCATCCAGGAGCAGGGCCCCCAGCCCGCGGCCCGCGTACTCGGGACGCACACCGACGGCGTAGAGCTCGGTTTCGACTTCGGGTGCGCGCAGCGTCTTCACCCAGGTCGATCCCGCGGCCTCGCCCGATTCGTCGATGAGCAGCAGGAGGTCGTCGGGGTCGAACCACTCCTCGGTGCGCATGAGCGCGAAGTCCGACTCGGTCACGCGTCCCTGCTCGGGGTGCGACGCGAAGGCCGCGGCATTCGCGCGCACCCAGCGCCCGGCGTCATCGGGCCGTTCGGGGTCGAACGCGCGCAGCGCGAACCCGCTCGGGGTGTCGATGGCCAGAGGATCGACGTCGTGCGGGGGAAGCAGGGCCGGATCGAGCGCCATTCGGAAGAGGGAGCGCACCGGGGCGAAGCCGGCGCGGGTGAGCAGCTTCTCGGCAGCCGGGTTCGCGCCGTGCGCCCAGGCGAGGGCCTCGTCGTCGATCGACGTCAGCAGCTCGGCGAGGGCCGCGGCGCCCACCCCTCGTCCCCGAGCGTCAGGGCGCACGACGAGATCGACCTCGCCCTGGCCGACGACACCCATCGCTACGGGATCCTCATCGGCACCGCTGCGGAACAGGAGGAGCGAGCGCTCCGCCTGGGCGGCTGCGAGCATCGCCTGATCGGAGACCGGGGAGATGCCGTCGTGCGCCTCGGCCGCCGCGACCAGGCGGCGGGCGAGCTCGACGTCGGACGCGCCGGTCGCGGCAGTCGACTCGAGCTTCGTCATTCCGCCTCTTCCTCCTCGATGCGGGCCCGTGCGAAGCCGTACCCGACTCCGCGAACCGTGCTGATCAGGCCCTCGTGTTCGCCCAGCTTGGCACGCAGGCGCCGCACGTGCACGTCGACCGTGCGCGTGCCGCCGAAGTAGTCGGTTCCCCACACTTCGCTGAGCAGCTGCTCACGGGTGAACACGCGCCCCGGATTGCCGGCGAGGAAGTGCAGCAGCTCGAACTCCTTGTAGGTGAGGTCGAGCGGTCGGCCGAAGAGGCGAGCGGTGAAGTTCGATTCGTCGATCACCACTCCCGCCGCCTGCACCGCGGCGGGCTGCGGCGAGGCCTGCGGGCGATCGAGCAGGCGCAGGCGAAGCTCGATCTCGACCGGACTCGCGGTCGGCAGGAGCAGCTCCTGCACTCCCCAGTCAGAAGTCAACGCCGTGAGTGCGACCTCCGGAAGAATGACGACGCGCGGCGTCTCGCTGCCGTCGACCATGCTGAGGCAGGCCGCCCGGGCGCGGCGCGCATCGAGGGTGCCATCGATCAGCACGGCGTCGAAACGATCCGCCATGGTCTCTGGAACCCGGAGGGACAGGGGGGAGGTGCGCACGTCGTGCGGGAGCAGATCGAGCCCCGGGAGTGAATCCGCCGGATCGCGGTCTGAGAGGCAGAGGAGTTGCATCGTCGTCCCTTCCTCGTCTCGTGGCCTGCACCAAATAGTACTGCGCGGCCTGTTTCGCCCCCGTTTCACGAGTGTTTCGTGCCGGTCCGGGGCGCGGCGCGTGTGGGAGAATGGCACGATGACCGAGACGCCCCCCGACACCGCGGAGACGCCAGAGGCGCACTCGTGGCACGTGCCTCGGTTGATCGTGGCCTGGATAGCCGCCGCCGTCATGGGGACGCTCGTCACGCTGCTGACCGCAGCCGCGGATCGATTCTCGTGGCTCGTGCTCGCAGTCGGGGTCGCCACGCTCGTCACATTCGCACTGCAACTGGGCACCGCGCAGCGGGAGGGGTTCATCACTCGGATCTCGTTCAGCGTCGCCGGCTCCGTCGTCATCATCGCGATCATCGACGTCATCGGGCTGCTGCTGTAGCCGAGACGCGGCACCGCAGGCGATGTAGACTGGCCCTATGCTTCTCGCTCTCGAACTCTTCTATCTCGGTCTCCTCGGCCTGGCCTCTCTCGCGATCGCGTGGGTCTCCGGCACGGTCATCTACAAGCTCTTCAAGGGGCAGCGCTGAGCGCTCCTGAGACCGATGCCGCGGGGCGCGGAAGCACCGTGAACCCGTTCTCGGAACTCCCCGGTCGAGTCGTCGGCTCCGCTGACGACGTCGCGTCGCACTACGGCGAACCGCTGGTGGAGCAGCGCGCGCTCGAAGTGGGCACGGCTCTCGTCGACCTGTCGCACCACGGCATCATCGTCGTCTCCGGGCAGGATCGCCTGAGCTGGTTGCACTCGATGACGAGTCAGCACCTGCTCGCACTGCAGCCGGGGGAGAGCACCGAGACGCTGCTGCTCGACCCGAACGGCCGCATCGAACGCGCGGTGCGCGTCGTCGACGACGGCGAGCGAACGTGGTTGCTGGTCGACGCGGGTTCGGCCGCCCCGCTCGCCGATTTCTTGAACCGCATGCGGTTCGCACTCCGGGTGGACGTCGAGGATCTGAGCGAGAGCCACGCCGCGGTGCTGGCGTTCGACGGCCCCGCTGCCGACGCCCTGCGAGCGATCGGACCGGAGGTCGTATGGCAGGACCCCTGGGCCGAGGTCGCACGCGGGGGAGTGCAGTACGCGCGGAGTGATGCGGAGCACGCCGGGGCGCACTGGTCCGCCTCCCACTTCGTCTTCGAGCGCAGCCGGCTCTCCTCCGTGGTGGATCTCGTGCGCGACGGAAGCCTCCGAGCTGCAGGAATACTCGCTATCGACGCGCTCCAGGTGCGAGCGTGGCGGCCGTCGCAGGCCGGTGACGTCGACGAGCGCACGATTCCTCACGAGCTCGACTGGTTGCGCACCGCCGTTCACCTCACGAAGGGCTGCTACCGCGGCCAGGAGACCGTGGCGAAGGTGCACAATCTGGGGCACCCGCCCCGTCGCCTCGCGCTCCTGCACCTCGATGGAACGGGCGGTGAGCTGCCCGTCTCCGGAGCGCTCGTCTTCTCGGGCATCGGCTCCGCCACCGACCCGAGCGCGCGGCCCGTCGGTCGCATCACCCGCTCCGCCCTGCATCACGAGTGGGGCGGCATCGCGCTCGCACTGCTCAAGCGCTCGGTCGCCGAAGACGCCGAGCTCGAGGTGCGCGGCGGCGCCGAGGGCGACGATCCTCAAGCGGCACCCGGTGAGCCGATCGCTGCGACGCAAGAGGTGATCGTGCCGGCGAGTGCGGGGGCGGCCCGCGCTGTGCCGCGATTGAAGCGGCTCTGAGCCGAACGGCAGGCGATCCTCGTCTCCCCATAGACTGGGGCGCATGACGAATACGTTGATTCTGCTCCGTCACGGGCAGAGCGAGTGGAACCAGAAGAACCTGTTCACCGGCTGGGTCGATGTGCGACTCACCGACCAGGGACGCACGGAGGCGACCCGCGGCGGCGAGTTGCTCGCCGAGGCGGGATTGCTGCCGGACGTGCTGCACAGCTCCCTGCTCAGCAGGGCGATTCAGACGGCCCATCTCGCGCTCGACAGCGCTGATCGGCTGTGGATTCCCGTGCGCCGCTCCTGGCGGCTCAACGAGCGCCACTACGGCGCTCTGCAGGGCCTCGACAAGGCGGAGACCCTCGAGAAGTACGGCGAGGAGCAGTTCATGGAGTGGCGTCGATCGTTCGACACGCCTCCGCCGGTGCTCGATGACGCGAGCGAATGGTCGCAGGCCGACGATCCGCGGTACGCCGATATCGACGGCGATCGGCCGCGCACCGAGTGCCTGGCGGACGTGATCGATCGCATGCTGCCGTACTGGAAGCAGAGCATCCTCCCCGACCTCAACGCGGGCAACACGGTGCTCGTGACCGCGCACGGCAATTCACTGCGCGCGCTCGTGAAGCACCTGGACGGGATCTCCGACACCGATATCGCGGGTGTGAACATTCCCACGGGCATGCCGCTCGTGTACGAGATCGCCGAAGACGGAACTCCGGCCGGGCCCGGCCGCTACCTCGATCCCGAAGCCGCCGCCGCCGGGGCGGCTGCCGTTGCCGCACAGGGCAAGGGCTCCTGACCGGTTCCGACGCTGCAGCGACGAGTGAGGGCCCCTCCAGCGGAGGGGCCCTCACTCGTCAAGCGGAGACGCGAATCGTGAACCGGGGATCAGTCCTCGTCGTCGTCCGTGTTGTACTTACTGGCGTATTCCGCCCACGGGTCTTCTTCCCGCACCCGCGACGCCTCTGCGGCTGACAGTTCCTGTTGCAGCGCAGAATAGTTCGTGTCGGGGCTGAAGTACTTCAGCTCCCTGGCGACCTTGGTGTGCTTTGCCTTCTGACGGCCGCGCCCCATGCGTGACCCCCTTACACAGTCGGGCCTCGCGAGTTGACCCCCGAGGCAGATACCAGTTCATAGACGTATGGTGCAGATTCTAGCACGATGAACCTGCCGCTCGGACGCAGGGCGTTAGCATGTGGGCATGCCCTCGATGCGCACTCGCCCCTCCCGAATCGTGCTCATCGCGCTGCTCGTCGTGGCCGCCCTCGTGCTCGTCGCGGTCGTCGCGGTGAGCGCGCCGATCCTGTTGCATCGCAGCGCCGGAGGCTCGGGGCAGGAGATTCCGGCGAGTGCCGTACCGGAGACGACGGCGCGCGGCGCCGACGGTCGCGTGCGGACGCTCAGCGCTCATGACGGCGACGGTCCGGCCGATCTCGGGGCTGTCGCACCCGGCGAGACGCTGCGGATCGACGGTTCCGGGTTCGATGCCGGCATCGGCATATATGTGGCGGTGTGCGCGATCCCGGCGTCGAGCGAGGAGAAGCCCGGCCCCTGTCTCGGGGGGATTCCCGAGGGGGCCGAATCCGGCACTGTCGACGAGTCGCGGTTGACGAGTGCGTGGGTGACGAACGACTGGGCCTGGCGCAGCTTCGCGACGCATCAGTATTCGGACGCGTCCGAGGGCAGCTTCTCGGTGACGCTCACGATGCCGGAGCCGGCGAGCACGGGGCTCGACTGCCGGGAGACGCGCTGCGCGATCGCGACGCGAGCAGATCACACTGCGGGCTCGGATCGCGTGCAGGACATGCTGCTGCCCGCCGTCTACGAGTGAGGCCCGCCCGTACCGCCTCGACCGTGTCGGCCTCCGAGAGGACGCGTCAGTGAGCGATCCCCGCGAGCGGGGCGATCACGAGGGTCGCGATCGCGTAGATCGCGAGCCCCGCGAGTGAGCCGACGACCGTTCCGTTGATGCGGATGAACTGCAGGTCCTTGCCCACCTGGAGCTCGATCTTCTCAGCGGCTTCGCGCGCGTCCCAGCGCTGCACGGTCTCCGAGATGACATTGGCGAGGTCGTGCCGATACGTGCGCACGAGGCGCTCCACCACCTCCATCACCCAGACGTCGATCTTGTACTGCAGCGTCGCATCCTCCTGCAGCTTGCAACCGAAATCCTGCGCCGCGCGCACCATGCGGGTGCGCAGATCGCTCTCCGGGTCCTCGAGCATATCGATGAGCGCCGTACGGGCGGTCTGCCAGGTGCTCTGCGCGAGCGCCCGGATTCGCGGACTGTCGAAGACGCCGTGCTTGAACGCCTCGAGCTGGCCCTGCAGTCGCTCCTGCGACTGCAGATCGTCGGCGAGATCCGTGAGGAACTTGCTCACGGCGATGCGGAACGGATGGTCTCGATCCGCGGCGACGCTCTGCACGAAGCGCACGGCCTCCGCGTGCAGACGGTGGTCGACGAACCGGTCGACGATTCCCGGCATCCACGATGGCAGCCGCGACGACACCACTCGATCGAAGGCGTCGGGGTGCTCGACCAGCCACCCCTCGAGGCGTTCGGCGGCGATATCGAGCAGGGCCTCGTGATGGCCACCGGCGACGAACGATTCCGCGGCGCGCCCGAGCAGGGGGCTCCACTCGGGTTCGATCACGTGGCGGCGCACCAGCACCTCGACGAGCTCCTGCACGTCGTCGTCATCGAGCACGGCGAGCGCACCGAGGCTCCCCGAGGCCGCCATCGCGCCGACCCGCTCGGCGTTCCGGCGATCCGACAGCCATTCGCCCGCGCGTCGCGCGCCGCTGATCTCCGAGAGCTTGTCGTGCACGACATCGTCGGCGAGGAAGTTCTCCTCGACGAACGAACCCAGACCCTCGCCGATGTCATCCTTCTTCTGGGAGATGAGGTTCGTGTGCGGAATCTTCAGGCCGAGCGGGTGCCGGAACAGGGCGGTGACGGCGAACCAGTCCGCGAGGGCGCCGACCATGCCGCCCTCGCTCGCGGCGCGCACGAACCCCCAGCCGGGGTAGCGGGCCTGCAGGATGAACGAGACCGCGAAGATCACGGCCATCGCGATGAGCAGGCCGACGGCGATCGCCTGCATCCGCCTGAGCTCGGCGAGGCGCTGGAAGTCGACGGGCGAAACGGCACCGAGCGTTCGGCGGGTGCGTGGCTGCGGCATTCCAGTATTATCTCCCCTTCGCCGCAGGCGGGGCGAGCGAGGCGCCGGCGGGGAGCGCGCGCCCGCATGGAATAATCGTGCCCATGCACCTCCTCACGGCGCTGAGCCTCAAGAACCGCGCGCTGATCGCGCTCGTCACGATCGTTGCGGCCGTGTTCGGGGTGATCGGAGTCGGGTCGCTGAAGCAGGAACTCATGCCGTCGGTGCAGTTCCCGACCATCGCAGTCGTGACGAGCTACCCGGGGGCTTCTCCCGAGGTGGTGAACAATGATGTCTCCGAGCCGATCGAGACTGCGCTGCGCGGAGTACCGCAGCTCGAGACGTCCTCCGCGACCTCGAGCACGGGTTCGTCGACGGTGCTCGCCGAGTTCACCTACGGTGTCGATCTTGCAGCGACCGAGCAGAAGGTCGAACGGGCGATCAGTCGCATCTCGCAGACCCTGCCCGAAGCGGCGGACACGCAAGTGCTCTCGGGCTCGATCGACGATTTCCCGGTGATCCAGATCGCGGTGACCCCGGCCGAAGGCGAGGATCTGCAGTCGACCGCCGCCCTGATCGAGCGCACAGCGGTTCCCGAGCTCACCGACATCGAGGGGGTGCGAGATGCGCAGCTGAGCGGCGCGCGGCCCGAGCGGATCACGATCCAGCCGAACCTCGATGCGCTGGGCGAGCGGGGCCTGAGCCCGCAGACCATCACCGACACGCTGCAGCAGAGCGGCGTGCTGATCGCCGCGGGGTCGATCACCGAGGGGGATCGGACGCTCGCCGTGCAAGCGGGCACCGAGCTGCAGTCCGCTGACGAGATCGCAGCGCTCCCCATCGCGCTGACCGCGGAGCAGTTGGCGCCCCCGCAGGAGCTCCCCGAGATCCCGGGGCAGTTCGAGGTCGAGCCGCCGGAACCCGCCGCGCCCGTGACGATCGGCGAGGTCGCCGAAGTCCGGCTCGAGCCCGGGCCCGAGCAGAGCATCTCCCGAGTGGACGGCGCCCCCGCGCTCACGATCGGCGTCACGAAGACGTCGGCGGCGAACACGGTCGACGTCTCGCACGCCGTGCAGGAGAAGCTCGACGAACTGCAGGATCAGCTCGGCGGCGCGCAGCTGACCGTGATCTTCGATCAAGCACCGTACGTCGAGCAGTCGATCGAGACGCTGACGACCGAGGGACTGCTCGGACTCGTCTTCGCAGTGCTGGTGATCCTCGTCTTCCTGATGTCGATCCGCGCGACGCTCGTCACCGCCATCTCCATCCCGACCTCGGTGCTGCTCACCTTCGTCGGCTTGAACTTCGCCGAGTACACCCTCAACCTGCTGACGCTGGGGGCGCTCACGATCTCGATCGGCCGCGTCGTGGACGACTCGATCGTCGTGATCGAGAACATCAAGCGCCACCTGGCGGACGGCGGGGATCGAGCGGCAGTGATCATCCGTGCCGTGCGAGAGGTGGCCGGCGCCATCACGGCCTCCACCGTGACGACGGTCGCCGTGTTCCTGCCGATGGCCTTCGTCGCAGGCATGGTGGGGGAGCTGTTCCGGCCCTTCGCCTTCACCGTCACCATCGCGCTCGTCGCATCGCTGCTCGTGTCGCTCACGATCGTGCCCGTGCTCGCCTACTGGTTCCTGCGCACCGGCCCGTCCCGTCGACGCCGGGGCTTCGTCACCGCGGGGAGCGGGACGGACGGCGATGCGGCGGACGCCTCCGCGCGCAGTTCCGCTGAAGAGATCGACGAGCACCCGACCGCGCTGCAGCGCGGCTACCGGCCCATCATCGAGTGGACGCTGCGCCGACCCGCAATCACGCTGCTGATCGCCGTCGTCGTGTTCGGCGGAACGCTCGCGGCGAGCCCGTTCATGAAGACGAACTTCTTGGGATCGGACGAGCAGAACTCGGTCGGGCTCGTGCAGAACCTCGCACCCGGCACCAGCCTCGACGCGCAGCTGGCTCAGGCCGAGAGCGTCGAGCAGGCGCTGAACGACGTTTCGGCGATCGAGAGCGTGCAGGTGACGATCGGCAGCGCCGGAGGGGCCGCGGCCCTGTTCGGCGGCGGCGGCGACGGCACCGTCAACTACTCGATCACGACCGACCCGGATGCCGATCAGGCTCGGGTGCAGGACGACATCCGCGCGGCCGTCGACCAGCTCGAGGGCGCCGGCGAATTCTCTCTCGGGCAATCGGGCGGAGGCGTGACCTCCTCGTCTGCCATCGAGGTCAACGTCACTGCGCCGGATCAGGCCACGCTCTCGCAGGCCAGCGATGCCGTCGTCGCTGCGCTGCAGGAAGAGGAGAGTCTGCAGCAGATCGAGAGCGATCTCGGAGAATCCCGCGAGTTCCTGCGCATTGCAGTCGACCGAGCGCTCGCCGCTGATGTCGGCCTCAGCGAGGCAGGGGTCGCGGGGCAGGTGACGCAGCAGATGCAGCCGTCGCAGATCGGGCAGATCTCGATGGACGCCAATACCGTGTCGGTGTATCTCGCGAACTCGGCGGCTCCGACGGATCAGGCCGGCGTGGCGGACCTCCCGATCCAGACCGCCGTCGGCTCCCAGCCCCTGAGCAGCTTGGCGACCGTCGAAGTGGCCGACGGACCCGTGACGGTGCGGACCGAGGACGGCGTGCGATCCGTCACCGTTTCCGCACTCCCGAAGGGCGACGATCTCGGCACCGCGAGCGCAGAGGTGACCGCGGCACTCGAGACGCTCGATCTGCCCGAGGGGGCGAACGCGAGCATCGGGGGCGTGCTCTCCCAGCAGTCCGACGCCTTCCAGCAGCTCGGGATCGCGCTGCTCGCCGCCATTCTGATCGTGTACGTGGTGATGGTCGCGACGTTCCGCAGCCTCTTGCAGCCGCTGCTGCTGCTCATCTCCGTGCCGTTCGCAGCGACCGGCGCCATCCTGCTGCTCATCGTCACCGGCATCCCCCTGGGGGTCGCGTCGCTGATCGGCGTGCTCATGCTCATCGGCATCGTGGTGACCAACGCGATCGTGCTCATCGACCTCGTGAACCAGTACCGTATGCGCGGAGACGCTCTGCGCGATGCGGTGCTGCACGGATCCCTGCAGCGACTCCGCCCCATCGTGATGACGGCGCTCGCCACGATTCTCGCGCTGACTCCCATGGCGCTCGGCATCACGGGCAAGGGCGGCTTCATCTCGCAGCCGCTCGCGGTTGTGGTGATCGGCGGCCTGCTATCGTCGACCGTGCTCACGCTCGTGGTGCTTCCCACCCTGTACTACCTGGTGGAGCGCCGCCGCGAGGGCGGGCCGAGGCGCGGCGGCGCGGGCCGTCGCCGCCGCCGGAGCCCCAGCCCCGTTCCGGGTGCGGCACTGGCCGGAGCGGGCGCGGGTGCCGGTGCCGGTGCCGGCGCGCACGGATCGGTGCCCGCCACCACCGTGGCCCCTGTAGCTCCTGCAGTGCCTGCGGCTCCTGTAACTGATGCAGTGCCTGCGGCGCCTGTGCACGGCGAACCGGTGTCTGCAGCGCCTGTCCGCAGCGAGCCCGTGCCTGCGGTGCCTCGCGATGGAGCGCCCGCGGTGCCGGATCAGCCTCCCGTTGCATCTGCACCTGCACCCGTCTCTGCACCGGCACTTGCACCTGCACCGGCACCTGAGCCGTCGGCTCTCCGCGAATCACCGTCCGAGCGGGCGTCGACTCCTGCGCACGGCATTCCGGAGCAGGTGGAAGCCGCTCCCGCAGCGGAGGAGGAGCCGGCTTCGGCGCAGGAGCCGGCTTCGGCGCAGGAGCCGGCTGCGGAAGACGATGCTCCGGTCACTCTCGAGCCCGCAGCGGTGAACGAGCCCATGGGGCCGGCCACCGAGCAGATGTCCGTCGATCTCGATCGTCTCGGCTTCACCGGCGACGACAACCCGCTCACCGACCTCGAGACGGGTTCGAGGTCGGATCGTGCGATGCCGGCTCACGCGTCGGTGGACGAGACGCCCTCGCCGGAGCCCCTCGAGCACGAGGCTTCCACGAGCAGGCTCTTCGCTGCAGACGTGACGAGCGAGCGAGCGGAGAACACCCCGCCTGCCGCCGCCGAAACGTCGCAGGAGTCTCCGTCCGAGCCCTCGTCGCACGACGCCGATGCGGAGGAGCAGCCCGAGCCGGCACCGCCGATCACTGGCGAGCTCGACTGGGAACAGCTCATGTGGCAGGCGACGCAAGAGGTCGAGGACGCAGAGCAGGCGTCGAAGCCCTCCGACGACGAGGGCGTTGATCCGAAGCACTCGCCGGGCGATTCACACTGATCATGGCGCGAAAGCGAAGCGGCGGCTTCAAGCCGCCGGCGAATTACGATCCCAATCGGAAGCCGAGACGCGCAGGGAAGCCACCGGAGCGGCAGCGTCGTTCGGACGCCGTGACGGAGGGGCGGGCGCGCGGTGATGAACAGCGGGGCGAGCGGCCTGAGCGGGAACTGCCGTCGGAGCGATCGGCGCCGCGGAGCACGAGCCCGATCCCGCAACGGCTGGAGGCGCGTCGCACCACGGCTGCTGACGCTGCCGGGCTCTCGTTCCAGGACCTCGGACTCGGGGGCAATCTCGTTCGAGTGCTCGGGGAACTCGGAGCGGAGCGGCCGTTTCCGATTCAGGCGGCTACGATTCCCGACGCGGTCGTGGGAGGCGACGTGCTCGGACGCGCTCGTACCGGCTCGGGAAAGACGATCGCGTTCGGAGCGGGGCTGGTCGAACGATTGCTGCGGCTCAAGGGTCAGGGCGCCTTCGCATCGGATCCGAAGCCTGCTCAGTCGCGGAAGCAGCGCGGGGTGCGCGAGACGCGACTCGCCACTCGGAAACCGAAGGCGCTGATCCTCGCGCCGACGCGTGAGCTCGCGCTGCAGATCGACCGCACGGTGCGGCCGCTCGCCCGCTCGGTCGGCTTCTACACGGCGCAACTCGTGGGCGGTGTGCCGGTCGATTCCCAGATCCACGCGCTGGAGCGCGGTGTCGACATCGTCATCGGCACCCCCGGTAGGGTCGAGGATCTGGTCGCGCGGCGGCGTCTCGACCTGCGGGAGGTGCTCGTCTCGGTCATCGACGAGGCGGACCATATGTGCGACCTCGGGTTTCTAGAGCCCGTGCAGCGCGTGCTGCGCCAGACCGTCCGCGGCGGTCAGCGACTGCTCTTCTCGGCTACGCTCGACGCGTCGGTGTCGGCGCTGGTCGCAGAGTTCTTACGCGATCCGGCCGTGCACGAGGCCGAAGAAGCCAGTGCCATGCCGGTGGAGCACCGCGTCCTCCTCGTGCAGCGAGCGCACAAGGACGAGGTGCTCGCCGAGCTCGCTGCGACGCCCGGCCGCACCATGGTCTTCTGCCGTACCCGCGCATACGCCGAACAGGTCGCCGAGATGCTCGCCGAAGGCGGAGTCAAGGTCACGGCGCTTCACGGCAATCTGAGCCAAGCGCGTCGCGAGCTCAATCTCGCGAAGTTCACCTCTGGGAAGGCGTCCGTGCTGGTTGCCACGGATGTCGCGGCACGGGGTCTGCACGTCGAGGGAGTCGACCTCGTGGTGCAGGCGGATCTTCCGGACGATGCCAAGGTGTACCTGCATCGCGCTGGTCGTACGGGGCGCGCAGGCACAGCGGGCAACGCCGTGCTCCTGATCCCACCGTCTCGCGAGGCGCGGACGCGTGCGATGCTGGCAGAGGCCGAGGTGGACGTCTCATTCGTCGGGGAGGTCGAACCCGGCTTCACGCATCGCCTCCCCGGCTGACCGCTCCACAAGATCAGCGGTGACGGGCGGCTGCCGACACAACGGCGGTTGATGATATCGCCAGTGAGGGATGGCCCGGTTTGGAGGAAGCTCACAAAGCGGCGACGCAGTGTCAGGGCAGTGGATTGTGCAGGCACGGCGCATCGCTTGGCGGTGTCGGCGGTCGACTCTAGGCTGACAGCAACTCCGGTGGCCCGGTGTTCAGGACCGCCCCGCTTGTCATCATCGAAGGAGTCCCGATGGCCGAACTCAACTCGTCGTCCCAGCCCCGAGTCGATACCGCAGTCGTGAGCGACGCGTTGCTCGGCAAATGGAAGACCGAACGGCTCGAGTCGCGTCAGCTCGCCGCCGACTCGCGCCTCCACACGATCCCCGGGCAGTCGATGGGCGAACATCGCGAGCGCGCTCTCGAGCAGTTGAGCATTCTCGTGGAGGAGGGGGCGATTCAGCGCGCGTTCCCGGCTGCCGTCGGAGGCAGCGACAACCACGGCGGCAACATCGCGGCGTTCCAGGAGCTCGTGCTCGCCGACCCCTCGCTGCAGATCAAGAGCGGTGTGCAGTGGGGGCTGTTCGGCGCAGCCATCCTGCACCTCGGCACGGAGAAGCACCACGAGCGGTGGCTCCCCGACGTGATCAGCCTGAAGATTCCGGGCGCCTTCGCGATGACGGAGATCGGACACGGCTCGGACGTCGCATCGATCGGCACGACGGCGACCTACGATCCGGAATCGCAGGAGTTCGAGATCCATACGCCCTTCGCCGGCGCGTGGAAGGACTATCTCGGCAACGCCGCGCTGCACGGTCGAGCCGCCGTGGTATTCGCGCAGCTCATCACGCGCGGCGTGAACCACGGCGTGCACGCGTTCTACGTCCCGATCCGCACCGAGGCCGGCGAGATGCTGCCCGGAGTGGGCAGCGAGGATGACGGAGTGAAGGGCGGACTGAACGGCATCGACAACGGGCGCCTGCATTTCACGCACGTGCGCGTGCCGCGTGAGAACCTGCTCAACCGGTACGGCGACGTTGCGCCCGACGGAACGTACTCGTCGGAGATCGACAGCCCCGGGCGTCGCTTCTTCACGATGATCGGCACGCTCGTGCAGGGACGCGTCTCGCTCGACGGGTCCGCCGTACGCGCGATGCAGGCGGCTCTCGGCATCGCAATCCGGTACGGCAGCGAGCGGCGGCAGTTCCCCGGGGCATCCGGGCGTGAAACGGTGCTGCTCGACTACGGATTGCACCAGCGGCGTCTGATCCCGCGTCTCGCGCAGACGTACGCCATGCAGTTCGCCGACGAGCGTCTTCTGACCGTGTTCGACGAGGTCTTCTCGGGTGCGAAGGACACGGACGAGAATCGAGAGGATCTCGAAACCCTGGCCGCGGCGTTCAAGCCCTTGTCGACGTGGGCCGCGCTCGACACGCTGCAGGAGGCGCGCGAAGCGTGCGGCGGCGCCGGGTTCATGGCGAAGAACCGCATCGTCGGTCTTCGCGCAGATCTCGACATCTACGTGACGTTCGAGGGCGACAACAACGTACTGCTGCAGCTCGTCGGTAAGCGACTGCTCAGCGATTACGCCGCGCAGTTCAAGAACGCGGATCGAGCGACGCTCGCGCGAGCGGCGGCGAGCCAGTTCGGCAACCGCGTCAGCCGTTTCGGGCTCCGCGTCGTGGGCCAGAGCATCGCAGATTTCGGCCAGGTCGCCCGTTCCATCGAGAGCATGCGCTCGCCGCAGGCCCAGAGGGAACTGCTGACAGACCGAGTGCAGACAATGATCGGTGAGATCGCGCTCGCACTGCGCGATGTGACGAAGGGCATCCCGAAAGAGGATCGACACGCGCGTGCGGTCGCCAATGAGAACGCGTTCAATGCGCAGCAGGCCAAGCTCATCGAGGCGGCGCGTGCTCACGGCGAACTGCTCCAGTGGGAGGCGTTCACCGATGCGCTCGAGAAGATCGACGATGCCGGGTCGCGGCAGGTGCTGACCTGGATGAGGGATCTCTTCGGGCTCGGAATCATCGAGCGCAATGCCGCTTGGTATCTCATGGCGGGGCGCATCTCCCCGCACCGGGCCGAGTCGGTCACGGCATATGTCGACCGACTCATCACCCGACTGAGCCCGCACGCCCTCGACCTGATCGAGCCGTTCGGTCTCACCCCGGAACTGCTGCGCGCGGAGATCGCCACGGGAATCGAGGCGGAGCGGCAGCAGGAGGCCCACGACTACGTCGAAGCGCAGCGAGCCGCGGGAACCTGGCCGATTCACGAGAAGGAGCTTCGCAAGCAGCAGCAGAGCGTAGCGCGGCAGAGCAGTCAGGCGAAGGCCAGCTGACCGAACCGTAGCGTCGCTCGTTAGGCTGGTCGCATGACGGAAGTGCTGCGCGACCTCTACCCGGCCATCGAGCCTTACGAACACGGCATGCTGGATGTCGGCGACGGGCACTCCATCTACTGGGAGACCTGCGGGAATCCGGAGGGCAAGCCCGTCGTCTTCCTGCACGGCGGGCCGGGCGGTGGATGCGCCCCTGATCATCGGCGGTTCTTCGACCCCGAGCGCTACCGCATTGTGCTGTTCGACCAGCGCGGCTGCGGACGGAGCGAGCCGCACGCGAGCGCACCCGACGCCGACCTCTCCGCGAACACGACCTGGCACCTCGTCGCCGACATCGAGCGGCTGCGGGAGAAGCTCGGCATCGAACGCTGGCAGGTCTTCGGAGGATCGTGGGGCTCCACCCTCGCCCTCGCGTACGCGCAGACCCACCCGCAGCGTGTCACGGAGCTCGTGCTGCGCGGCATCTTCACGTTGCGCGCGAGCGAGATTCAGTGGTTCTACCAGGAGGGCGCCTCGCACCTCTTCCCCGATGTCTGGGAGGAATACCTGGCGGTGATTCCCGAACCCGAACGGGGGGACCTGGTCGCGGCGTACCACCGACGCCTCTTCGACGAGGATCCTGCGGTGCACGTGCCCGCCGGAGTGGCGTGGACGGTGTGGGAGAACTCCACGATCAGGCTCATCCCCGACCGGGAGAGCATCGCCGGCGCGCGGGAGGACGCAGCGGGTGCGGTCGCCTTCGCTCGGATCGAGAACCACTACTTCACGAACGCAGGGTGGCTGGACGAGGGGCAGCTGATCCGCGACGCAGCAGAGAAGCTCGCCGGCATACCCGGAGTGATCGTGCAGGGCCGGTACGACGCGTGCACGCCTCCCGAGACCGCATGGGATCTGCACCGCGCATGGCCCGAAGCGCACTTCGAGATGATCCCCGATGCCGGTCACGCCGCGAGCGAACCGGGCATCATCGACGCGCTCGTTCGAGCGACCGACCGGTTCGCCGCAGCGTGAGGCACCCGATGACCGTCGACCTGCAGGAGATCCTCGACGATGTGCACGAGGCGGTACGACCGCTGATCGGCTCGGGAAGCGTCGCCGACTACATTCCGCGGCTCGCCGCCATCAACCCCGACCAGTTCGGCATCTCCGTGATGATGACCGACGGAACCCAGTTCTCGTCAGGCGATGCCGACGTCGAATTCTCGATTCAGAGCATCTCGAAAGTCTTCTCACTCGCGCTCGTGATCGCGGGGGACGGCGATGAGATCTGGCAGCGCGTGGACCGCGAGCCCTCCGGAGCGGCGTTCAATTCACTGGCGCAGCTCGAGTACAAGCGCGGCATCCCGCGCAACCCGTTCATGAACGCGGGGGCGCTCGTCGTCGCCGATCACCTGCTCTCCTTGACGCCGGACGCCGAGGACCCCGTGCTCGACTTCGTGCGCACCGAGTCGGGTAACCCGGATGTCTCGATCGATGCGCTCACCGCGGCCTCCGAGCTCGCGCACGCCGATCGCAACTCCTCGATCGCCCACCTGCTGCGCAGCTTCGGCAATCTCATCAACGATGTGGACGCGGTGCTCGATCGGTACGTGCGCCAGTGCTCGATCGCGATGAGCTGCACGGATCTCGCAGCCGCGGGGGCGTTCCTCGCTCGACGCGGCGAGAGCGCCGACGGGCGCCACTTGCTCAGCGGCAACCAGACGAAGCGGATGAACGCCGTCATGCTCACGTCGGGCTTCTACGACGCGGCGGGCGAGTTCGCGTACCGCGTCGGGCTGCCGGGCAAGTCGGGCGTCGGCGGCGGCATCCTCGCGATCGTGCCCGACGTCTGCTCGATCTGCGTGTGGGGGCCCGGGCTCGATGCGTCGGGCAATTCGCTGATCGGCATGGCTGCGCTCGACGAACTCACATCGCGCACCGGCTGGTCGATCTTCTAGCCCGAACGCGCGGCCGAGCGCCGGTCGTCGCCCGGTGCTCCTCGGTCGGCGCTTCTGCGAGCGGGGTCATTTCGGGAGGGTGTCGCTCGGGTGCCGGCCCGCAACACGCTCCCGAAGCGACCCCGCTCACGATGGGCGCCGACGCACCGCTCCGCAGTGTACTGCACCGCACCGCGGTGCGTCGGCGCAGTACACTCTGAAACATCGCGGATGGGTCAGCACCGATGAGGTCTGCGAGCGACGGAGGGGGAGTCATGACGTTCAACGACAACGTGCGCATCGACAACAGCAAGGTCAGGAAGCGCCGCGGCGCTCGGACCGGCGGAATGGTCGCGGGTGGCGGCATCGGCATCGCGCTGCTGCTCGCCCTCGGTTCGCAGCTGCTCGGGTTCGATCTGACTCCGTTCGCTCCCGCCGTGCAGCAGGCGGTCGGCGGCGGTGCGACGTCGGAGCAGTCCGAGGTCGTGCTCGACGCGTGCAAGAGCGGCGTCGACGCGAACACCGACGATGAATGCCGCATGAACGCGACGGCCGATTCCCTCGACCGATTCTGGGCCGAGGAGGTCGGCAACTACCGTTCTCCGGGCCCCGTGATCCTCTTCGACGGGCAGACGCAGTCGGGGTGCGGTGCCGCGTCAGCTGCGACGGGGCCCTTCTACTGCCCGGCCGACGAGACCATCTACATCGACGTCGCGTTCTTCGACACGCTCTCGGGCGAGTACGGCGCGTCCGACGGTTCGCTCGCCCAGATGTACGTGCTGGCGCACGAGTGGGGGCACCACATCTCAAATCTCATCGGCACGCTGCAGAGCGCCGGTCGCGAGAGCGGCCCCGCCTCGGGGTCGGTGCGCCTCGAACTGCAGGCCGACTGCTTCGCGGGCGCCTGGGTGCAGGCCGCCTCGACCACCACGGACGACCAGGGCGTCACATTCCTGAAACCGGTGACGCAGCAGCAGATCGACGACGCGATGAGCGCCGCCGCGGCCGTCGGCGACGACCACATCATGGAGTCGGCCGGCGTGGACGTGAACCCCGAGCGCTTCACGCACGGCAGTTCGGAGCAGCGGCAGCGCTGGTTCATGAGGGGATACGAGCAGGGGCCGACGGCCTGCGGCACGTTCGATGTGAGCGCCGCAGACCTCTAGGGCGGCGCGGATCAGCGGCGCTTACGCCGCTTGGCCTGCCGCGCCTCCGCCTTCTTGCGCTCGGCCTTCTCCTTCGCCGCCTGCAACTGCGCGCCGCGCGAGTTCGGCTTGAGCTTCGGGGCCTGCTTCTTCGGCTGCGCGTGCACGCGGGGCGCGCGAGCGGTGCGCTTCGTCTCCTCCTGGGCTGATTCACGCGAGCTGTTCGCGGTGCGCCCGCGCAGGATGCCGGCGAGGTGCTGCACCGTGGCGTCATCGCGCTCCGCGTTCCACACCGCCCACACGACGGGGCCGTCGAGCGGCTGCTCGCCGGGTTCAGGCCGTATGGGGAGCACCACGTGCTCGCGCTTGGTGATGAGGTGGCGCGCGAGCGGAACGGGAAGGAGGATCGCCCCGGCCCCGGTCGCCACGAGTGATAAGGCGGCGCGAGGTCCCTTCGGCATCCACGACGGGTCGGCCCAGGGCTGCGCGGCGGGCCACGCGGGGGAATGGTCGGGGTGATCGAGCAGGGTGACGAACGCGATCTCCGCGAGGCTCACCGATTCCTGCTGCGCGAGCTCGTGATCGGCGGGTACGACGAGCGCCATCGATTCGGCGTAGAGACGGATCGCGCGCCGCACGCCGTCGCCGCCTTCAGTGCCGACGGGGCGCTCGTCAGGGGCGGTGCGTTCGATGAGCACATCGCAGTCGGCTGCTGCCGCCGCCGTCTCGCCGGCCCGCGCGTCGAGGGGGGAGCCGAATGCGACCTCCAGCGGCACGAGTTCGAGCTTGCGCCCGGGCGTCGCTGCCTTCCAGCGCCGTGCCCACTTGCTCGGTGCGATGCCGCGGGCGAACCCGAGGCTGATCGGAGCCGGGGCGGATCCGCCGCCGTTCGTCGCGTCGGACTCGTGTGCGGGTGTCGTGTCGCTCACAGCGCCACCTCTCCGTAGATGTCGTGCGTGTAGGGGAGCCGAGCCGCCGAGAGCGCGATGCGGTAGTCGCCCGCGAGTTGCGCACGGCGCGCGGCGTCCGCGCTCACCGCGGCCGCGGTACCCGCGCGCGGAGCACCGGTGGCGCGAATCGGGGTGCCCTCGTCGAGATAGAGCGGCAGAGCCAGTGCGGCGTGCCCCTGGGGAGGCAGGCCGCTCGCGGGCACGACGCGCCACCACGGCGACGCGTGGCCGTACAGTGCGAGCACGCGGCCGACGGCGCGGGGCGCCGATGAACCGATCGCGATCCCGACATCGCCGTACGTCATCACGCGACCGCGAGGGATGCGCGCGACGACGTCGAGCACAGCTTCGACGAATTCGGCGCTGGGCATGCAGTAAGCCTACGCGCTCGGAAGCCGCGCGCGGCCGTCGCCCTACGCCACGGAGACGCCGAGCAGCGACCCGATCGTGTACGTCGCCGCGACGGCGACGCCGCCGAACAGCAGCTGACGGGTCGCGCCCATCAGCCAGTTGCGCTTGGTGAAGCGGGCCGCGAGGCCGCCGGCGATCAGCAGACCGACGCCGCCGAAGGCGAGCCCGAATCCGAGGGTGCCGAATCCGAAGATGAAGGGGAGGATCGGGATCAACGCGCCGACGCCGAACGCCGCCAGCGAAGAGAACGCTGCGACCCATGGGGACGGCTGCTCCTCCGGGCTCAGGCCGAGCTCGGAGAGCAGGTGCACGCGCACGGCCTGGTCGGCGTTCGCGTGGACCTGTTCGGCAGCGGTCTCGGCGATCCTCGGCTCGACCCCCAGGTTCTCGAGCAGCGCCGTGAGCTCCGCCATCTCGCCCTCGGGGTTGCGCAGATGGGCCTCCCGCTCGATGCGCACTTCGGCGTCGAGCTGCTCGTTCGCCGTGCGCACCGACGTGTACTCGCCGAGCGCCATCGAGATCGCGCCCGCGATGAGCCCGGAGATGCCGGTGATCGCGACGATGCCCGGCGCGGCCCCGGCTGCCGCGATGCCCGCGATGAGACCGAGGTTCGATACGAGCCCGTCCATCGCGCCGAAGACGCTGGCTCGCAGCCAGCCGGCGCTGACGTCGGCGTGGCGGTGGTCGTAGTCGTGCGGGTTCGCGATGTCGTAATCGCTCATGAAAGCTCCAGTCGTGCGGTGCGCGGCGGCGCACGAGCAGCAACCGTAGCAAGTTCCGCGTGATCGGGAGAAGCCCGGATCAGACCTCGGATCAGGGTGTGTCGTGAGTTCGTCGCGGCGAACTTCGCGGATGCGGCTCCTCTCGCTCTAGGCTGAGAAGGGGTGTCCGATTCCGCCCCTGCAGAGGTTGGAGGCCGACATGACCGAGGCGAGCGGGCGCGTCGTCGCGACGGAGCGCGGGCGAGACCTGATACTCGTGCGTTCCCTGGCGCTGAGCGACGCGGAAGCGTGGGCGTATCTCACCGATCCGGATCTCACCGAGCAGTGGTTCGGTCCCTGGGAGGGCGACCAGCGCGTCGGTGGAGCGGTGCGCGTGCGCATGCGGTTCGAGGAGCACGAGCCGGCGGTCACGATGAAGATCCTCGCGTGCGAGCCTCGCCGGTATCTCGCCCTGCTGTCGGACGAGGAGGTGGGCTCCTGGCGTCTCGAGCTGCACCTCGAAGCCGACGGCGATGATTCCCTACTCACGTTCGTGCACCACCTCAGCTCCGAGGACGCGGTGGGGGAGATCGGCCCGGGGTGGGAGTACTACCTCGACCTGCTCGTCGCGGCGACCGAGGGGACCGAGCGCCCGGGGTTCGATCAGTACTACCCGGCCCTGCGCGAGGCCTACCTGGAGATGTAGCGTTCGCGGCGGCGGTAGAGTGCCCGACATGAATGCAGACGTTGCGATCGCGAGTTTCTGGGACGAGCGCCGGATCGAGGACCCGACGCTTCCGGAGGCGCTTCCCGAGGTGTGGGCCTTCGGTGCGACACCCGAGCACGCCGATGAATTGCTCGGCCTCGTGCTCGCCGGCACGAAGACGGGCACCGCGTCGTCGCTCTGGGACTTCGAGGCGAGCGGCGATCCGGTGCCCGCCGTCGGGGATTTCAGCATCATTCTCGACGGGGCCGGCATGCCGCGGGCCGTGCTCGAGACGACCCGGATCGACACCGTCCCGTTCTGCGACGTCACCGCCGAGCATGCCCATTCCGAGGGCGAGGGGGATCGGACCCTCGCGGACTGGCGCGAGACGCACGAGCGCTACTGGCGCCGGTACTCCGAGAACGACCGGGGGTTCGCGCCCGACATGCCGGTGGTCTGCGAGCGCTTCCGCCTGCGGTATCCGTAGTGGCGGCACCGCGCCCGCGGCCGTGTGAGAATGTGCTGCGGCCATCCTTCGTGGCGCAGCGGAACGAGCTTCGAAAGGCGCACATGCAACGCGACGCTTATGAGACCCTTGTGCGAGCCGAGCGGTCCGGGCTGGAGGAGGTGCTCTGCGGGCTCACGGATGCGCAGTGGCAGGCGACGTCGCTGTGCGACGGCTGGACGGTCGAGGAGGTCGTCGCGCATCTCACCGCAGCGGCGAGCACGGGAACGGCGGCGTGGCTGCTGAGCATCGTCCGCGCGGGGTTCGACGCCGCGAAGCACAACGATCGCATGATCGAGCGGTACCGCGGCGAAGACACGGCAGCGACGCTCGTCCGCTTCCGCGAGGCGGTGCCGAGCCGGATCACCCCGACGCGCGATTACGCGGCCTTTCTGGGTGAGGTCGTCGTGCACGGGCAGGACATCGCGCAGCCGCTCGGCCTCGCGCTCGATCCGGACCCTCGGAGCGTGCTCGAGATCGCACGGTTCTTCGCGACGCGCGATTTCGCGGTGAACAGCAAGAAGATGGTTCGCGGCCTGTCGCTCGAAGCGAGTGACGCGGACTTCGCGAATGGCGAGGGCCCGGTGGTGCGGGGGCCGATCCTCGCGCTCGTCATGGTGATGGCGGGGCGGCGTGCGTTTCTCCCGCGGCTCTCGGGTGACGGCGTGGAGGAGCTGGCGGGGCGACTCGGCGCCTGAGTCCAGTGCTGTAACACGGGGGTGCTTGAATCGAGCGCATGATCGACATCGCGCCCGCCGACTTCTCCGACGCCCGCCTGCTCGCGTTCCTCGACGCGCACCTCGTCGATCTCGCACCGACGGCTCCGCCCGAGAGTCGCCACGCGCTCGCGGTCGACGGGCTCCGAGGCGCAGGTGTGCAGCTGTGGGTAGCGCACTCGGGCCCGGACGTCGTCGGAACGGTCGCGCTCGCCGCAGTCGATCCCGCCGCCGACTCCGACGCCGGCTCCGACGGCCCCGCCGCCGACCCCAGAGTTGAAGAGCTGAAGAGCATGCGCACGGACCCGGCGCGCAGGGGTGAGGGAATCGGGGCTCGGCTGCTGCAGTTCGCGCTCGAGGACGCGCGCTCGCGGGGCGTCGAACGCATTGTGCTCGAGACCGGGGGCGCTGACTTCTTCATCGCGGCGCGCTCGCTCTACCGCCGCGCCGGTTTCTCCGAGTGCGGGCCGTTCGGCAACTACCGCGACGACCCGCACAGCGTGTTCATGGAGCTCGAGCTCTGAAACGCGGTCTCAGACCGCGTCGCCCTGCACCGGCCCCTCCGTGTTCGGCTTCCAGCCCAGCGCCGGTGCGACGTGCTCGGCGAAGGACTGCAGCACGTGCAGGTTGTACTCCGGGCCGAGCTGGTTCGGGATCGTCAGCATGAGCGTGTCCGCCGCCATCACCGCCTCGTCGGCCCTGAGTTGCTCGATGAGCCGGTCGGGGGCGTCGGCGTAGGTCTTGCCGAAGGTCGAGCGGAACCCGTCGATGATCCCGACCTGGTCCATGTTCTCGCGGGAGCGCAGCCCGAAGTACGCTTCGTCCTCGGCCGACACGATCGGGAAGACGCTGCGACTGACCGAGACGCGCGGGCTGCCGGCGTGGCCGGCTTCGCGGTAGGCCTGCCGGTAGCGGTCGATCTGCTCGCGCTGCAAGACGTGGAACGGCTGGCCGGTCGCTTCGGTGAGCAGAGTGGAGCTCATGAGATTCACGCCCATGCGGCCCACCTGCTCGGCGGAGTCGCGCGATCCCGCGCCCCACCAGATGCGGTCGCGCAGCCCGGGCGAGCGCGGCTCGATGGCGAGCCTGCCCGGGGGAGCCATCTGCGGGTCGCTGTCGACGACGGGTTCGCCGTCGATCGCCCGCAGAAAGGTGTCGAATTTCTCGCGAGCGAGGTCGGCGCCGCGCGGGTCGTCGGATCCGCCGTACCCGAAGGCCTCGTACCCGCGCAGCGCGGTCTCGGGCGACCCCCGGCTGATGCCGATCGCGATCCGCTGGTCGGCGAGGAGGTCGAGCGCCGCGAGCTCTTCGGCGAGGTAGAGCGGGTTCTCGTAGCGCATGTCGATCACGCCGGTGCCTACCTCGATGCGCTCCGTGCGGGCGGCCATGGCGGTGAGCAGCGGGATCGGCGAGGCCGCCTGCCGTGCGAAGTGGTGCACGCGCACGTAGGCGCCGTTCACACCGATCTCGTCGGCGCCTTCGGCGAGCTCGACGGTCTGGCGCAGCATGTCGCCCGCGGTGCGCACGCGCGAGCCGGGAACGGGGCCGTAGTGCCCGAACGAGAGGAATCCGAATGCTTTCATGATCGGTGCAACTCGGGTGGGCCAGATATATTCCCGCGCATGCAGTTTCCGGGACGTCCGGCGCCGGAATCGGCACCGTGGGCCCATGTGCTTCGTACTCCAGCACGATCCGGTCGACCATGATCCGCTCGTACCGTCGGAGTATGCAGACAACACCTGGCTCACGAGCAATGGTCGCGCTCGTCGCGGACCTCAGCAAGCACTACGGCGATGGCGAACAGCGGGTGCGCGCACTCGACGGAGTATCGATCGGCATCGCGCGCGGGCAGTTCACGGCGATCATGGGGCCATCAGGATCGGGCAAGTCGACGCTCATGCACGTGATGGCCGGCCTGGACACCCCGACGAGCGGTCGCGTATGGCTCGGGAGCGACGAGATCACGGGACTCGGGGACGTCGCGCTGACACGACTCCGTCGGCGCAGGATCGGCTTCGTCTTCCAATCATTCAACCTCGTTCCGACGCTCGATGTGCGCGGCAACATCCTCCTGCCCTTCCACCTCGACGGGGTGAAACCCGATCGCGACACCCTGGCGCGCATCGACGCGCTGCTCGGTGCCCTCGGTCTCGCCGATCGCGCGACGCACCGCCCGCACGAGCTCTCCGGAGGCCAGCAGCAGCGCGTGGCGATCGCCCGCGCGCTCGCGACGCAGCCCGACATCATCTTCGCCGATGAGCCCACGGGGGCCCTCGATACGCGCACGGGCCGCGAGGTGCTCGGCCTGCTCCGATCCGCGGTCGAACGATCGGGGCAGAGCATCGCGATGGTGACCCACGACCCCATCGCCGCGAGCCACGCCGACCGCATCCTCTTCCTCGCCGACGGCCGCATCGTCGCCGACCGGGGCGCGATGTCGCCCGAGCAGATCTCCGAGACCATGCTGGGCCTCGAGCGGGGCGCCGTCGCCGGCGGCGGTGACCGGGCATGAGCGCGGTCACCGGGACCTCCGGAAAGCTGCGCGAGCACGTCGCGACGATCGTCGTCGCGGCGCTCGGCACCCTGTTCGCCGTCACCCTCATACTCGGCACCGGCATTCTGACCGCGGCGCTCGACCCGGCGCTGATCGAGGAATCGGGCACGTTCCGGCTCGTGCTCCTGATGGTGAGCCTCATCTTCATCATCATCGCGCTGTACGTGGGCGCCATCGTGACCGCGAACACCTTCGCGACGGTGATCGCGGGGCGTACGCGGACGATCGCGCTCCTGCGGCTGATCGGTGCGACAGCGCGCTCGGTGCGGTCACGCGTCGCGGGAGAAGGACTGCTCATGGGCGCATTGGGAGCGCTGATCGGGTGGGTGCTCGCGGAGGCGCTCGCGCTCGCCGTCACCCGGCTCGGGCCGGGGTGGGGCTGGCTGCCCGACGGCCGCGACTACCCGCTGTTCGACCCGTTGTCGCTCGCGGCGGTCGTGATCGTCGCGCTCACGACGTGGGCCGCGGCCTGGGCCGGATCGCGTCGCGTCGCATCCGTCTCGCCGATCGCCGCGACGGGCGCCGCGGTCGAACTTCGGCCCGAAGCCGCGCGCGGACGATCGGGTCGATCGGTCTGGGCCGTGATCCTGATCATGTCGGGGTGCGCCCTGCTCGCGCTCGGGCTGGTGCTCGGATTTCTCACTCCGCTCGCGCTCTTCGTCGCCTTCATCGGAGGGCTCACCTCATTCACGGGCATCGCGATCGGAGCGCACCTCATCATGCCGCCGGTGCTGCGCCTCGCGGGCCGGGTCATCGGACGGGGGCCGACCGGCGCGCTCGCCGCGGCGAATGCGATGCGATACCCCGAGCGGAGCGCCCGTTCGACGATCGGACTCGTGATCGGCGTGACGCTCGTGACGCTCTTCGCCGTCGCGCTCGACAGCTATCGTTCGATGACGCTGCTCGCGTTCGAGCTCGACCCCGCCATGGCTCGGGCGCTCGATCAGACGCTCAGCATCACGACCGGCATCTTCACCGGTCTCGTCGGCTTCTCGGCCGTGATCGCCGCGGTCGGTCTGGTGAACACGCTGTCGCTGAACGTGCTGCAGCGCACCCGAGAACTCGGCCTGCTGCGCACGCTCGGCTTCACCGGATCGCAGGTGCGACGCATGATCGTCGCGGAGAGCGCGCAGATGACGGTCGCCGCACTCGGACTGGGCCTCGCGCTCGGCATCGGGTACGGCTGGGTGGCCGCTCAGACGCTCCTCGGCTCGCAGGTCGGCCTCGCGGCGCCCTCCATCCCGTGGCCGGTGCTGGCCGGAGTCGTCGTGTTCGGCGCGCTGCTGGCGGTGGGGGCGGCCGCAGTGCCGGCCCGGCGCGCGATCCGCCTCTCGCCCGTCGCTGCGCTGGCAGCGGATTGACCGCGGCGATGTCGGCGGTCGGGACTAGTCTGGACGCCATGAGCGTTGTGATTGACCCTGCATTCGACCCCGTCCCGTCCCTCGCCGAACAGGCTTCCGTGCGCGTCGTCACCGGAGGTGAGGGCGAGCGGGGCACCGCGGTGGCCCGCTTCGTCTCGAGCGAGGGCGAACTGCCCGACGGTCTCGGGGAGACGAGTCGCGATGCGCTCGCGGCCGCGGGGTTCACCGGTGCGAAGAACCAGACCCTCGCGCTCCCCGGCGCACGTCTGCAGGTGCTCGTGGGCACGGGCGACGGCATCGCCTCGCCGGCGCAGCTCCGCGATGCGGTCGCGGCGTTCACACGCGCCGCCCGCGAGGTCGCCGACCTCGCCGTCGATCTGCGCGATGTGCTCGCCGGGTCGGAGGGGATCACCGCCGCCGACGCCGCGATCGCCGCGACCGAGGGCGCGATCCTGGCCCGCTACCGCTACGACGCGCTGAAGGGCGACCCGAACACCGTGGCGCTCGGGTCGCTCGCGATCACCGTCGCCGAGACCGACGCCGACCGCGCGCGCGAGGGCGTGGCGCGCGGGCTGATTCTCGCGAGGTCGGCCAGCGTCGCGCGCGACCTCGCGAACACGCCGCCGCGGCACCTCAGCGCGGAGAAGTTCGCCGATGTCATCGAGCGACTCGCACCCGAGTTCGGACTCGAAACCGAAATCTTCGACCGCGCTCAGCTCATCGAGCTCGGTGCGGGCGGGCTGCTCGGCGTCAACGCCGGCAGCGTCGAGGAGCCCCGTATGATCAAGATCTCCTATCGGCCGGCAGACCCCGAGGGGCACCTCGCGCTCATCGGCAAGGGCATCATGTACGACTCGGGCGGCATCAGCCTCAAGCCGTCGAACGCGATGCACGCCGCGATGAAGTTCGACATGATGGGTGCGGGATCGGTCTTCTCCTCGATGATCGCACTGCGCGATCTCGGTGCGAAGACGGCGGTCACCGGCTGGCTCATGTGCACCGACAACATGCCGTCGGGAAGCGCCACCAAGCTCGGCGACGTGCTGACCATTCGCGGCGGCAAGACCGTCGAGGTCAAGAACACGGACGCCGAGGGCCGACTGGTCATGGCCGATGGGCTCGTGCTCGCGACGGAGGACCGCACGATCGACGAGCGCCGCCCCGACGCGATCGTCGACATCGCGACGCTCACGGGTGCTGCCATGGCTGCACTCGGCACCCGCACCGCTGCGATGCTCGCGAACGACGACGACGTGGCGGCTCAGCTGCAGGCCGCGGCCGACGCGACCGACGAGAACATCTGGCGCTTCCCGCTCGACCACCGGTACCGGGAGCAGCTCAAGTCGAACGTCGCGGACCTCTCGAACATCGGCGGGCAGTACGCGGGGGTCATTCTCGCGGGCCTCTTCCTGAACGAGTTCGTCGATGGCACGCCGTGGGGCCACCTCGACATCGCCGGCACGATGCAGTCGGAGAGCGACGACCTGTGGCGGTCCGTCGGCTCCACCGGCTTCGGCGCACGACTGCTCGCCGAATACGCCGCGAACTTCGCTCCGTCGGCCTCCGCACGCGAAGGAGCATGACACCCGTGTCCCGTTCACTCCTGCAGGATCGCGACGCGTACATCAGTGCGTTCGGCGACTTCGTCTCGGCATCGCCGAGCTCGTACCACGCGGCGGGTGCGCTCTGCGAGACGCTGTCGAAGGCCGGGTACGCCGAGCACGACGAGACCGCCGCGTGGTCCCCGCTCGAGGCGCAGGGGCGCGGCTTCGTACGACGCGACGGAGCGGTGATCGCCTGGCGAGCCGGCGCCGAGGTCGACGCGACGAGCCCGGTGCGCGTGCTCGGCGCGCACACCGACTCGCCCGGCTTTGCCGTGAAGCCTCGCCCCGGCTTCGAGTCGGACGGCTGGGCGCAGGTCGGGGTCGAGATCTACGGCGGCCCGCTGCTCACGTCCTGGCTCGATCGCGACCTGGGCTTCGCAGGGCGCGTGGTGACCAGAGACGGCGCGGAGCACCTCGTGCGCACCGGAGCCGTCGCACGGATTCCGCAGCTCGCGATTCACCTCGATCGCGATGCGAACAAGAGTCTCACGCTCGATCGCCAGCGGCACACCCAGCCCATCATCGGCCTCGCGGGGGAGGATCTCTCCGTGCTCGCGCTGCTCGTCCGCGAACTCGGCGGCGGGCGCACGGGGTCGGGGCGGGGCCGCGCAGCGGCCAGATCCGCCGCGCGCGCCGCGCTGAAGCCGGAGGATCTCGCCGGCATCGACGTGCGTCTCTACGACACGCAGCCCCCGGCGCGCATCGGCGCGAACGGCGAGCTGTTCGCGTCGCCGAGGCTCGACAATCTGAGCTCGACGTACGCGGGGCTGGCCGCGCTGCTCGAGACCGAGCCGCACCCGGGCACCATCTCGATGATCGCGGCGTTCGACCACGAGGAGCTCGGCTCGAACACCCGCTCCGGCGCGGCGGGCCCCTTCCTCTCGGACGTGCTCGACCGCCTGCGGAGCGGGCTCGGGGCGACGGGGGAGGATGCGGCTCGTGCGCTCTCCGCCTCGTGGTGCCTCTCGGCTGACGCCGGCCACTCGGTGCACCCCAACTACTCGGAGAAGCACGACCCGCGGGTGCGGCCGCTCGCGGGCCGCGGCCCGATGCTCAAGGTCAACGCGAACCAGCGCTACGCGAGTGATGCTCACGGCGCTGCGCTGTGGAGTCGGCTGGGCGCTGCGGCTGAAGTGGAGACCCAGGAGTTCGTGTCGAACAACACCGTCCCCTGCGGCTCGACGATAGGACCGATCACCGCGACCAGGCTCGGAATCCGCACCGTCGACGTCGGCGTGCCGCTGCTCTCGATGCACTCCGCCCGTGAACTCGCGCACGTCGACGACCTGTACGGCCTCGCGAAGATCACCGGTGCGTTCTTCGCGACCTCGTGATGCTGCGCCGGTCATTTCGATGCCGACGACACGCCTGATTCGCTAGGATCGTGCTATGAGTGAGATGGAGCGGGCGGATACCGGCAGCGTCGCCCTGTCGAAGAACAAGCTGATGCCCGATGTGCAGCGAATCGGGTCGCGCAATATCGAAATCACCTACCTCGGCAAGAACTCCGAGGGGCTCCCCACCTGGATCATGTGGAACGCCGCAGAACCGCACCTGATCGGCCTGCTCCGCCAGGGCAAGATGGGCTACCACTTCGAGCAGCGCACCAGCTCGGGTGTGATGCTGCACGAGAACATCTCGCTCAGCCGCGTGCAGCGCGCGCTCGGCGGCTTCTGAGCGCGCGCGACGCACCTGGGCGAGGTCATTCCCTGACGAGCACGCGCCCGAGCGTGCGCGCGTAGTCCTCCTTGACGATGTCGTAGTGCGTCCACGAGTCGAGCGCGCTCACGCCCGGAAGACCCCGGATCGCGTCCATCACGGGAAGCAGGTGCGCGGACGAGGCTGAGACGAGTGTGACGATGAAGTCGAAGCTCCCGTGGGAGCGCACTGCGAAGTCGATGTAGGGCGACTCCATGATGAACCGCCTGATCGGCTCGGGCGAGCCGTCGATCGTGATGCCGACCCCGATGGCGAGGCGATTGCGCGAGAAGCCCCCCGACTTGATCGCGGCGATGCGGATGACCCCGGCGTCGATGAGCCGCTGCACGCGCGCTCTCGTCGAGGACGGCGACAGGTGCACCGTGTCGGCGAGTGCTCGATAGCTCGTGCGGCCGTCCTGCTGCAGCACCGCGATCAGCTCGTAATCGATGCGATCGAGCACGATGTCGCTCTGCCCGTGCGACACGAAGAACCCCTTGAGCACTTCGACGTAGGTGGAGACGAGAACGCGACGCACCGTGGGCAGGCGCCGCACGTGATCGAGCACATCGAGAAGCTCATGACTATCGCCGTGGCGCGACTCGAACACCAACGGCAGCGGGCCGCTGGTCATGGAGACGAATACGGCGTCGGGCAGTTGGACGACCTCCTCGGCGATCGGCGTGATCGGGCCGTCGACCTCGACCTTGGCGTGCACGAGCACGTGATGCCCCACGAACCCCGGATCGAGCGCCGCGACGACGCGCAGCCCCCCGCCCTGGGTGAGGAGGCGGAGGCGCTGAGCGACGAAGTCCCGGCTCGCCTCGAGCAGGATCGCGAGATCGTGAATGCTCGCGCGCCCGTCGGCCTGGAGGGCCCGGATGAGGGCGGCGTCGAAGTCGTCGAGGTCCGCCGCGCCCTGCGGGGTGCGCGGGGCGCTCGTGCGACGAGTGATGGGCTGCACGCGGTGCGTCTCCTTGCTGGGGGTTCGGGTTTCGGAGCTCGAGCTTCTCGAAATACGAGGATCTGAGCCGAGCGGGGCGCAAAAATTCGGCGCACCCCGTCGTGATGCAAGCGTAATCGGAGGATGCGAGAAATCGCGCCGCGAAACTGCGGTGAATCGCGCGCCTGCGTCGAACGCATCGCATGCGCCGAGCTTCGGGCTGGCCTACAGTCGTTGCAGTTGCGCGCACCGCGCCGTCCTCAAGCAAGGGAGCTTCCGTATGTCCACCGCAACCGCGCCGGCGAACACGCACCGCCGAGCGCTCAAATCCGGATTCGCCGCAGCCGTCGGCACCACGATCGAATGGTACGACTTCTACGTCTACGCCACCGCCGCGGCCATCGTCTTCCCCGTCGTGTTCTTCCCGGAACTCGACCGGGGCCTCGGCACACTCGCCTCCTTCGGCACGTACGCCGTCGCGTACTTCGCACGCCCCCTGGGCGGCATCATCTTCGGGCACATCGGCGACAAGCTCGGCCGCAAGCCGGCGCTGACCATCACGCTGCTGCTCATGGGCATCGCGACGACGCTCGTCGGCGTACTGCCGACGTACGAGACGATCGGCATCTGGGGGCCGATCCTCCTCATCATCCTCCGCATCGCCCAGGGTCTCGCGGTCGGCGGCGAATGGGGCGGCGCGAGTCTCATGGCGGTCGAGAGCGCCCCGCCGAAGTTCAAGGTCTTCTACGGCGGCTTCACCCAGCTCGGCAACCCGCTCGGCGCGCTCCTGTCGACCGGCGCCTTCTGGGTACTCGCCCTCATGGGCGACGACGTGCTGCTCACCTGGGGCTGGCGCATCCCGTTCCTCTTCAGCATCGTGCTCATCGGCGTCGGCTTCTGGGTGCGCTACCGGGTCGAGGAGACTCCGGTCTTCGAGGCCAAGATCGAGGGCCACGAGCAGTCGACGCCGATCCTCTTCGCGCTCAAGAACAACTGGTGGCCCATGCTGCTCGGTTTCGGCATCATCGCAATGTCGTCGGGCGGGTACGTGCTCGCGACCACCTTCGTGCAGAGCTACGCGACGAGCCCCGAGATCGGCCTGGACGCCGACATCATCCTCGGTGCAATGTTCATCGCGTCGCTCGTCGAGACGATCGTGACCCTGCCGCTCGCACTGCTGGGCGACAAGATCGGCGCGAAGACGATCATGATCCTCGGCTCCGGTCTCTCGCTCGCCGCGGTCATCCCGCTCGTGCTGTTCATCGACGCGCACAATGTCGCGATGATCTACCTCTTCGTCTCGGTGCTGCGCCTCACCCTGAGCGGTGCCTGGGCTCCGCTCTCGACGATCATGGCGCAGATGTTCCGCCCGCAGGCCCGTTACACCTCGATGTCGCTCTCGTACGGCATCGGTGCGGCGGTGTGGGGCGGTCTCTCGCCCGCGATCGCCACCGGCCTGCTCGTCGCGACCGGCAACTTCTGGTCGGTCATCGCGTTCTTCGGGCTGCTCGACCTCCTCGCGATTCTCGGCACGGCCTTCGCGCCGCAGCACTCCGACACGGCACCGGCCACGGGCTCGCTCAAGGCGCGCCTCGACACCACCGCCGTCTCCACACCGGGCTCGACGCGCCGGAAGTAATCACCCACTCACACATCCACTCGCTCAAGGAGCAGCACCGTGCGACAGCTCGCCACCTACGACGCCCGCGACTCGATCCCCACGATCGTGACCGCGAAGCGCATTCTCACCGTTGACGCCGACCAGCCGGAGGCCGAGGCGCTCCTCAGCGCCGGCGGGCGCATCCTCGCCGTGGGGAGCGTCGCAGATGTCGAGGCGGCGGCTGCCGACGCGGGGCTCGCTCCCGAGCGGGCGGACTACCCAGACGCGACGATCGTCCCAGGGTTCATCGATCCCCACGCGCACCCGCTCATGTACGGGCAGATGCTGACCTGGATCGACATCTCGCCCGAGAAGGCCGGATCGATCCCCGAGATCGTCGAGCTCATGCGGGCGGGCGCGGCGAAGCTCCCCGCAGGAGCGCCCATTCGGGGCTACGGGTACGAGCAGCGCAATCTCGCCGAGCGCCGGCACCCGACGCGGCACGAGCTCGATGAGATCGCGACGGACCGCGAGGTGTACATCATGAACGCCTCCGGCCACGGCGGCGTCGTGAACACGTTCACCTTCGAGAAGTTCGGCATCACCCGCGACACGCCGAACCCGGAGGGCGGCGAGTTCTTCCGCGATGCCGACGGCGAGCTGACGGGGGAGCTGTCGGATGCCGCGTGCAACGTGCTCACCGGGCTGCACGGCGTGAAGATCGGGCACCACGGCCCGAACTTCCATCTGGGAGATGAGCCCGCGGAGCACCAGCGGCAGCTCGACCTGGTGCAGCGGGAGTTCCTGCGCGGCGGCGTCACCGCGATCGGCGACGCGCAGGTGTCGAAGCGCGAGTTCGCCGCGTACCTCGAGGCCGCCGATCGCGGGGCGCTCGACATGCGCGTCTCGATGTACTTCCTGTCGCACCTGCTCGATCAGGTGCTCGACATCGGCCTCACCGGGCCCTTCGGCAATCCCTTCCTCTCGGCGACGGGCATCAAGCTCTACGCGGACGGCACGCTCGGCGGGTGGACCGCGTACTTCCCGGAGGGCTACGTCGGCGATCCCTGCCGCACGGGGCAGCTCTACCACGAGCCGCGCGAGTACACGGAACTGGTGAGCAAGGCGCACGCGGCGGGGCTCCAGACCGCGACGCACGCGCAGTCGCCGACCGCGATCAAGCTCGTCGTCGACGCGATCGAGCAGGCACTGCTCGAACGGCCCGACGCCGACGCGCGTCACCGCATCGAGCACTGCGGTCTGCCCACTCCCGAGGAGATCACGCGCATGGCCGAGCTCGGCATCCGGCCCGTGAACCAGACCCAGCACTACTACAACTGGGGCGAGGGCGTCGAGCAGGCGATCGGCACTCCGGGGGAGCGCTTCAACCCGCTGGGCGAGTTCGTCGACGCGGGGGTGCCGGTCACCATCTCGTCCGACGCCCCCGTCGCCGAGCCCCGCCCGCTCGAGGCGATCCAGGCAGCGGTCACGCGCATCACGCGGCGCGGGGCCCAGCTCGGCCCCGACTCGCTGCGCATCAGCCCCGAGGCGGCGCTCCGCGGGCACACGCTCGAGGGCGCCATCACGCTGGGGCGCGAGAACGAGCTGGGCTCGATCACCGTCGGCAAGCGCGCCGACTTCGTAGTGCTGGGCGCGAATCCGCTTGAAGTCCCGGGCGGCGATATCGCGGCGATTCCCGTGCGTGAGACCTGGGTCGACGGCAGCCGCCGCTTCGCCGCAGACGAGGTGCGCTGATGAGCGATGTCACCTCGACCGAGGCGCGCCGCACGACCGGCTGGGCCGTCATCGAGACGATCCGCGGCTACGGCGTCGACACCGTCTTCGGCATCCCCGGCACCCACAACCTCGAGCTCTACCGGCCACTCGATGCGCTCGGGATCCGCCCGGTCACGACCCGCCATGAGCAGGGCGCGGGCTACGCGGCCGACGGGTGGTCGCTGCAGACGGGTCTGCCGGGCGTGGTCATCACGACGAGCGGCCCGGGGCTGCTCAACGCGCTC
Organism: Leucobacter sp. USCH14; assembly: GCF_037619215.1. Taxonomy (NCBI): domain Bacteria; kingdom Bacillati; phylum Actinomycetota; class Actinomycetes; order Micrococcales; family Microbacteriaceae; genus Leucobacter; species Leucobacter sp. USCH14. The sequence goes on from NZ_JAQPZP010000001.1 coordinate 330,508, forward strand.
TCCGCAGCGGGCACCGCGTACTGCGAGTCGCGCCCGATGATCATCATCGCGCCCGGCCCGGCCCGCGGCGCCGAGTTCGCCGACGTCGGCACGCTGCACGAGACGAAGGATCAGCTGGCCGCGGCCTCGGCGATCGTGGAGTGGGGGCGCCGCGTGCAGTCCGCCGAGGAGGCCGTTGCCGCGGTGCACGACGCGTTCGAGCTCTTCGCGACGCGGCGACCCCGCCCGGTCTACCTCGAGATTCCGCTCGATCTGCTGGAGGCCGAGGCCGAGGTGGCCGCCGAGGCGCTCAAGCCTCGCGCGTTCTCGCCCGTGCCCGGCCCCGACGCCGAGCACGTCGCCGCTGCGGCCCGATTGCTCGCGGAGGCGCGGGAACCAGTGATTCTCGCGGGCGGCGGCTCGCGCGGCGCCAGCGCCGAGGTGCGCGCGCTCGCCGAGCGGCTGTCCGCACCGGTCGTCACGACGTTGAACGCCAAGGGAGTGCTCGACGAGCACCATCCGCTCGCGATCGGGTCGAGTCTGCGGCTCGCTGCGGCCCGTTCACGCGCGCAGCAGGCTGACGTGCTGCTCGTCGTCGGTTCGAAGCTCGGCGAGGCCGAGCTCTGGGTGGACCGCCTCGAAGCGCAGGGCGCCGTGATCCGCATCGACCTGCTGGATTCTCAGATCGAGAAGAATCAGAGCGCCGAGGTCGGCATCGTCGCGGACGCCTCGCAGGCGCTCGCCGCGATCCTCACCGCGCTCGAAGCCCATCCAGCCGATGCGGCTGCCGCGATCGCCCGCCGCGAGCGGGCCGAGGCGTCGGTCGCGGAGACGCGCGAGCTCGTACGCGCCGAATCCGCCGACCTCTCGGCCGAGAACACGGGGCTTGCGGAGAGCATCGCCGAGGCGCTGCCCGAGCGGGCGATCGTGGCCACCGACTCGTCGCAGATCGCCTACTGGGGGCTGCTGAACACGCTGCGCGTCTCCGAGCCGAACTCGACGCCGTACATGGCGACCTACGCGACGCTCGGGTACGGCCTGCCGGCGGCGCTCGGCGCGCGCATCGCTGCGCCGGAACGGCCGGCATTCGTGGTGACCGGTGATGGTGCGCTCATGTTCTCGATGCAGGAGTTCATCACCGTGATCGAGCAGCGCCTCGATGTCACGGTCATCGTCGTCGACAACGGCGGGTACGCGGAGATCAAGCAGAACGAAGCGGACGCTGGCATCGCCCCGGTCGGCGTCGATCTCGTGCAGCCCGACTGGGTGGCGGTGGCCGCGGCCTTCGGCGGCGCCGGGCACCGTGCGACGAACGGCGCGGAGCTCGCGACGGCCGTCGACGCTGCGGTCGCGGGCGGCGGTCTGCAACTGATCCACATCGATCAGGCGACCTTCGCACTCGACGCGGAAGAGGTGCAGCGATGACGACGAACACACGGAGCGCGCGCCCCGTCGCCGTCTACACCGACGCCGACGACTCCGACATCACGCCGGGGGTGAAGCTGCTCGAAGCCGCGGGCTACACCGTCCGAGTGCTCGGCACCCGCGATGCCGCGGAGATCATCGCGGGGGCGCGCGACGCCGAGGTGCTCCTGCCCGGGTACGCGAGCGTCACGCGCGAGATCATCGAGGCGCTGCCGAACCTGCGGGTGATCGCACTCATGTCGATGGGCTTCGACTACGTCGACATCGACGCCGCGACGGAGCGAGGCGTGTGGGTGACGAACGTTCCCGGCGCTGCGACCGAGGAGGTGGCGACGCACGCGCTGGCGATCCTGCTCCACGCCGTTCGCCAACTGCCCTTCTACCTCGACTCCGCCACTCCGCGCGACTGGAACTCTCGCGCCGCGGTCGCGCCGGCACGTCTCAGCGAGACGACGCTGGGGCTCGTGGGGCTCGGAAAGATCGGCCGCGAACTCGCGAGGCTCGCGGGCCCGCTGTTCGGGCGTGTGCTGGGGTACGACCCGTTGCTCCCGGACACCGCCGAGGTGCGTGCCGATCTGGAGCGTCTCGGGGTCACGCGCACCGACCTCGACGAGGTGCGGCGATCCTCGCACGTGCTCTCGCTGCACCTGCCGCTCACACCTGAGACGGAGCGCATGGTCGACGCCGAGTTCATCGGCGAGATGCCGCAGGGCGCTGTACTGGTGAACGTGTCGCGAGGCGCGCTCATCGACGAACCCGCGCTCGCCGCAGCGCTCGACGCCGGGCAGCTCTCGGCAGCGGCGCTCGACGTGCTCTCGGAAGAGCCGCCGAGCGATGGGCACCCGCTCGTCGGGCGCCGCGACGTCGTGCTCACGCCGCACATCGCGTACTTCTCGGCGCGCACCGAGATCGAGTATGTCCGCATCCAAGCGCAGAACGGGGCGTCGTTCGCCGAGAACGGGGTACCCGACTCACCCGTCAACCGGCCGGCTGAGCACGCAGTGCGCGCGCTCGCCGCAGCAGAAAGGACACCGCGATCGTGACCGAACTCACCGCAGCGGCCAAGCGCACCGCCCAGGCCTGGATCGATGAGCACCTGCAGCAGCTCACCGAGTGGCACACCCATATCTGGGAGCTCGCGGAGCCCGCATGGCGCGAGTACCGCTCGCAGCAGTGGTACGTCGAACGGCTCCGCGCCGAGGGCTTCACCGTGGAGGACGGCTCGGCAGGCATGCCCACCGCATTCAGCGCCCGCTGGTCGAACGGAGACGGCCCGACGCTCCTCACCTACGCCGAGTACGACGCCGTGCCGGGCAACAGCCAGGCCGCTGCGACGACGGAGGCGCCGCGAGACGGCCTCTCGCGGTTCGCGCCAGGGCACACCGACCCGCACTCCGTACTCGGCATTTCGACACTCGCAGGAGTGCTCGCGACGCAGCACGCGATGCGTCAGCACGATATCGCCGGCACCCTGCACTACACGGGTGAGCCCGCGGAGAAGATGCACGGGTCGAAGGTCGTGCACGGATTGCGCGGGTACTACGACGACGCCGACGCGATCGTCTCCTTCCACCCCTTCTACATGCTGCCGCTGTGCAACACGGCTCGCTGGGACACCCAGTGCGGCGCGTACTACAGCAAGGTGTACAGCTTCATCTGCGACCACCCCGAGCAGTGGCAGCTGTCGAGCGCCGATCCGAACTCGCCCATCCCGGCGTCGCACTCGGCCGCACGCGCCCCCGGCGCGAACCTGTCGCTCATGCAGATGTACTCTGCATCGCGGAGCATGCTCGACGCGATGCTGCCCGCGACGGGTGGATGGAGCTTCTCCGATGCGATCCTGACCGATGGCCAGGCCACCGCCGACAACCTGCCCCAGCGCGTCGCTCGCGTGCAGTTCTCGTGGCGCACGCCCGACATCGAGATGGCCGAGCACATTCTGCAGGTGCTCGACCGCAACGCTGCGGCAGCGGCCTCGATGGGGCACTGCGAACTCGAAGAGCGCTGGATCGCCCGCAGCCGACCCGGCCGCACGAATCACGCGATGGCAACGGTGCTCTTCGACAACCTGTCAGAGGTGGGGGCGCCGAGCTACGGACCGGAAGCGGTCGCTGTGGCGCAGGAGGTGCAGCGTTCGCTCGGGCTGGAGCCGAGCGAACGGCCCTTCCTCGCCGAGACCGAGCAGCTCATCACGCCCCAGGAGGCGGAACGCGGGCTGCGCGAGCACATGCCAGCTTGGCAGCGCAACTGGACGAGCGACGACTACGTCGAGATGAGTCACTATGCGCCGCTCGTGCGCTTCTACGTGTCGCGCCCCGCGCTGCAACCCGTTCCGGGCGCCGGACCGTACCCTTCGTGGGTGATGAACGCACTCGGGGGGATCCCGGAGACGATCGCCCCCACGATCGTGACCGCCGGGAAGACCGTCGCCGGCACCTTCCTCGACTTGCTCACGAAGCCGGAGGTGCTCGCCGAGGCGCGACGGGAATTCGCGGAGCGCACGGCCGCCGATCCGGTGCCGCCGCTCCTGCCTGCGGACTTCGAGCCGCCGATCGACCTGCCCTGGCCCGACTACCGCACCGATCTGTCGGGATCGCACGAGCACCGGCACTGGTAGGGGCGGTGCGGGCGAGCGGTCAGTGAGGTGCATTATTCGCGCCTGAAGTGCACCTTACTGACCGCTCACGCGTCCTAGCTCCCGCCGCGACACGCCAGAGATACCGCGATCGCGGGCTCGATTTGCGCCGCAGTGGAGAACCCCCGTAAGATTTCATCTCGGTAGCAAGCGAGAAATCGCTTCGGCCCCATCGTTTAGCGGCCTAGGACACCGCCCTTTCACGGCGGCAGCACGGGTTCGAATCCCGTTGGGGTCACTCTTACCGAAACACAATTGAATAGCAACACATTATGGCCCTGTAGCGCAGTTGGTTAGCGCGCCGCCCTGTCACGGCGGAGGTCGCGGGTTCAAGTCCCGTCAGGGTCGCTGGATGAAGAGCCCTTCCTCGGAAGGGCTTCTTCGTCTCCGGCGGTCGCCTAAGGTGAGTGCCTGGCTCTGTAGCTCAGTTGGTAGAGCGTTCGACTGAAAATCGAGAGGTCACGGGATCGACGCCCGTCGGAGCCACTGAACCCTCGCGTGGCTTCTACACGCGGGGGTTCTTATTTTTCCGGCTGCGCGAAGAGCGTCGTCGACGCGCGCCGCTCTACACAATCGTCACGAAACGGCTGACCGCGTCGACCAGCATGCCGGCGAGACCGGCCTCCTGCTGCATTCCGGTGCGTAAGTCCATCACCCTGTCGGGGTGGTCGCTGATGATCCCGTCCACGCCGCGTCGCAGCAGTTCGCGCATGCCCGGCTCGTCGTTCACAGTCCACACCATGAAGGCGAGGCCGGCCTGGTCGGCAGAGTGCTGCAACTGCTCAGTGGCGCTCCATTCCTCGGGGACGATGAAGTCGGCAGGAGTTTCGGGCGCCGCGACGGCCGCGAAGGCCATCGTGTAGCCGACCGCGAGGTCGGGGCGCAGCCGCTTCAACCGGTCGACGCTCACCGGGTCGAGTGAGTGATAGATATTGCTCTCGAGTGCGTCGAGCTGCTCGAGCTCGTCGACGAGGCGCTCCACGTGATCGGGTGTTTCCGCTCCTCCGAGCTTGATCTCGATGAGGAGAGGCATGCCGAGCTGCTTCGCTAGGGTGACGTAGTCGGCGAAGGCCGGAATACGGTCTTCATGCCCGTGCGCGTCATGCACCGTGATGGCTGTGAGCTCGTCGAACGTGAGGTCTTTCACGGCGTCGGGCCGCCCGGCGAGGCGCCCGAGCGTTGCGTCGTGCATGGCGACGAATCGACCGTCCTTCGTCTGCATGACGTCCATCTCCACGAGGTCGGCGCCAGCGGCGTGCGCAGCCTCGAGGCCGCTGATCGTGTTCTCGACGCCGCCGTCTGAGAAGCCCCGGTGCGCCAGTGCGAGGGTGGCGGGGGCGTTCGAGAGCCGCTGCAGCGTATCGACCGCCGAGGTTCCGAACCCGATCGTCGCGAGGATCGCGAGTGCGATGACGGCGAGGGCGGGGCGACGCGATGTGCGGGGCGCGCCGTCCGGACGAAGCGGGGTGCTCGCTGCCGCCGCGGTCGGCAGTGCGAGGGCGTGCACGAGCGGAGGGAACTCCGGGGTGCTGGCCGCGACGGATCGCACCTTCGCGATGAGGATCCCGCCGACCGCTGCCGTCACCACGCCGTTGAGGAGGATGCCGAGCACCTGTGCGGCGCCCAGCGAGTAGGCCGCGATCACGTGCGAGGCGGCGGGAGCGATCGCATCCGAGAGGAGGATCGGCAGTACCGAGATGAGGGTGAGCGCGGTCGCACCGAAGCCTCCCAGCACGAGCACCGCGGTGATCGCGAGCACGAGCGGCAACCACGTGCGGAACCCTCGGGTCAGACGCCAGCTCCAGCGCGCGGCGCGGCGCCCCTGCGTCATCACGAAGATCGGCACGGTGAGAGCGAGACGAAGGTTGAGCCATGCGAGTACGAGAAGAAACACGGCGAGTGCGATGGCGCTCGATGTGCTCTTGAGCAGCTCGCCCGAGATGAACGACGGTATGGCGATGCCACGCGTGAGTGCGGAGGTGAACCCGAATCCGCTCAGCGGCAGCAGCAGGAAGAGATAGAGCACCAGCGAGAGCGAACCGGGGCGCAGCAGCTTGCGGGCGACACGACCCAGTTCACGGGCGAGATCGCGCAGGCCGATGCTCGGTCGTTGCAGCATCACCAGCAGCGCGGTGAACTGCAGCGAGATCAGCCAGAACGCGAGGGTGACGATCACGAGGATGAGTGCGAGCGTCAGCGTGAAGCCGCGCTGGGGGCCGAGCGCCCCGAGGTCGAGGCCGGTCATACCGCCCGCGCGCAGCGCCTCCCGGAAGAGCCATCCGAGCACGGGAAGGGCGACGCCCAGGATGATGAGCTGCGAGGCGAGAATCAGGCCGAGAAGTCGGGAGTTCCCCGCACGAACGAGCGCCCACGCCTCGCGAAGGAGGGCGGTGGTCGTGCGCCATACGCCCAATTTTGACGGAGTCTGAATCTGCATGTTGCCAGTGTAAGGAGGCATGGGCGGGTGGGATCGTACTTCAGAGGCCGGCGACTGGCGAGTCTTCGCCAGTCGCCGAGAACGGGCCCGACTGCTCTCTACGATCGTGAAGTTGGAACTCATGCCGAGAGTAGGAGAACTGTGAAAACGGTGCAGGGACGATTCAGCAGGAGCATGGCGCGTTGGATGGCCATTGCGGTGTGCGGGGTGCTCGTCGTATCGGCCGCCGCGACGGGGAGTGCAGATCCCGCGCAGGCGGCCGACGGGACGGGCGACGGGAAGAACGTCATGATCGCTGTCGCGCATGACGGGTTCTCGACGCACGGGGCGAGCGCGGTGCACATCCAGACCAGCACGAAGTACCCGGGTACCGTCCGCTTCGTCCGCGCCAGCGATGGGCTGTGTCTCGCCACGAAGGGCGGCACCGATAAGCACAAGTCGACCAAGGTGCAGTGGACGGGGTGCAACGGTCATTCGAGCAAGAACTGGGTGGTCGAGCCGATGCATGCGAGCACCAACGACGTTGCGCTGCACGATGCCGACGATGACACCGTCGCTGCGGTGAACATCGCGAAGGCCAGTGAGCAGCCTAGATTCATCGTTCGCAGCTACCGATACCCCTCACATTGTCTGTACAGCTCGAAAGCGGGGTTGAACGGGGGCGCCAGCGGCACCACTCCCGATTGCGACGCGACGAGCACGGCGCTCGGCTCGATGTCGGGCCTTCACCCCGCGTCGACCATGCACTTCGCGATCGTGAACGACAACAGCGCGAAAGACGAGTGGGAGTTTCTGCGCAGGAAGATGCATGTCGGAGCAATCGCCATGTACGAACGCGGAGCCCAGGGAATGTTCCGCGGCGAGAACCTCTGGGTCAAACCGATGAGCACCGATGGAGAGTATGTCGGACTCGAGCGCAAGGCCGCAGCGGGTGGTTTCTTTGCCCCGGGCGCCGTTGAGATCGATCCCGTGAAGGAGGGCGCAGTAGTCTCTCGAACCTCCTCCGTCGACGGCTGCTACGAGGGGAGCTGGTGGTGGGGAATCGACAATACGCGCGGGTTGACTCCGCTCGACCAGCAGGTGACGTCGGGACAGCAGAAGACCGACGAATTCGGCTGGTCCGCCGGCCTCGAGGTCGGCCATGAGGCTGAAGGATCGATCCTCTTCCTCAAGGGGAAGTTCTCCGTGAAAGTGAGTGGCAGCATCAATAAGAGCTGGAGCACCGCTCGGACCAACTCCCAAAGCATCAATATGTCAGTGCCGCCGGGCATGTGGGGTATGGCCGTCGCGACCACCCCCTCGGTGAGCACGCTGGGCAACTGGATGACCGGCACGGAGTTGGATCGGCCATGGAAGTTCAACGGAATGTCGACCGTCGCCCTGAAGAACAACCGGGGCGAACCGAGTGGAACCCTGCTCGCGCACATCGACTCGCACGAACGGAAATCGTGTCGCGCGAGCGCAGAAACGTCGATGCCCGCCGGTGTGACCCCGACGATCGACCTGCCGGAGGGACGTCTCGCCCCGCACGTCGGAGACACCCTGACCGCCGTGGCGCCGTTCATCGATCCGCAGAGCGGCATTCCGCTCGACATCAAGTACCAGTGGTACGCCGACGACCGGCCGATCTCTGGTCAGACGCTCAGCACGCTGCAGGTGACAAGCGGCATGGTCGGGAAGAAGTTGCAGTTCCGCACCTACGAGAGCGGCGGAAGCATGCGCCTCGAGAGCCAGACGCTGGAATCGGAGCAGAGCGCGCCGGTCTTGACCGACGACCTCGCAGCTGCCGGCGAGACGCTCGAGCTCCCCGAAGCGATTCACGGCAGGAGTTACGAAGTCTCGCTTGCGAATGCCCTGGGCGTGAGCGGGCGCGTCGAGGTGAACCCGGCGTCGCTGCCCCGTGGTCTCACGTTTGATCCGGACACTGGAATCCTTGCGGGAGTGGCTGCGGAACCCGGCATCTTCACATTCCCGCTCTCTGACGAGCACGGAGCCGCAGTTGGTCTGACGCTGCACGTCGACCCTGCGCCAACGCGCTTTTCGATGGACTTCGGTGCTACGGTCGAAACCGGAACTCCGCTCGAGATCCCCCTGGTCGATGAGCGAGGATCGGACGCCAGCTACCGTGTCGAGACGTTCGGAGCGGACGGCTCTGGAGTGGCTCTGCCCGATGGCGTTCGTATCGGACTCGATGGTTCGGGCGCTCCTCTCCTCACCGGTACGCCCGCGTCCGCGACCGTCGTCGTCGTTCGCATCACCGAGGTGAGCCCGCACCACGCTGCTGGCGACGCTCGAGTCACCTCGCATGACTTTAGGCTCCAGGTGGTTCCCGCGAGTTCATCTGGTCAGGGTGAGCCGGTCGCGCCCTCGACCGCGCCCGGCATCGTCATCGAGCGCATCCTGGAGAGTGATGAAGCGACCGAGATCCGCCCGGGCAGCCGCGTCTCGTGGCAGGCGACCGCCACCGACGCCGACGAGCTGAGCGCGAGCGTGCACCGAGTGGGGGATCCCACTGCGCTCCCGTGGGCCGACGCTGTCCGAACGCTCAGCTCGGAGATCGAGATCGATGCGGTGCCCGTCGAACCCGGGCACTACGTGCTGAACGTCGCAGCCGCGAATTCGGTGGGCAGTTCGACTGAGGAGGTGCGCTTTTCCGTGCTGGATGAGCCTGCTGATGGTTCGGGAGGCAGCGCCGATAGCGGCGCGGAGGACGCGCCGAGCGGTACGGGCGGAGTGGACTCCTCTCCAGCCGCTTCCCACGCGAATGATTCGAGCACGACGACACCGGAGTTGTCGCACACCGGCGGCGGCGGGGGAGGGATCCTCTTCGGTCTCGGTGGAGTGCTCGCCGCGGCAGGGATCCTCCTCCTTCACCGCAACCGCAGAGCAGCACGGGCGGTCGACGCGGAGTGAATGGAATATGGATGGGCGGGGCCAGCGCCTCGCCCATCCATGTTCGGCCTCTGTGCTATCTTCTGAACGTGGACTCTCTTGATGCGGAACGCATAGAACTCCACAAAGACTACGTGAGGGTATGCGAGGCGGGGTTGCGGCGTCGGCCCACCGATCCCGTTCTGCTCAGCAGCGTCGAGCGTCTCGTCGAAGCGCAACTCGCCTTCTACGAGGGTGATTACCTGACGTTGCAGCGGCCGGCTTACGGTGCCGAAGCGTTCCCCCCTGAGGAACTCAGCCTGCTCGAGAACTCTTACGTCGAATGGCTGCACGCTGAGCAGTTGAGTACCGGCGAACAGGTGCTCTACGGGCACAGCGGGTTCTGGCAGCACTGGTGGAACCTGCTGCACGAGCAGACTGAACACCCGCTCTGCATGGACGTCGTACTGCCCGACGTTCCAGAAGTGCACCGACGAAACTGGACTCTCGATGTTCGAGCGGACCTACTGCGCGGCGTCACGGAGGCGGGTGCATTGCGGCTTCGCGTGCTAATTCCGCCCGGCGAACCGGAAGGCGGGCTCGCCGAGCTTGCCGCGCTCATCGAACGAAGCGGTTTCGAAGTTCGGGTGCGATCCTCTCCGTTCCTCTTCGCCGTGTACCGGGGTACAGCCGCGGTGATCTCCGAACGCGAGAATCAGCACGATGAGGCTTACTTCTTGACGCGACGCCCGTCGATCGTGGCGCCACTCCAACAGGTGTTCGATGATCACTGGCGCTCGGCTATCCCGTGGACGTCGTACACGAGGGGCGCTTCCGACGTGCTTGAACTCATGTCGCTCGGCTGGACGGATCTGAGAATCGCGGAGTCTCTCGGGCTCTCCATGCGCACTGTGAGCAGGCGAATCGCCGACGCGATGGCCGCGGCCGGAGTGTCGTCGCGCTTCGAACTCGGCGTCAGATACGCGCAGTCGCGCGGCTGAGGAGACTCGTGCGCGCCGGGGTGACTTGCGGTTCGGCGAACGCGGAAGTGTCGTCCCTCCCTGCACAATCAGAGGGAGGGACGACGTGTCGGTGACTCGCAAGTGCATGGGGTACACGGTTCAGCGGGAACGACAGACACGAGTGTGCACGCACTCCAGAAATACTGGAACCCCCTTGATTTTACCGAGAAGCAGAAGCGCCAAGGCAAGGCCGGGCAGGCGATCGGCGGGGAACCCTACGATGGGCACATGACCGCACTGATCTGGTTCCGCGATGATCTGCGACTTGCCGACCACGCAGCGTTGTCGGCGGGCGCCGCCGATCCGGACGGTGCGGTCGCGCTCTACGTCCTCGATGAGGAATCGGTGGAGACACGGGCCCTCGGCGGTGCCGCGAAGTGGTGGCTGCACGAGTCGCTCTCCCGACTCGCCGAGGCTCTGCAGGGGCACGGAGTGCCGCTCGTGCTGCGGCGCGGGGCTGCGGAGCAGGTGGTGCTCGACGTCGCGGCTGAAACGGGTGCCGATCACGTGTATTGGAATCGGCGCTACGGCGCCGAGCGGCACATCGACGCGCGCATCAAGGCGCGGCTGCGGGATAGCGGTATCGATGCGCACTCGTTCATCGGCGGGCTCCTCTTCGAGCCCTGGACGATCGAGACGCAGACGGGCGGCCACTATCGCGTGTACTCGCCGTTCTGGCGGGCGTGCCTCTCGATGCCCGAACCGTCGACGCCTCTCCCGATCCCCGGAGAGCTGCGCGGTGCCGATATCTCACTGCCGAGTGACTCACTCGACGACTGGCAGCTGCAGCCGACTCACCCAGATTGGGCTACAGGGATCGCCGAGCGCTGGCAGCCGGGGGAGCAGCAGGCCTTGCAGCAGCTCGAGCGCTTCCTCTCCGGTCCGACGAACGCGTACGCGAGTCGCCGCGACTTCCCGGTGGAGGACGTCTGCTCGGGGCTCTCCCCGTACCTGCGCTGGGGTGAGATCAGCCCGCGTACGGTGTGGCACCGGTCGCTCGCTTCGGGCGCCGACGTCGGTACGTTCCTCTCGGAACTCGGGTGGCGCGAGTTCGCCTGGCACACGACGTTCCACAATCCGCCGCTGCATCTGCACGGACTCAATCCGCAGTTCGACCGCTTCCCATGGAAGGAGCCGGACGCCGACCAGTTGCAGGCGTGGGAGCAGGGGAAGACAGGATACGGCCTCGTCGACGCGGGAATGCGCGAGCTCTGGCACACCGGCTACATGCACAATCGGGTGCGCATGGTCACCGCGTCGTTCTTGACGAAGAACCTGCTCACGGACTGGAGGATCGGCGAAGCCTGGTTCTGGGACACACTGGTCGATGCCGATACGGCGAGCAACCCGTTCAACTGGCAGTGGGTGGCCGGGTGCGGAGCCGACGCCGCACCCTATTTCCGCATCTTCAACCCGGCGACCCAGCAGAAGAAGTTCGATCCCGACGGACACTATGTCAACCTGTGGGCGAATGACAGTGTGCTGTTCCCCGAGATCGTCGACCTCCGCGCGACCCGAGCGCGTGCCCTCGCCGCCTACGACCGAGCGCGTCACAGTGACGTAGAACCCGACTGAAGGAGCGAACATGTCTGCGCGCACCCCGGTGATGTCGCCGTCCGAGGTTTCGGTCGCTTGCGTGCTCGACCGCGTGACCGGTGCGCGTCGCGCGGAGGCCGATGAGTTGCTCGCCCTGCACCAGGAGGTGAGCGGTGAGACGCCCGTCGTCTGGGCGAATCGCATCATCGGCTTCGGCGAGCAGCGCTACGAGTACGAGAGCGGGCACTCGGGAACGATGCCGGTCCTCGCCTTCGCCTCCGGCGCGACGAAGCACACGCTCTACCTCGTCAGCGACTTCGCCGGACGGTGGCCCGAAGCGCTCGAGGCGCTCGGGCCGCATCGGGCGAGCAAGGCGTGCTTGTACATCACCCGACTCTCGAAGGCGGATCGAACGGTGCTGCGCGAGCTGCTCGAGTTGAGCCGCGCCGAGACGCTCGCTTCCTAGCCCCTCGCGATCCTGCATCGTGGCGACGAGGATCGCGCGTCGCTCCTGAGGGTCACCTGGGCGTGCGCTGTGCAGCTCGAGCGTATGCAGCGGATCGCATGCTCAACCCGCTAGCGTGAAGTCAGCGATCGGCAAACGGCCTGTGGCGAAACAAGGGCCAGTATCTGAATGGCTCGGAACGGAACCGGTGCCGACGATGACGACAGCGAATACCCGTACCCTCGAAGGAATGGGTCGACTGCAGCCGACGCGGGCTCGCGCGACCGACTTCCCTCCGATCGCCAAGGCGTATACGCGGGTATCGCAGGTCGTACGCGAATCAGGGCTGCTGCGCCGCGCGCACTGGTTCTACGCCTCCGTGGCGCTGGCCATCACCGTGGCCCTCGGCGGGGCCGTCACCGGGTTCATCCTGCTGGGCGACAGCTGGTTCCAGCTGCTCATCGCCGCTGCGCTGGGCATCATCTTCACGCAGATCGCGTTCCTCGCGCACGAAGCAGCGCACCGCCAGATCCTCGCCTCGGGCCCCGGGAACGACCGTCTCGCGCGCTGGCTGGCCGGCGCCATCGGCATGAGCTACTCGTGGTGGGATTCGAAGCACAGCCGGCACCACGCGAACCCGAACAGGGTGGGCAAGGATCCTGACATCGAGGTCGACACGATCTCCTTCATCGAGGAGGATGCCGCTCAGTCGCGCGGACTTGTGCGCGCGATCACGAAGCGCCAGGGCTGGTTCTTCTTCCCGCTGCTGACGCTCGAGGGCCTCAACCTGCACTTCCACAGCTTCAAGTACCTGTTCGGCAGAGGGCCCGTGAACGGCCGCTGGACGGAGCTCGCGATCATCTTCACGCGCTTCGCCGTGGTGCTCGTTCCGGTCTTCCTGCTGCTTCCCGTCGGTCTGGCGTTCGCGTTCCTCGGCGTGCAGCTCGCCGTCTTCGGCGTGTACATGGGGGCGTCGTTCGCTCCGAACCACAAGGGGATGCCGGTCATCGCGCACGACGCCAGGCTCGACTTCTTCTCGAAGCAGGTGCGCACGTCGCGCAACATCCGCGGCGGGTGGTGGGCGACCTGGCTCATGGGCGGCCTGAACTACCAGGTGGAGCATCACCTCTTCCCGAGCATGGCGCGGCCGCACCTCTCGAAGGCGCGGGCGATCGTTCGGGAGCACTGTCGAACGCTCGATGTTCCATACACCGAGACCTCGTTGTGGCGCTCGTACGCCATCGTCGTCGACTACCTGAATCGCGTAGGGTTGGCCGCGCGGGATCCGTTCGACTGCCCGATCACCGCGCAGTATCGAAAGGCATAGCCGCTACCGGCCCGCCTGCTCCGCGTCGTAGTCGGTCTCGCGGCGCTTGCGTCGGGGCGACGTCGTGGACTTCACGAAGAGGCGCACCAGCGCCCGCTTCTTCTCGAAGTACGCGTGACGGCTCAACTCGCCGGCCTCGAATTGCGCTTCGAGCTCGCGCAGCGTCTCCTCCGCGGTAGCGGCGTCGAAACGCGAGTACCCGTTCGAGAGTGCGTGCTCTTCCCTGATCCCCATGGTTCCCCCTTCGCTGAGAAGGATGCTACAAGGAGCCCCCGACATTCTTGCCGAGAGCGGAGATACCACGAACGGGACATCGGCCGCACGGGGGTAGCCGCATACGCGTGCACGTGAGTAACGTGAGGGATACTTCGGGAAGGAGTCACTCATGAACGTATCGCATAACGAACCGCACGAGTCGAACGAGCAGCAGGCCTCGAATGGCGCTGGCACCGTCAACACCCCGCTCGACGGGGAGACGCTCGATCGCCCCGTACTCGACGGCTCGACCGAAAACTACAGCCAGGAGGGGCAGGAGAAGAACCCTCGGTACGGTCAGGAGAATCCCGAGCTCATCCGACGCCCGTCGACGGGCAAGGAGACGCCGACCCCCGACGAAGCGTCGTAGGCCGAAACACACAGCGGGTGCTCTGTCACGCCTCTCCCAGCAGCCCTAGGGGACGCAGTCAGAGCACCCGCTTGATGCTGTTCGCGGTGTAATAGCGGATCGACCCGGTGGTGTCGAGAACCCCGTACGCCGTGGTGCCGTTCGTCATCTGCCGCACGTCGCAGACGACCCCGCGTGCGCCAGAGGGTGCGACGACGCTCTCATCAACCTGGAACTCTTCGAGATCAGCCATGGTTCGACCATAGCCCTGCAGCGTCGCCGCGCACAGGCCTTGCGCGAAGTAGATCGTCGATGGCCGAGGGCGCTATCGCCCGGGGTGGGTTCCGTACTCGAGCCGATAGGCCGCGGTGAAACGCGACACGTTGGAGAACCCCCAGCGGCGCGCGATGCTCGCAACGCTGGTCTTCGGATCCGCGATACTGAGATCATGGTGCGCTCCCGAGAGGCGAGCGCGGCGAAGATACTCGCTCGGGGTGAAGCCGAGCGACCTCCGGAAGGCGTACTGCAGGCCGCGTGTGGAGATGTGCGCGGCCGTCGCCACGTCATCGACGGTGATCGCTTCGTGCGCGTGCGCGTCGATGTAGGCGAGCGCGCGCCGCACGGTGGTCGGCGCCGCCGAACGCTGGGGCGAGGTGTCCGATGCGAGCGAGTAGTTCGTCGAGAAGGTCGAGAGCACGGTCCAGAGCGCGTGTCGGAGCAGCCCGGCCCCGACGATGCTCTCCGGGTCGAGAGTGGCGTCCCCTGACAGCACGGACGACGCGATGTAGGCGAATGTCCGATCCCACTGGTCCGCCTCGCGCGCGCCGCGAGCCTCGGGGGAGCGCAACTGGAGCGACAACCCGTCGTCGCCCGATATGCGACGCGCGAGTCGCTGCGCGTGCTCACGATCGAAGACGAGTGCCTGCACCACCGCGACATCGTCCCAGTGCGCAGTGACGGGTAGTCCGTGCGATGCCCAGGGGCGCCCGGAGGGGAGCGCGTGGCGCCCGGCGGTGACCCCGCCGTGCAGCGACTGCACGCTGCATGTGAACAACTGCGACTCGGGAGCGACCGAAGACTCGACCTTCGCGGAGAGCTCGTAGCGGATCACGGAGAACCCGTCGACAGTCGCGGAGAACCAGTCGAGCTTGCACCGATCCTCGTCGACTTCGAGGAGCCGCGATGAGGGAGCGAACTCCCTCCAGGTCTCCGCAACCGTCTCCGGATCGGACGATCGGAACCGCTGCGTCTCCATCGATTCCCCCGTACCGACTCTCTGTATCGGCACGCGAAGCGGCCGACATCAACGAAAGATAGTTTCGCATACTGTACGGGTCAGCGTGGCGTCGAACCGACCGCGGCTTGTGGAGCTGACCGACTGGCACGATGGGCACCATGGGGTTTTTGATACACGGTGGCAACGAGTACGAGTTCGAGGATCGCCTGCTGGCGCACCTGAAGACGGTGATCGGGCAGAAGCTGAAGAAGCAGGAGTGCTTCTTCTTGAGTTGGACGAAGACTCCCGAGGAGGGCAGCGGACGCATGTCGGTGTGGTTGTCTCCCTACACGACCGTCGGTTTCCGCTTCTCGGGCAGCCGCCCGCCGGAGTTGAACGTCGCCTGGATCAAGGTACTGGCGGCGCTGTCGCACACCGCGCGCGGGCTCGTCGTCATCTCGGAGGACGATGCGATCGCGTACGCGAAGAAGAATCCGGATCTCGTCTAGCGCGGCTGATCGCACGTCGCACCGCTCGCGCATCGCACTCGCTCGCGCGTCTCGCGCTCGCCCACGGCGGCGGCGGGGAAGAATCGGTCGGAAACGGCCCGTCAACGGCTCGTGAACAGCACGTGATGCGGCCGTTTTCCCCGTTCACCCGGCAATACACTCGGTTCGGTGAGGCGCTGTTCATCCACTGCTGAGTTCATGGTTCCGGATGCCGCGAGCGCGGCGAGGGCACCCGAGTGGGGGTGCGCGGGGAACGAGATTCCGCGCGGGCGCCGCGCAGCCGGTTACCGCTTCTTCGAGATGCTGCCGGCGATGCTCAGCTTCGGGGTGCCGCTGCTCGCGATCCTGCTCTCGCTGATCGATCTGCGGATCGGCATGCTGTTCGTCATCGCCTTCGTCGCGATGACGCTCGTGCGAGCCGTACGCGGCGGTGTCGATGCGCTCCGGGGGTTCCGGCGGTTGCGGACCGCCGAGCGCATCGATTGGGCCGCCGTCGTGACCGAGACCGAGACCGCGGTGCGCACGGCGCGCGAGTGGCGGGCGGCACCGGTAGAGCAGCTGCTCGGGCCGACCACGCGCGTGCTCCCCGAACCGTTCGCCGGCACGCACCGAGCCTTCCTGCGGGAGCTCGCGCCCGACGCGGCAGACGTGCCGCTTCCGTCGGACCTCGTGCACGCGGTCATCGTCGCGGCGTACAACGAGCCGTTCGAGGTGATCGAACCGAGCATCCGTTCGCTGGCCGAGTCGTCAGGAGCCGAGCGCCTGGTCGTGGTGTTCGCCTACGAGCAGCGGGGTGGTGCGGAGATGCGCGCGCGGGCCGTGCGTCTGCGCGATGCCTACGCGGCGAACTTCGCAGGCTTCCTCGCCGTCGAGCATCCCGCCGGTCTGCCCGACGAGATCGCCGGGAAGGGCGCGAACATCACGTACGCGGCTCGGCATCTGCGCACCTGGTTGCAGATTCGCGACATCTCCGTCGACGACGTCATGGTGACGACGCTCGACTGCGACAACCGCGTGCACCCGCAATACTTCGAGAACGTCACCTACGCATTCGTGCGCGATGCGGACCGCGCGCGACGTTCGTATCAGCCGATCTCGACGTTCGTCAACAACCTGTGGCACGCTCCGGCGCCCACCCGAGTGGTGGCGTCGGGCAATACGCTGTGGAACCTGATCTCGACCGTGCGGCCGTACACGCTCCGCAACTTCGCCTCGCATTCGCAGCCGATGAGCGCGCTGGTCGAGATGGATTACTGGAGCCGCCGCACGATCGTCGAAGACGGGCATCAGTACTGGCGCAGCTACTTCCACTTCGACGGCCGCTACGCGGTGACCCCGATCCACCTGCCCATCACGCAGGACGCGGTGCTCGGCGAGTCGCTCACGAGCACCCTGCGGGCGCAGTTCAAGCAACTCTGCCGCTGGGCGTACGGAGCGTCGGATATCGCCTTCGTGGGAACGCGGTTGTTCGCGAAGGATCGCAGGGCGCCGTTCCGGGCGACCCTCGCCCGCTTCGCAACGCTGCTCGACTCGCACGTGACGCTCGCCAGCGTCGCCCCGATGGTGGCGTTCGGAGCGTGGATTCCGATCATCGTCGGAAGCCTCTCCGGAGGGGCGGGCACGCCCCTCGCCATGCTGCTGCGCGAGGCGGGGAGCGCGAGCGCGAACGGCGCAGCATGGGCGACGCAGGCCCTCGGCATCCCGGTCTCCTCCGCAGTGGAGGCGGTGCGCGCCTCGGCATTCGCCGCACCGGGCCCGTTGCATCACGTGATCGCAGCGCCGCCGTTCTCCGTGGCGCAGCTCGCCGCGGAGCTCCCGGCGATGATCGGGACGGTGCAGCGCTTCGCGCTCGTGGGTGTCGCAGTCACGATCGTGCTGACACTGATGCTCACCCCTGCGCGCCCGAACGGGGTCTCCCGGATGCGGAGCGTCGGAATGCTGGCGCAGTGGGTCCTGCTCCCCGTCACGCTGCTGTGCTACAACACGGTGAGCGCGATGGTGTCGCAGTACCGGTTGCTCGTCGGCGCGTATCGCGAGGAGTTCGACGTCACCGAGAAGCGCGCTCCAGCGGCCGCGCGCGCGTCGAGCGCACGGGGCGAAGACCCCGAGCCTCGGCGCCCGGGGATCCTGGAACGCCGGTAAACTCGTTCAGTTCGAGTGCATTCGGACTGAACGGGGGAAGCGTGGCCGATCGAGCCAGTGGCGACGGTACGGGGATGCTCGGCGGCAGGTTCGGGTTCGCCCTGTCGATCGTCAGCATCACGGCGATGATGGCGGGAGCCAGCGCCCCGTCGCCGTTCTATCCCGTGCTCGCGGAGTCGATCGGGTTCTCCCCGCTCATCACGACGTCCATCTTCGCGGTGTACGCGCTCGCGCTGCTCTTCACGCTCCTCACCGCGGGCTCCCTGTCCGACCATGTCGGTCGGCACCCCGTCGCGAGCATCGGCCTGCTGCTGCTCGCGGTGAGCGTCTTCGTGTTCTGGCACGCAGGGTCGATTGCGCTGTTGATCGTCGCTCGCGTGCTGCAGGGGGTGGCCAGCGGTCTGCTCCTCTCCGCCGTATCCGCGGCGATCACGGACTTCGAACCACCGAACCGCCCTGGCGCGGCGGCAGTCTGGAACGCAGTCGCGCCGATGATCGGTCTCGGGATCGGCGCGCTCGCCGCGGGGCTCGCGCTCGACGGCACGGCGCACGCGATGACCGCGGTCTTCGCCCCGCTCGTTGCGCTGTACCTGGTGCTCGCGATCCTCTTCCGGTTCATCCCGGAGACGGCGCCGCGCGCTCCGGGAGCCCTGCGTTCGCTCGGATTCAAGCTCACCGTGCCGAGAGAGATGCGCACGGAATTCGCGCAGGGCGCTCCCGCGATCTTCGCCGGCTGGGCCACCGGCGGGCTGTTCCTCTCGCTCGGGGCGAGTATCGTGCAGACAGAACTCGGGGGAACCGCGCACGTGTGGCAGGGGCTCTCGGTCGGGGTGCTCGCGGGCGCGGGAGCGATCGCGGCCTTTCTGCTGCGCCGCCGTTCGGCTCGAGTCATCGCGGTGTACGGCACGGCGGCGCTCGCGGTGGGTGCCGGCTGCTCGCTCGCGGCGCTCGCCGCAGAGTCGCTGCCCGCGTACCTGATTGCGGTCGCGGTGACGGGGTCCGGGTTCGGCACGGCGTTCTTCGGCGTCGTGAGGTCGCTGACGCCGCACATCCCGGCGGCGCAGCGCGCAGACGTCTTCGCCGTGATCTTCCTCGTGTCCTACCTCGCGTTCGGGGTGCCGACGGTGGTGGCGGGGTTGCTCGTCCAGTTCATCGGCCTGACGCCGGTGGCCTTCGGATACGGCGCGCTGGTGATCGTCTTCGCGGGCTTCGCGTGCGTCGTGCGACTGAGCAAGGGATAGCCGTATTCGCGGATTCGGGTAGGCTGTCGCACATGGATATCGAGGTCGACAGAACGTCATCCGCCGCACGACGCCGCTGAGTGTCGAGCGGGCCCGGCGAGATCCCTCTGCACTCCGCTCGGCCGCCATTCGCGATTCTCGGCGCTGAGCCGACCCGAATCGAGCTCGTATGTCTCTCTCCTCAGCCATTTCTCTGCACCGACTCTCATTCGTCTGGCCAGATGGAACCCCGGCCCTGAACGATGTCTCGGGCACGTTCTCGACGGGGCGCACCGGCCTGATCGGACGGAACGGCAGCGGCAAGTCGACGCTGCTCCGGCTGATCGCCGGCACGTTGCCCCCATCCTCCGGCGCCGTCAGCACCAGCGGAGACGTCGCCACTCTGCCGCAGCTCCTCACCCTGCACAGCGACACGACGGTCGCCGCGCTCCTCGGCATCGACCGCACGCTCGCCGGTCTTCGCGCCATCGAGGGCGGCGACGTCGACCAGCGCCACTTCGACGCCGTGGGCGACGATTGGGATATCGAGGCTCGAGCCGACGAGGCATTGGATCGCATCGGCTTCTCGTCCGCCGACTTCGACCGCAGCGTCGCCACCGTCTCAGGCGGAGAGTCGATGCTCATCGCGATCACCGGCCTGCGACTGCGTCGAGCCCCGATCACGTTGCTCGACGAACCGACCAACAACCTCGACCGCACGGCGCGAGCGCGTCTCGGCGAGTTCGTGGACGACTGGCCGGGAGCGCTCGTCGTCGTGAGCCACGATGTCGAACTGCTCGAGCGCATGGACCACACCACCGAGCTCCACGACGGCGCGCTCTCCACGTTCGGGGGGCCGTACAGCGCATGGCGGGAGCACCAGGAGGCCGAACAAGTCGCGGCCGAACAGGCTGCGCGGGCCGCGCAGCAGGCGCTGAAGGTCGAGAAGCGGCAACGGGTCGAAGCCGAGACGAAGCTCGCGCGCCGCGAACGCACGGGCCGCAAGACGCAGCTCAGCGGCGGCATCCCGAAGATTCTCGCCGGACGGCGCGCGAACAACGCGCAGGTCTCGGCGGGGTCGCTCCGCACGACGCTCGACGAACAGGTGCGAGCCGCGCAGGCCGCGGTCGACGACGCCGACGCGCGCGTGCGCAGGAACGAGCGCATCTCCGTCGATCTGCCGGACCCCGCAGTGCCCCGCGGAAGGCGACTCGTCGAGTTCGACGGCGCCGACCATATGCTCGTGGTGCAGGGACCTGAGCGCGTCGCACTCGTCGGCGCGAATGGCACGGGCAAATCCACCCTGCTCGAGCGCATGGTGGAGACGAGCGGCGATGCGGAGCCATCGGAGACCTCGCGGCCTTCGGGATCTTCGGGGTCTTCGGCGCCGTCCGGGCGCATCCTGACCGATCGATTCGGATATCTCCCGCAGCGTTTGGATGGACTCGCCGAAGATGCGAGCGCGGTCGAGAATGTGCGGGAGGTCGCGCCCGGCGCTCCCGCCGGTGATGTTCGCAACGGACTCGCCCGACTCCTCCTGCGAGGTTCGGCTGCCGATCGACCGGTCTGCACGCTCTCGGGCGGGGAGCGCTTCCGGGTCTCGCTCGCGCGTCTGCTGCTCGCCGATCCGCCCGCGCATCTGCTCATCCTCGATGAGCCGACGAACAACCTCGACCTGGCGAGCGTCGCCCAGCTCGCGGACGCGCTGAACGCATACCGCGGCGCGATCCTCGTCGTCAGCCATGACATCGCGTTCTTCGAGAGCATCGGCATCGACACGGTCATCGAGGTGGGTGCGGACGGGGTGCTTCGGCAGCGAGGCGAACTGCCCGAGTGACCGGTGGTGTGCGGCATCGCTCCGGGTAACGCGAACGTCGGTAGTCTGAGTCCCGACACGGATGGTGTCGGCGCAGGTGGATAGGAGTCAGCATGACCGTCTTCGGGTTGATACTCGCTGTGCTCGCCGCGCTGCTGCACGTGTACATCTTCTGGATGGAAACCATCACCTGGACGCGTGCGAAGACGCGCGCCACGTTCGGGTTGAGCGCGCAGCAGGCGGAGGCCACGAAGGAGATGGCGTTCAATCAGGGGTTCTACAACCTGTTCCTGGCGGTGGTGACGCTCGTCGGTGTCGCGATCTCGCTCGTTGCGGATCACGCCGCCGGATACGCGCTGGTCTTCGCCGGCGTAGGCTCGATGCTCGCGGCGGCGGTGGTGCTCCTGCTGTCTTCGCCCGACAAGCGCGGGGCTGCGGTGAAGCAGGGAGCGATCCCGTTGCTCGCGATACTCGTGCTGCTCGCCGCTCTCGCCTTCGGAGATGCGATGGCGACCGATGCGTGGCGATGAGTCGCGCGACGCGCACGTACTCGCGGTGATGCGAGCGGTGCGCGGATTCGGGGACTCCCACGACCGCATGTCGGCCGGCATGAAGCAGGGCATGGGGATGAACGCCACCGACCTCGCCGCACTGCGTCTGCTGATCATTCGCGAGGAGGAGGGTCGGCCGGTGAGTCCGCGCGATCTCTCGGCGCATCTGCGCATCTCCACGGCGTCGACGACGAAGCTGCTCGATCGCTTGAGTCAGTCGGGGCACGTGCGCCGTGCTCCCCACCCGAGCGATCGTCGAGCGCGCGTGATCGAACTCACGGACGCGGCCCGGCAGGAGTTCTTCCGGCGCTTCGGGCCGCAGCTCTCAGCCATGCGCGAAGCGATGACGCAGTTCTCGACCGCTGAGCTCGCGGTCGCCGAGCGCGCATTCCGCGCGATGGGGTCGGCGATCGACCGCGACGACGAGGTGTGATGCGCAGAGGAGCTGCGTGATCCACCGGCCGAACCGTCGGCCCGCACGTCCGCTGCGCGTCGAGCACCGACGATCAGTGATCGCGGGCGAGCGCGGCGTCGACCGCCTCCTCGACCGTGCGATGCGTGAATCGGAACCCGGAGGCGAGGAGCGCGTCCGGGGCGACCTCCGCATCCGAGAGCAGAAGGGAATCGGCGGCATCCCGTCCGAGCGCGAGGCGCAGGGCCCACGACGGAGCCGGTACGAGGAACGGGCGGCGAAGGGTTCTCGCGAGCGCCCACCCGGTATCGTTGGCCGTCGCCGGGGTCGGGCCGGTGAGATTCACCGGACCCGAGACATCGCTGTCGATGAGGTGCCGGATCGCGCGAACCTCGTCGGTGAGCGAGATCCACGGCCAGTGCTGCTCACCCCCGCCGAGCGGCCCGCTGAGGCCGAGCCGAGTCAGGAGGAGCAGAGGCTTCAGCACGCCGCCCCGCTCGATCAGCGGAGCCGTTCGCAGCAGCACGACGCGGACGCCGGGGCCCGCCTCGCGTGCCGCAGATTCCCAAGCGACGCAGACGTCCGCGAGGAACGTGCTCCCGGGGCCGCTCGATTCCGAGAGGCGCTCGTTCGGGCGGTCGCCGTAGTACCCGACGGCGGATGCGCTGAGCAGCGGGGGTGCGTCGGTGCCGAGCTCGCGGAGGGCGGCGGCGATGGTGCGAGTCGGCGCGATCCGGGAGGCGAGCAGCGTATCTCGGTAGGCGCGCGTCCAGGGCAGTCTGCCGATGCTCGCGCCGTTCAGGCACACGACGGCCCGAGCGCCCGCGAGGATCGCGGGGTCCAGCGCAGCCGTGCCCGGCCGCCACTCCACCTCCCGTGGGCGGCGCGGTGCTCGACGCACGAGGCGCGTGACAGAGACCCCGTCGGCCTCGAGCGAACGGACGAGCGCTGCTCCGATCAGGCCGGAGGCGCCGCTGACCACGACGCGCGGGCGCGCTGCAACGGGCTGCGATGCGATATCGGAGGTGTTCATCACTCACCATTCTCGGTGCGCGACAGCTTCGAAGGCCACCAAATTGCCCTGCCGATGTCGGTGGAGAGCGCCGGCACGAGGAGGGAGCGCACGATGAACGTGTCGAGCAGCACTCCGAACGCCACGATGAACGCGATCTGCACGAGGAACAGAATCGGGATCACCGAGAGCGCGGCGAATGTCGCAGCGAGCACCAGGCCGGCGGAGGTGATGACGCCTCCGGTGATCGTGAGGCCTCGGAGAATGCCCTCGCGCGTGCCGTGCAGGCGGGACTCCTCGCGCACGCGGGTCATGAGGAAGATGTTGTAGTCGATGCCGAGGGCGACCAGGAAGACGAAGCCGTAGAGCGGCACCGCCGGGTCCGCGCCCGGGAAGTCGAGCACGTGGTTGAAGACGAGCGCCGCCACGCCGAGCGCGGTGCCGAACGACAGCACCGTCGTGAGGATGAGCAGCACGGGCGCGAGGATGGATCGCAGCAGCAGCATGAGGATCACGAGGATCACGACCAGCACCAGCGGAATGATGAGGTTGCGGTCGTGGATCGACGCCTGGTTGGTGTCGACCGCGGTCGCCGTCACACCGCCGATGAGCGCCGACGTCCCCTCGAGTTCGCCGCGCAGGCTCGTGATCGTCTCAGCCGCGGCGTCCGAATCGGCGGCGTCCGAGAGCGTCGCCTGCAACAGCACCTTGCCGTCCTCGACCGTCGGTTCCGGCGCGGGGGTGCCGGGAGGGCCGAAGGCCTGCAGTCCGTCCTCCGTCACGGGCACCGTGCCGCTCGGCGAGCTCTCCGCCGTGACGGCGACGCTGTCGATGCCGTCGTGCGCGAGCACGGTGTCGGCGGTCTGCTGCAGGCGATCCTCGTCGACGAGGATGTAGGCCGGGCTGCCCGAACCGCCCGGGAAGTGCTCGCCCAGCACGGCCTGGCCGTCGCGCGCCTCCGACTGGCCCACCACGAGGTCGGACTGCGGAATGCCGCTCGCCTGCAGTTGCGTCACCCCGACCGCTCCCAGCGCGAGCACGACCGTGGTGACGATCCAGATGGGACGCGGATGGCGGCGGATCACTTCCGCGAGACGCCGCCACAGCCCGCGGGTGGGCATGCCGTTCTCCGCCGCGACGAGCTCCGGCTCGAACTTCGGCCGCCGCGGCCAGTACGCGGCTCTGCCGAATGCGAACAGCAGCGCGGGAAGGAGCGTGAGCGCGGCGAGCATCGCGAACACGATGCCGATCGCGGCCACCGGTCCGAGGGTGCTGTTGGACTTCAGGTCGCTGAGCAGCAGGCACAGCAACCCGACGATGACGGTGCCGCCGGAGGCGAGGATCGGCTCGAACGAGCCCTTGATGGCGGCGATGATCGCGGCTCCGCGATCCTGCGCCACTCGCAGTTCTTCGCGGAAGCGGGCGACGAGCAGCAGCGAGTAGTCGGTCGCCGCGCCGATCACGAGGATGAAGAGGATGCCCTGCGTCTGCCCGCTGAGCAGGAGCACGCCGGCGTCGGCGAGATGCCAGATGACGAAGAGCGCGACGCAGAGCGCGAAGAGACTCGTGCTGAGCACGATGAGGGGGAGGAGGAGCGAGCGGTAGACGATGACGAGGATGACGAGCACCGCGAGCAGTGCCACCAGCAGCAGGATCCCGTCGATGCCGGCGAAGCCCGCAGCGAGGTCGGCGGTGAACCCCGCCGGGCCGGTGACGTGCACGTCGACGCCCTCGGGGGCGTCTGCTCGCAGGGTTTCACCGAGGTGCTCGACGACCTCGGTGACCTCGGCATCGGCGTCGATGGGCACGAAGAGCTGAACCGCCCGGCCGTCCTCCGATGGGATGGCGGGCGAGCTCTCGTCGCCGATTCCCGGAAGGGTCGCCGCATCGCTCGCCGCTGCGTCGATCGCCCTCAGCTGATCGTCCGCGAGTTCCCCGCCGTCGTTCGACGAGAACACGACGATGGCTGGGATCGAATCGCTCCCGAGGAACTCGTCTTGCACGTCTCGCACCGCGGTAGCGTCGGCGGAGGACGGGAGATACGTCGTCTGGTCGTTCGACGACACCTCGTCGACCTTGCCGAACAGCGGGCCGCCCGCGCCGGCGCCCGCGAACCAGAGCACGACGAGCACCGCCGGGAGAAGGATCCGCAGCCAGCGCCGTCGGGGGCGGCGGGCTGCGGGCGGGTTCGCGTGAGCCGCCCCGGGGGGAGCTGCGGCGTGGGTCGGCCCGTGATGACGTTGAGACATTTTTCTACTATCTCCCAAAGAAAGTATCTAGCTAAGCTAGTAAAACTGTAGCGCGTCTGCGGTGAAACGGGAAGTCGCGCGCTTCGCGTGCCACGAGGAGTCGCGCGTGTCCACCCCGTTGGCGCGACGCGGGCGATCCGTAGACTCGCTGCATGTCAGATGCGCTTCTCGCACCCCCGGCCGTCGATGTCCTTCCTGAATCGGCGGGAATCGCGCTCGAGCACGACTTCGCCGACCGCCTTCCCGAGCTGTCGGTGCCCTGGCGGGCATTCCATCCGGAGGAACCGCGCCTGCTCGTCTGGAACGACGCGCTCGCCGAGGAGCTCGGCATCGACTCGGGTCGGTTCACCGGATCCGCTCGGGTTCGCTTTCTCCTGGGAAACGCGCTGCCGCAGGGGAGCGGGCCCGTCGCGCAGGCCTACGCCGGGCACCAGTTCGGCGGGTATTCCCCGAGGCTGGGCGACGGGCGCGCGCTGCTGCTGGGAGAGATGCGAGACTCGTCAGGGCGGTTGCGGGACCTGCACCTCAAGGGGTCGGGCCGCACGCCGTTCGCGCGAGCCGACGGGTTCGCCGCGCTCGGACCGATGCTGCGCGAGTATCTGATGGGTGAAGCGATGGCCGCACTCGGCGTGCCCACGACACGCGCGCTCGGCGTCGTCGCGACGGGGCGGAGAATGCCGCGCGACGGCGAACTGCTCGACGGCGCAGTGCTCGCGCGCGTTGCGAGCAGTCATCTGCGCGTCGGCAGCTTCCAGTTCGCGCGAGGTCTGAGCGACCCGGGAGCGCTCACGCGTCTCGCCGACTACGCGATCGAGCGCCACGCCCCGGAACTGGCCGAAGCCCCGAACCGATACGCCGCGTTGCTCGACGCTGTGATCGCCGCGCAAGCCCGATTGGTGGCGCACTGGGTGCTGATCGGCTTCGTGCACGGAGTGATGAACACCGACAATATGACGATCTCGGGAGAGACGATCGATTACGGACCGTGCGCGTTCATCGACGCGTTCGACCCGGCGGCCTCATTCAGCTCGATCGACCTGCAGCGGCGCTACGCCTACGGCAACCAGCCCTCGATCGCGCTCTGGAACCTCACCCGCTTCGCCGAGACGCTGCTCCCGCTGCTCGACCCCGATGTCGACGTGGCGAAATCGATGGCGGTGTCATCGCTCGATCGCTTCGGAGCCCTGTACAACGACGCCTGGACGGCGGGGATGCGTGAGAAGCTCGGATTGGCGGGATCCGCATCCCACGCTTCCGGCGATGATGGTGCGTTCGCCGAGCTGACCGCCGAGATGCTGACCGATCTGCAGCGGCACCGCATCGACTACACGAGCTTCTTCCGCGCGCTCGGGCGGGCCGCCGAGGGCGACCTCGGCCCGCTCGACGCGGTACTGCCTCGCACCGACGGGTCCGGGGCCTGGGTGCAGCGCTGGCTCGATGCCGGCCCGGACGCAGCTGCGATGGATCGGATGAACCCGATCTACATCCCCCGCAACCACCTCGTCGAGGAAGCGCTCGCGGCTGCGGATGAGGGAGATCTCGCGCCCTTCTCGAGTCTCGTCGATGTGCTTTCGCGACCGTTCGAGGAGCAGGCGGGACGCGAGCGATACGAAAGGCCTGCGCCGGAGGGCGGCCCGGCTCACGTCACGTTCTGCGGAACATGACGTCTTCGTCGCGTTTCCTCTCCGACGACGAAGCGGCGATGCCACCCGCACTTCGGGAGGCATCGCCGCTGCGCTCACGGCGCGCTGCTACGCCGTCTGGCCGGGGTGCTTGCCTTCGCCGATCTCCTCGACCAGCTTCGCGTTGAACGCCGGGAGATCATCGGGCGTACGGCTCGTCACGAGGCCCTGATCGACCACGACCTCCTCGTCGACCCACGTCGCACCCGCATTCTGCAGGTCGGTGCGCAGGCTGGCGTACGAGGTCACCGTGCGCCCCTGCAGCACATCGGCGTCGGCGAGGATCCAGCCGCCGTGGCAGATCGCGCCGACCGGCTTGTGCTGCGCGAAGAAATCCTTCGTGAAGGCGACGGCGTCGGCGTCGAGCCTGATCTGGTCGCCGTTGACGACACCGCCCGGTAGCACGAGGGCGTCGAAATCATCGGCGCTTGCATCGGCCGACGTGAGGGAGACCTCCTGCTCGTGACCGTTCTTGCCGGTGATCGAACCGGTCTTCGTGGAGACCACGGTGACTTCCGCACCGTGCTCCTGCACCGCTGAGATGGGTTCGGTGAGCTCTGAATCCTCGAAGCCGTCGGTAGCGAGAACCGCGACGCGCTTGCCGGTGAGATGTGACATGAAAATACCTCCTGGGTTCGGGAGTTCGTTGTCCGTCGAGACCCGGTTTCCGAGCCGACATCTCCAGACTGGTCGACGTCGCCGCTGAGCGGCACCCCGTTGCACGGCGCGGAGCGGGCCGCTAGACGTGCGCGCTGCGGCGCGATCACGTGCTTCCGCGCAGACGCTCGTGCGGTGGGCGCCGGCGCTGTCCGCTGCTGGAGAAACGCGCTTTTCGTCAGCGTAGTGTGGAACGCATGGCACGCATCATCATTTTCGGTGGACACGGCAAGATCGCTCTCCTGACGGAGCCGCTGCTCGCAGAGCGCGGAGACTCGGTGACGGCGGTGATCCGCAACCCTGACCAGGTCGAGGACGTTCGCGCCGCGGGCGCGGAGCCGCGCGTGGTCGACATCGAGCAGCTCGATGTCGATGAGCTCGCAGAGGTGATCACCGGCCACGATGCCGTCGTCTGGTCGGCGGGAGCGGGCGGCGGCGATGCGGCCCGCACGATCGCTGTGGACCGGGATGCCGCGATCCGCACCATGGACGCCGCGGCTCGCGCCGGGGTGGAGCGCTACGTGATGGTGTCGTACTTCGGGGCCTCTCGAGATCACGGCGTCGACCCCGAGAACACGTTCTTCACCTATGCGGAGGCGAAGTCGCAGGCGGACGAGTACCTGCGGGAGTCGCAGCTGGCATGGACAGTACTCGGCCCGAGCGGGCTGACGCTCGACCCCGGAACGGGCGCGATCGACGTCGGGGCCGACGAGGCGTCGACGGTGGCGCGCGCCGACGTCGCCGCGACGATCGCGGCGGTGCTGGCCGACGACAGCACGGTGCGACGCACGATCCGATTCAACTCGGGTGAGACCCCCATCGCCGAGGCGGTTCGCTCCGCCTGATGATCGCCCGGGCGAGCGAGTTGCGCTCGTAGATTTGAATTGCTCAAAATAACGAGCTACTGTGGATGACATGGAGATGAGCACCGAGCGCGCGCTGCGGAACGCGGGTCTGCGGGCCACGGCGGGTCGCGTGGCCGTGCTCGACGCGCTCGTCTCCATGCCTCACTCGGATGCAGACCATGTGTTCCGAGTGGTCGCGAGTGCGCTGCCGACGACGTCGATTCAATCGGTGCACAACATCCTGACCGATTTGACGGCGGCGGGTCTCACTCGCCGAGTCGAACCGGCTGGATCCGCGGCGCTCTATGAGCGGCGCGTGAACGACAACCATCATCACGTGGTGTGCTCCCAGTGCGGAGCGATCGCCGATGTCGATTGCGTTGTCGGTCACACGCCGTGCCTCTCCCCGTCGGAGACGGGGGGCTTCACCGTACAGACCGCCGAGGTGACGTTCTGGGGTATCTGCCCCGATTGCGCCGCCTCGGCCGCATAGCCGAATACGCACGTTCGCTCCGGCCCCGGAGCGGTATCCGTCTTGCGCGAACTCCCGAGGAGCAACATGAGTACACCCGATACCACGACCCAGACCGGCACGCCGGTCGCGAGCGACGAGCATTCACTCGCCGCAGGCCGCGATGGTGCGATCGCCCTCCACGATCGCTACCTCGTCGAGAAGCTCGCGCAGTTCAACCGGGAGCGCATTCCCGAGCGCATCGTGCACGCGAAGGGCGGCGGCGCGTTCGGCGAGTTCGTCGTCACGGGCGACGTCTCGGCCTACACGCGTGCTGCCGTCTTCCAGCCCGGCGCACGCACGGAGACCGTGCAGCGCTTCTCCTCCGTCGCCGGCGAACAGGGGTCGCCCGACACCTGGCGCGACGTGCGCGGCTTCTCGGTCAAGTTCTACACGACCGAGGGCAACTACGACATCGTGGGCAACAACACCCCCGTGTTCTTCATCCGCGACGGCATCAAGTTCCCCGACTTCATCCACTCGCAGAAGCGCCTGCCCGGCTCGGGCCTGCGCGACGCCGACATGCAGTGGGACTTCTGGACGCTCTCGCCCGAGTCGGCCCACCAGGTGACCTACCTCATGGGAGACCGCGGCCTGCCCCGGTCGTGGCGCCACATGCCCGGGTTCGGCTCGCACACCTACCAGTGGATCAACGCCGCAGGCGAGCGGTTCTGGGTGAAGTACCACTTCGACGCGCTGCAGGGCAACGCCGAGATGTCGAGCGAGGAGGCTGAGGCGATCGCGGGTGCCGACGCGGACTACTACCGACGCGATCTGTACGACGCGATCGAGCGCGGTGAATACCCGTCGTGGAAGCTGTCGGTGCAGGTCATGCCCTACGAGGATGCGAAGACGTACCGCTTCAACCCGTTCGATCTCACCAAGGTGTGGCCGCACGCGGACTACCCGCTGATCGAGGTCGGCGTGCACACGCTCAACCGCAACCCCGAGAACTTCTTCGCGCAGATCGAGCAGGCCGCCTTCTCGCCGGCGAACACCGTTCCCGGCATCGACATCAGCCCCGACCGCATGCTGCAGGCGCGCGTCTTCTCGTACCCCGACGCGCAGCGCTACCGCGTCGGTACGAACTACAACCAGATCCCGGTCAACGCTCCGGTCGCTCCCGTGGCGAACTACTCGCAGGACGGCGCGCAGCGCCACGGGTTCAACTCGCCGAGCACCCCGGTCTACGCCCCGAACTCGAAGGGCGGGCCGACGGCCGATGCGGCGGCGGCGGGCGCCGGCTCATGGGAGTCCGACGGCGAGCTCGTGCGCACAGCGGCGACGCTGCACGCTGAGGACGACGATTTCGGCCAGGCCGGCACGCTCTACCGCGAGGTGTTCGACGCGGAGGCGCAGGCGCGCTTCCTGAAGACGATCACGGGTGCGGTCGGCGGCGTGCAGAGCCCCGAGATCCGCGAGCGCGCGATCGGGTACTGGACGCAGGTCGACGCCGAACTGGGTGCGGCGCTCCGTCGCAACCTCGAGGCGGGCGTGGAGGCGGTCGCCGCGACAGCCGATGCCTGAACGATCAACCGAGAGTCGCTGACGCCGATGAGGTGAGCGGCAGTTGCACGGGCCGGCGAGAGGAGATTCTCTCGCCGGCCCGCGCCGTTCCCGGGCCGGTACGGGAGCGTGCGTCTCAGTATCCCTGGTTTCGTTTTGGTACTGCATCGGGCGGCCCCTCGTACCGAGTCGAGCGCGTCAGAATGCGTGAAACCGGAGGCTTGGTGCTGTAAGCGGTCACGATTGCGCGCCCGAGCGCGAGCAGCCGCATAGTCTTCAACTTCGCCGAGTGAACGAACCGGGGGAGTTATGCACCGCATCCAGTCGAATACCGATATTCGCCCTCACGCACTCGCTCCGTCGCGTGTTACCGTGGGCCACGGACGGTGTGGTCGATGAGGAGAGGGGATCTCCCGGTGCGAGGACGAGATCGCAGCCTGGCGAAGGCGCAGAGCCTCGTCGAGAACGGCCTGAGCGTGGATGTCGTCGGCAGCCGGGGGAGCGGCCGCACCGCCTTCATGCAGGCCCTCGCCTCGAGGCTCGAAGACGGCGGATGGACCGTGCATCGCGTGCGAGGCGTGGCCTCGCTCAAGCAGAACCCGTTCGCGGCGATCGCTCTCGCCGGCATCGCCGAGCTGTCTCCGACCCGCCGCATCGACGCGGTGATCGAGGAGGTGGGACGCCAGCTGACCGAGCAGGTCGTGAACGGGCGATGCGCCTACTTCTTGGACGACTGGGACGATCTCGACGAGGTGTCGTGGGGCGTGATCGAGTACGTTCGACGCACGACCGGAGTGCCCGTCGTGATCTCCCGCCTGCAGGGTCTGCGCGCCCGACACACCCCGAGCGGTCTCCCGGCCTCGACACTTTCTCCGACGTACGTGATCGACATGCTCCCGCTGAGATTCGAAGACCTCGATGCGGTGATGAGCGAGTATCTGGGTGGAGGGATCGAACCCGGCACCTCGCGACGCCTGTACACGAAGTCCGGCGGCAACGTCGGTCTCGCCCTGTCGCTCGTGGACGCCACCGTGCGCGAGAACCGGCTCGCGCAGGTGGATGGGGGGCCGTGGGTCGCGACGGGAGAACTCTGGAGCCCGGCTCTCCGTGCGGTGATGGAGATGCACCTCGAGAGCCTCGACGCGGCGTCTCGCGACGCGCTCGAGACCATCGCGATGGTGGGGCTCGCGGATGTCGAAACCGTCCGGACCCTCGTCGACTGGCCGACGTTGGAGGTGCTCGAGGAGCGAGCGATGATCGCGTTCGCGCAGGGCAGCCGCAACAACTACGTCTCGGTGGTGCCGCCCCTCTTCACCAGTTACTTCCGGCACGATCCTCTCTCGGCGCGTCGCATTCGTCTCACGGAGAAGATTCTCTCCGCACTCGGGAGCACCTCGCTGAACTTCGAGCTCGAGCACGTGTGGGACGGGCTCGACGCCGCCGGGGAGCAGCAGGACGCGCTCTTCGCGGGAATGCTGCGCGAGTCGCTGAAGACGCGCCAGCTCGTCGCCGGGTACGAGTGGGAGAGGAGCTCGGATGTGCACACGGCCAACGCGTACATCGAGATCCTGACGCAGGCGGGTGTCGCGGCCTCCGGTCCCAGCATCGAACGCGTCTTCGCCGACACCGATGGGCGGAGCGGTGACATCGCGGCGCGTGCGGAATACTACTCGCGCCGAGCGGATTGGCTCGCCTACGGGCTGGGCAAGGTCGACGAGGCGCTCGCCTACTTGGAGATTCACGCCCGGGACCTCTCGAGCTACGGCCGAATGCTCGATGCTCGGCGCATCAGCATCCTCGCCGACTTCCGGTCCGTTCCCGACGGCTTCGAGATCGTGCTCGAAGTCACCGATGACCTGCCGCTTCCCGTGCAGACCGCTCTGCTCGAGACGCAACTCCGAGTGCTGATCATCGCGGGAAGACTGGCCGATGGCAACCGCGTCTACGAAGAGCTCCGCCGCCTCGATCCTCAGGGCGAACGCGCTGCCGCGCGCTCGGTGCAGGGCGTGAGTCTACTGGCCCAGGGCGCGTACGAGCTCGGAAGCCGCGACGTGCACAACGGTCTCGACGAAGCCCGCGGGAACCTCGACATCCACGCGTTCCGCGCCTTCGCCGGCGCGGCCGCCGCGGTTCATCTGCACAGCGGAGATCTGCGCGCTCAAGGGGAACTGCTCGATGTGGCGCTGTCGACCGGCGAGCTCGCCCCGCTTCCGCCCGGGAGCCGCACGTCGCTGCTCGTCTCGGCCTGCATCCTCACCGCCGCGCGCGGGCAGGTGGCGCTGTGCACCAAGTACGCCGAACTGCTCCGATCCGAGAGCCCGGCAGACCTCGCGCTGCCGGGGCAGAGCGCCGCCTGGGCGGAAGCGCAGATGGAACTCCTCGAGGGCGATGCGGAAGGCGCGGCGAACACGATGTGGGAATCGTCGACGGCATTGCGCGAGCGAGGAGCGGTGTTCGCGGCGCAGCTCGGCATGCTCGCGTCGTTGGAGATGAAGATGGACGACGGTCGTCTCGCCGAGACGCTCGAGTTCCTCGACCGGCACCCGGAGACGGTGGTGCTCCGCGCCCAGGGACGGTACCTCGAGGCCGGAGTGCGTGCAGACGCGGGCGCCATGCTGGAAGCCGCTCGGATGCTCGAGAAGCACCATCGGATCGGACTGGCGATGACGGCGTACGCTCGAGCCGCAGAGCTGTTCGCCGACGAGCAGAACTCCGAGCTCCGCGATGCAGCCGTCCGCGATGAGCGCCTGCTGCGTGCTCGGTTCAGCGGAACCCACTTCAACACGACACGATTCGGGGGGCTGGGCTCCGCGCTCTCGAAGCGGGAGAAGGAAGTCGCCTCACTGGCGGTGAACGGGTTGAGCAACCATGAGATCGCGACCCGGCTCGTCGTGAGCGTGCGAACGGTCGACAGCCACATGTACCGCATCATGCGCAAGCTCGGGGTCACCAGCAGGGACTCCCTCCAGGCGAAGCTCGGCGCGATCAGCCTGCTGTAGCAGTGGATTCGGGTTCGGAACCCGTGTGAGTATGCCATGATGCGTGTATGTGCGGCGGGTACTCGAAGGGCGCTGTACGCGGGGTGACGAGCGCTCGCGTCGGTCGTCGCTGGAAGGCCGTGCTCGCCGCTGCAGCGGTTCTCGTGCTGACCGGGTGCGGCGTCTCCATCCCATCCGACCCTGACGGGACCCTCGCACGCGCTGCGGGTGATGAGCTCCGCATCGGCCTGGCCATCGAGCCGGGGTTGATCGACAGCGGCGATCCCCCGACCGGCCCGCTCGTCGACGTCGCCCGCGAGTACGCCGCGTCGATCGACGCTGACGCGAAGTGGCAGATCGGCAGCGAGGAAGCCCTCGTCGAGATGCTCGAGCATCAGCGCATCGACATCGCCTTCGGTCACTTCTCACCGCAGTCGCCCTGGTCGGATCGAGCGGCCCTCTCCCGGCCGTTCACGCTGCAGGAGCGCGACAGCGGCGAGCTCGTCGCCCTGATGCCGCTCGGCGAGAACGCGCTGGTCTCGAACTTCGAGCACTTCATCGACGACAGCGGGAGGGCGCAATGAGCGATCGGATGCGCAGTCGTCTCGCCGAGGGGCTCCCCGAAGCGCAGGCGACCGCGCTGAAGCAGGCGATCAGGTGGCAGATCTTCACGGTCGCGTACACGGCGGTCACGATCACTGCGGTCGCATTCGTGCTCGGGAACTCCCAGGCGATGAAGACCGCCTGGATCGAGGACATGCTCTCGCTCCTGCCTCAGGTGTCGTTCTTCGTCGCACTGCTGTTCATGAACCGTCGCCCCACCCCGAAGTCGCCGTACGGCAAGCATCGTGCGATGAGCGTCGGGCATCTGGTCGCCGGGGTGGCTCTCCTCGCAGTAGGCGGCAGCCTCGCGGCCGAAGCGATCATCGGGATCGTGCGGGCCGAACACCCCACGATCGGCACGGTGAACCTGTTCGGATACACGGTCTGGCTCGGATGGCTGATGGTCATCGTCATGGCGATCATCGTGGTCGGCCCCGTCTTGTACGGCCCGGCGAAAGCGAAGCTCGCGCCCGTGCTGCACAACAAGCTGCTGTACGCGGATGCCGACATGGCCAAAGCGGACTGGCAGACGAACGCGGCATCGATCATCGGAGTCCTCGGAGTGGGGATCGGGTGGTGGTGGCTCGATGGCGCCGCCGCGATCTTCATCTCGTCCGGAATCATCTGGGACGGCTTCCGCAACACGAGAGCGGCAGTGTCAGACCTCATGGATCAGCGTGCCCGAACCTTCGACAACAGGGATCGACATCCGCTCGCCGACGATATCCACGAATACCTCGGGGGGCTCGCATGGATCACGCAGGCCGGTATCCGGATGCGCGATGAAGGCCAGGTGTTTCACATCGAGGTGTTCATCGTTCCCGGTGACGACGCATTCACAGCAGAACGAGCCGATGAGATCACCCGCGCGCTGCACGACCTCGATTGGAAGGTGCAGGACGTCGTCGTCGCGGTGACCGGAGCGCTTCCCGACCACCTCGATCTTCCGAGGAGTGCCGACGCAAGGTCATGAGTTCCCGATGCCTGGAGGATCGATGAAGGCGCGCAGGCGTTCTCTGCACATGCTGCCGGGGGACGCGAGCGATACGGAGCGCGCCGATTCGAGTACTGCAAAGCGGTGCTCCGATTCGGGTTGGCCCGCAGTTGGCGATTCCGCGCTGCACGGTCGAGCGAGTATTGCAGGGCAGCACACGCTCGCAGGACCACCCACCCCCCCTAGCGACTGGGGGCGTGCGGCTGCAGGGGTGCAGTGCACCTCGCTGGAGGATTGGCCGCTCGAGAACCTCGGTTCACGCCCGTACGCGATGATGCGGCCAATCCTCCACTCATCTCGCGCGTTCCAGCACTTGGCAGCCCGTCTGGCTCGGTCCGAAGCAGAAACGGCCTATCCTCGGTAAGAGGCGATCGACGCAGAACCCCGCGTCGGATCGAGGACGAGCGCGGTACCCCCGCGCGATGCGACGGGTGAAGAGAGAGCTGGAACTATGAGCGACCTTGCAGTATTCGATCAGTACGAGTCCGAGGTGCGCGGTTACATCCGTTCATTCCCCGTCGTCTTCGAACGCGCGCGGGGCTCGGTACTCACCGCCGATGACGGCCGGGAGTACCTCGACTTCTTCAGCGGTGCCGGCGTCGTCAACTACGGCCACAACAATCCGGTGTTCACGACCGCGCTGATCGAGTATCTGCAGAGCGGCGGCATCATCCACGGTCTCGACATGGCGACCTCGGCGAAGCGAGACTTCATCGAAGCGTTCCAGCGGCTAGTGCTCGCACCGCGAGGGCTCGACTACAAGATGCAGTTCACCGGCCCGACCGGCGCCAACGCCGTGGAATCCGCGTTGAAGCTCGCTCGTCTGGCGACGGGGCGGCAGAACGTCGTCGCGTTCACCAACGGCTTCCACGGGCTCAGCCTCGGGGCGCTCGCCGCAACCGGCAACGAGAAGTACCGAACCGCGGGAGGAGTCTCGCTCGGCGATGTCACCCGACTGCCGTACGACGGCTATCTCGGCGAGGGGGTCGACACGCTCGATCTCCTCGAGCGCATGCTCGACGACCCCGGCTCGGGGCTCGACCACCCCGCCGCGGTGATCGTCGAGACGATCCAGGGCGAGGGGGGCATCAATGCGGCCGGCACGGCCTGGCTGCAGCGCCTGCGCACGATCACCGAGCAGCGCGGCATCCTGCTCATCGTCGACGACATCCAGTCGGGCGTCGGCCGCAGCGGGGCGTTCTTCAGCTTCGAGGAGTCGGGCATCGTGCCCGATCTCGTCACCGTGTCGAAGTCGATCTCCGCGTCGGGCCTGCCCATGGCGATGCTGCTGATGCGGCCGGAGATCGACGTGTGGAAGCCCGGCGCGCACACGGGCACATTCCGCGGCAACAACCTGGCGTTCGTCTCGGCGCGGGTCGCACTCGAGACCTACTGGGCCGACAGCGCCTTCACGGACGCGATCGCGGAGCGTGAGCGGCACCTGCGCGCCGCGCTCGAGAGAATCGCAGCCGAATTCCCGGCGGCGGAGTTCAGGGTGCGCGGCCGCGGTCTCATGTACGGCCTCGCCTCCACCGCGATGCCGCAGCTCGCCGCAGCGGTGTCTCGCGAGGCGTTCGAGCGCGGCGTCGTGATCGAGACCTCCGGCGCACGCGACGAGGTGCTGAAGTTCCTTCCAGCGCTCACGATCACGGCAGACGAACTCGATCGCGGCATCGTCGTCGTGCGGGAGGCGCTCGCCGCGGCGCTCGCGTCGACGAGCCGCGCAGAGGCATAACGCAGAGCACGATCCGGTCACAAGGCCCTGTCATCAGTCGACCCCTGAGCACTAGGGTGAGACACTGCGCCGTCTTCGGCGCGAACTCCGAGGGGGCGACGTGATCGAATTCGAGCGGGTATCGAAGGTGTTCCCCGGCGGAGCCACGGCGGTGCACGAGTTCTCCTACACGATCCCGTCCCATCGGGCGGTCGTGCTGGTCGGCTCGTCCGGATCGGGTAAGACCACGCTGATGCGCATGGTCAACCGCATGGTCGATCCGAGCGAGGGTCGGGTCCTCATCGACGGCGAAGACGTGCGGGATCGCAACGCCGTCGACCTGCGCCGCTCGATCGGGTACGTCCTGCAGCAGGGGGGTCTGCTGCCGCACCGCACTGTTGCCGACAACGTCGCGACTGTTCCGGTGCTCACGGGGACGACGCGCCGCGAAGCGCGTCGCGCCGCCGGCGCGCTCCTCGAACGAGTCGGGCTCGATCCCGCTCTCGGCGCGCGCTACCCGGCGCAGCTCTCGGGTGGGCAGCAGCAGCGCGTCGGCGTGGCGAGGGCTCTGGCCTCGGATCCGAATATCCTGCTCATGGACGAACCGTTCGGCGCCGTCGATCCGATCGTGCGACGCGAGCTGCAGCAGGAGCTGCTGCGCCTGCAGGCCGAGCTCGGCAAGACCATTCTCTTCGTCACGCACGATGTCGACGAGGCCTTCCTCATCGGCGAGGAGGTCGTCGTACTCGAAGCGGGAGGACGGATCGCGCAGAGCGGCACCCCCGCGGAGATCCTCGGCAGCCCCGCGAGCGACTTCGTGCGCGACTTCGTGGGCGCCGATCGCGGTGAGCGCCGCCTCCGCGTGATCGAGAGCGCCGGGCAGCGCCTCGCCGTCGATGCGGCCGGCCGCCCGGTGGGAGTGCTCGAGTCGTGAACTGGCCGATTGCGAACTGGGAGTTCGTGCTCGAACTGGCCGTCGAGCATCTGCTGCTCAGCGTTCCCGCGATCCTCATCAGCATCGTCGTGGCGGTGCCGATCGGACGCCTCGCGTTCCGCAGACCTCGCATCGGTGGTCCGCTTCTGTCCGTCGCGTCTCTCGCGTACGCGATTCCGGCGCTGCCGCTGCTCATCATCATTCCGGCGCTCATCGGCACCTCGCTGCGCTCCTGGCAGACCATGGTCGCGGCGCTGAGCGTGTACGGCGTCGCACTGCTCGTGCGCACGGCGTGCGATGCCTTCGCCTCGGTCGACGGTCAGCTGCGCGATGCGGCACTCGCGATCGGCTTCGCGCGGCGGGGGCTGTTCTGGCGGGTCGACCTGCCGCTCGCGGTGCCGGTGCTGATCTCCGGGATCCGAGTGGTGTCGGTGTCGACCATCAGTCTCGTGACGCTCGGCGCGCTCATCGGGGTTCCGAGCCTCGGCACCCTGCTGACCGACGGCTTTCAGCGCGGCATCTTCGCAGAGATCTGGACCGGGGTCATCGCGACGGTGCTCCTGGCGCTGCTGCTCGACTTCGCGGTGCTCGCGATCGGCCGCATGCTGACACCCTGGTCGCGGCGCGTCTCCGCGCGCACCGTCGATCGCGCGCGCACGACGGCTCCGGCGATGGAGGGGGAGCGCGCGTGAACCTGTTCGTCGACGCCATCGCCTGGCTCACCGACCCCGCCAGCTGGAGCGGAAGCGGGGGCATCCCCGCGCGCCTGCTGCAGCACCTCGCGCTCGCGCTCGGTGCGCTGCTACTCGCCGCCGTCATCGCCCTGCCGCTCGGCTCGATCATCGGTCACGCGCGCCGTGGCGCGGGCGCGGTGGGCGCACTTGCGGGAGCGGCTCGCGCACTGCCGACGCTCGGCGTCCTCACGCTGTTCGGGCTCGCGCTCGGGATCGGCGTCGCCGCGCCGGTGCTCGCCCTGATCGTGCTCGCCATCCCCTCGCTGCTCGCCGGTGCGTACGCGGGCGTCAGCGCGATCGAGCCCTCGATCCCGTCCGCAGCGAAGGCCGTGGGGTTCAGTCCCGTGCAGGTGCTCATGCGCGTCGAACTCCCACTCGCCCTGCCCGTGATGATCGGGGGCGTGCGCGCGGCGACGCTGCAGGTGGTCTCGACGGCGACGCTCGCCGCGTACACCTCCGATGTCGGTCTCGGGCGGTACCTCTTCGCCGGCCTGAAATCTCGCGACTACGGTCTGATGCTCGCCGGAGCGCTGCTCGTGATCGCGTTGACGCTCGTGCTCGAGATACTGCTCGCACTCCTCCAGCGCATGGCGGCCCGGCGCATCGCGCGACTTCCGGTCGCCACCCGCTGACCACTCCGAACCCTCAGTTTCTTCGAACACTTCCGACCGAGAGGAACCCCGATCATGCAACGTCGACCAGTACTGCGCCCCGCCCGCCTGGGCGCCGCGCTCGCCGCAGGTGCCATCGCGCTCACCGCGGCGCTCACCGGCTGCTCGAGCGGAGACCCGCTCGCGGAAGACGGCGGCAACGGCGACACGTCGTCGTCCGAATCCGGCGCCATCGTCGTCGGCTCCCAGGACTACTACTCGAACGAGATCATCGCCGAGATCTACGCCCAGGCGCTCGAAGCCGATGGCTTCGATGTCGATCGCCAGTTCCGCATCGGCCAGCGCGAGGTCTACCTCCCCGAGATCGAGAGCGGCACGATCGACCTGTTCCCCGAATACACGGGCAACCTGCTGCAGTACTTCGACGCAGACGCCCCCGAGCGGGTCTCCGACGAGGTGTACAACGCGCTCGTCGATGCGATGCCCGAGGGTTTGCGCGTGCTCGAGCAGTCGCCGGCGACGGATCAGGACACCTACGTCGTCACGCGCGAATTCGCGGAGAAGTGGGATCTCGAGACCGTCGAAGATCTGAAGAACGTCACCGATCCGCTCACCTTCGGCTCGAACTCCGAGGCGGAGACCCGCCCGTACGGCCCCGAGGGTCTCGCTGAGACCTACGGGATCGAGGACGTGCAGTTCACCCCGATCGAGGACAGCGGCGGACCGCTCACGGTGAAGGCGCTCAAGGATGGCGCGATCCAGTTCGCCAACATCTATTCGGCGGACCCCTCGCTCGCCGCCAACGACCTCGTCACGCTCGAGGACACGAAGGGCATCTTCCTCGCCTCGCACGTCGTGCCGATCGCGAGCGATAAGATCGATGACCAGGCGGAAGGCGTGATCAACGACGTCAATGCGGCGCTGACCCCGGAGGATCTCGTGGAGCTCAACGGGCAGAGCGTGAACGAGGAGCGCCCCGCAGCGGACATCGCCGCGGAGTGGCTCGAGGGCCAGTCCTTCTGAGCTGATCAGCCGGTCGGCCGCTCACTCGGTCGGCCGGCATTCAGCGCCGGAAAGATGTGGTCCGTGTTCAGCGGCGCCATGTCGGCTCGCGCGGTACGCGGATCGACCCATTCGAGTGCGGCGATCTCCGCCTGCGGCCCGGCCGACTGAGCGGCGGGGATCAACGGATGCTCGAACACCGTCGCTTCGACGATGTGGCCGGGCTCATTCGCCGCGCTCGCGCGGAACACCCCGAGCTCGCGAAGGCGGGAGCGTTCGAGGGGCACGCCGAGCTCCTCCGCGAACTCCCGCACCGCCGTATCGACCGGCGCCTCGCCCGGCTCGTGCTTGCCACCGGGCAGCATGAGCGCCGTCGTGCCGCGCTTGCGGACATTGAGCACCCGGCCCTCGGCGTCGCGCATGACCACCGCGCTGACGCGGATGATCTTCGCCGCCTGGTCTTCGCTCATGGTGCATACCCCGGCGCGCTCGGCAGCTCGAAGAACTCCTCGAGCGTGGAGACGCCGCTGTCGCGCAGGTGCTGGGCGAGGTCGGTGCCCACGAACCGGAAGTGCCAGGGCTCGGGCATGAATCCCGTCACATGCTCCTTCCCGTCGGGGTAGCGGACGACGAACCCGTACTCCGCTGCGTGCTCGGCGAGCCAGACGCCGGCGGGAGTCTGCCCGAAGCAGGCGGCGAGATAGCAGGCGCCGGAGTCGTCGAAGTCGACGGCGAGCCCGGTCTGGTGCTCGGAGTGGCCGGGTCGCGCCGAGTAGGTGTCAGCCGCCTCCTGCCCGTCCCGAGCGACGTACCCGTCGTAGAGCGCGGCTTGGGTGCTGTAGTCGCGGTATGCGCTGATGATGCGCACATCGAGCCCCTCGGCCGCGGCCGCGCCGACGAGGGCCTCCACCGCTCGTGCGGCTGGTTCGCGCAACGGCTGATCGAATTCGTTCTCCACGCCCTCGGGCCTCACGAGGTCGGTCGGTGCGAAGTCGGCCGGCTGCAGAGCGCGCTGCTTGTTGGTGACCACCCAGAGCGACATCGGGTCGTCGAGAGAGTGGGCGGAGCGGTCGAACTCAGGCGCTTCGGGAGGGTCGGCGGATGCATCGCTCCCCGCCGGGGCGCTCGTCTCGGCAGCGGCGCGGGACTCCGGGGGAGCGCTCGGTGCGGGGGCGGTGCTCATCGCGCCCTCGTCGGGCTCGGGCGCGCATCCTGCCAGTGCGAGCACCGATGCCGCGATGGTCAGCGCAGCCATGGTCGTTCGGAGCGGTCGGCTGGGCATGGAACCATGCTATCGGCGGAGCGGCGCGATGGCGGGCCCTGCACCGACGGTTACGCTGGTGCCATGCAGGATGGCAGCGAGACGCGACCGGGCGGCCCGGCGGGCTACACTCCCATCGCGGTCACGGGGAAGCGCCGCCTCTCCCGTCGAACGCGCCTGATCTTGACGCTCACCGCGGCGGCAGTCGTCGTGCTCGGCATCGGCGGTGGTGCTGCCGCGCTGGTATGGAGCTCGGAGCAGCGGTCGACCCCGCCGGTCGCCGGCGCCGACCCCGAGCCTTCGGAAGAGCCGCCCGCCGAGGCCGACGAACCGAAGCCGGAGCCCGATCCCGCCGCGGAGGACGAAACCGATGACGGAAGGGTGACGGTCATCGCCATGGGCGACATGCTGCCGCACGACTCCATCAACGAACAGGCGCTGCAGCCGAGCGGAACCCCGGACTACGGGCAGTTCTTCACCGGGATCGCGCCGCAGCTCGAGGCCGCAGATGTCACGTTCTGCAATCAGGAGGTGCCGAGCGCGGGAGCCGATTTCGGTATCAGCGGATACCCGACGTTCAATGCGCCCGTCGAGTTCGCCGGCGCCCTCCACGGTGCGGCGGGGTGCGACCTCGTGAACCTGGCGACGAATCACAGTGCGGACCTCGGTACCGCGGGCATCGCCGCGACCCGCGGCGTGTGGGATGGGCTGACTCCCTCGGCCGTCGGCGGTGCGAACCGCGACGCCGAGGAGCAGCGGACGGTCCAGGTCTTCGAGCAGGGCGGCGTGACGTTCGCGCTGGTCTCGTTCGCCGAGTACTCCAACGCTCCGATCGACGCGGTATCGCTGAACACGATGGGCGACGACGCGCTCGTCACCGACCTCATGACGCAGGCCGACGAGTTGGCCGATGTGGTCGTCGTCTCCGCCCACTGGGGCACAGAGGACTCCCATGAGGTCAACGACCAGCAGCGCGCCTTCGCGCAGCGGGTCGCAGATCTCGGCGCAGATGTCATCGTCGGCACCGGCCCGCACGTGCTGCAGCCGACGACCTGGCTCGACCGGGCCGACGGCGGTCGCACGCTCGTGTGGTACTCGATCGGAAACATGCTGAACACGCAGCTGGGGCTCGATCAGCGCACCGGCGTGATCGCCGGATTCGACGCCGTGCGCGATCCGGATTCCGGCGACGTCGCGATCGAGAATCCGACCGGCATCCTCACGTACATGCACTACGACTGGACGGCGGAGCAGGAGGCGGCGGGAGACCTGCTCGCGCGCACGAATCTGTCGATCACCCCGTTGGCCGCGTCCGGCGAACTCCTGAACGCGACGCGCTTCGGAGTGACGCCCGAGCAGCAGATCGAAGCGTCTACGGCGATCCTCGGGCCCGATGTCGCCATCCTGCCCGAATAGCGGCGCCGAGGCCCCTCAGAGACGGCCGTCGCCGAGCGAGCGGTAGTCGGCGGAGCTGAGCCGGTCGCCGATCACGGGGAACTCGTCGCGCACCGCCGCGACCTGTGCGGGATCGACATCGACGATCAGCACGTCCTCGCCGTCCCCGCACTCCGCGACGACGCGCCCCGAAGGGTCTATCACGCGACTGAACCCGCCGAGCTGCACACCGGACTGGCTGCCGCACGCGTTCGTCGCGACGACCCAGAGCTGGTGCTCGACGGCCCGCGCCTGCGTGAGCAGCCGCCAGTGCTCCCGCCGAGCGGCGGGCCAGGCCGCGGGCACGATCGCGGATTCGGCCCCGCGCTCGCTGAGCTCCTGCCACAGACCGGGGAACCTCAGGTCGTAGCAGGTCGTGCTCGCGGTCGCGCCGAGGATGCTGGGCGCGACGCTCAGTGATCGCCCGGGGGTGAGCAGCTGGGACTCCGACGACTGGTAGCCGAAGACGTGGATCTTCCGGTACGTCTGCGACACGCGGCCGGTCGCGTCGACGAGCACGGCCGTATTGTGGAGTGCTCCCCCCTCGCCCCGCTCGACGATGCTGCCGAGGTGCACCTCGCTGCCGAGGTCGCGGGCCACCCGCTGCGCCATCCGCACCGTCGGCCCGTCCAGCGTCTCCGCGCGTTCCGCGTACCGGTCGAAGGCGAAGTACCCGGCGCTCCACAGCTCCGGCAGCGTGATGAGGTCGACGTGCTCGATCTCGCGCAGGAGCGACTCGACGCGGTCGATGCGCTGTGCGGGGGATTCATCGTCGGGGCTCGCGATCTGGGCGACGGCGACGCGTCGGGGGCCGGGGATCGCGGAACTCGGGGGCGCGTGCATGTCTCACAGCCTAGGTGAGGCGCGCCACGCACGACAGC
This sequence comes from Leucobacter sp. USCH14, assembly GCF_037619215.1. Lineage (NCBI taxonomy): Bacteria > Bacillati > Actinomycetota > Actinomycetes > Micrococcales > Microbacteriaceae > Leucobacter > Leucobacter sp. USCH14. The sequence goes on from NZ_JAQPZP010000001.1 coordinate 374,263, forward strand.
GCGGACCGGCGTGGCAGGATGGGACGTGCCCGGTCGTGCCGATCCGGGTCGCGAATACGACGGGACGGGTGAGGTATGACGATCGACACGGCCGAACTCCCGGACCCGGATGGCCCAGAGGATCGGCCGACGCCTCCCGGCAACCCCGGCTGGTTGAGCGACGACGAGCTGAGCTTCGTCCGAGGGCGCATGCCGATCATGTACGTCGAGGCCGTCCCCGTGCGACTCGACGGGCTGGGCCAGGTCGTCGAGGTCGGCCTCCTGCTGCGGAGCACTCCGGAGGGCGTGATGCAGCGGTCGCTCGTCTCGGGCAGGGTGCGCTACGGGGAGACGCTGCGGGAGGCGCTCTTCCGCCACCTGGAGAACGACCTCGGGCCGATGGCGTTCCCGCAGATGCCCGCCGCGCTCGTGCCCGCGCAGGTCGCCGAGTACTTCCCGATGCCCGGAATCTCGCCGTTTGTCGACGATCGGCAGCACGCCGTCTCGCTCGTCTACGTCGTCCCGGTGACGGGCACGTGCAATCCGCGTCAAGACGCCCTCGAGGTCACGTGGATGGCGCCCGAGGAGGCGACATCGCCCTCGACGCTCGACGAGTTCTCGAACGGACGCGGCGCGCTGCTGCGCCAGGCGCTGTCGTCGATCAGCTGCTGAGGCGGGTTCGCGGGATTCGAGGGGTCACCGCTTGCGCCACGTGATGACGTGCCGCGCCGAGAACCCCCGAGCGCACGCTCCGCAGGAGTGCACGCGCGTCGGCCTGCGGAACCGGAAGTGCTCGTGTCCCGCGGAGCAGGTGCCCACCCAGGGAGCGCGCTCGTGCGCGATCTCCCCGCGGTGCGTCACCCCGCCGACGTATCCGATCTGCTGGGCGATCGCCTTCCACCGCGCTCCATGCGCGGCGTCGGGCCCCGCGAGCGCGTGCGCCACCTCGTGGAGCAGCACCTGGTGGATCTCGTCGTCCTCGAACTTCTCGGCCAGGTACCGCGACACCGTGATGCGTCGATCGGTGTAGTTGCAGAGCCCCGCGCGACGCTTCGCGTTGTCGAACGCGAAGGTCCACGGCTCGGCGGATCGCGCTGGGTCGACGGGAAGATGCATCGCGATGAGCGCGTCGGCCCAGATGCGCACTCGCGCGAGGTCGGCCATGCGTTCAGCTCCGCTCGAAGAGTGCGCGCGCGGGCTCGGGGGAGTCGACCGCCGTAGCGTCCGTGACCGGGGCGGCGCTCCGCACGAGCTCGTCGAACTCGCGTCCGACGATCATCCGCGCGGGGTGGGGTCCACCCGCGAGCAACCGGGGGAGCCAGTCGAGGGACTCGAGATCGGTGTCGGACGCGATGAACACGACATTGCCGAATCGGCGGCCCTTGAGCACCTGCGGCTCTGCGACCGCCGCCGTCGAGGCGAAGAGGTGCGAGAGCGTGGCCGCTTGACCGCGCACGAACGGCAGCCCCGCCCCGTCGGCGGCGTTGACCACGATGAGACCGCCGGGCGCGAGGAACGGGCGCAGCAGCGCGTAGAACTCGACACTCGAGACGTGCGCGGGCGTGCGGGCGCCGGCGAAGATGTCGACCACGATCAGGTCCATCGCGCCGCGCATGCCCTCCGGGAGCTTCTCGACGACCGCACGCGCGTCGCCCCGACGCACCCGGATGCTCGCCCGCTTCGGGAGCGGCGCGGCCTCGCGCACGAGGTCGACGAGCGCGCCTTCGAGTTCGACGACCTGCTGGCGGCTGCCGGGCCGCGTCGCCTCGATGTAGCGCGGCAGCGTGAACGCGCCCCCGCCCAGGTGGAGAGCCGACACCGGCTGCCCGCTCAGGCGGAAGAGATCGATCACGTGCCCGATGCGGCGGATGTACTCGAAGAACAGCTCCGACGGGTCGCGCAGGTTGACGTGGGACTGCGGAGTGCCGTCGACGAGCAGCTGCACGGCCCCGGGCACCCAGCGATCCTCCTCGATCTCGGCGCTCAGACCCGAGGTGAGGGTGACCTGGCGAGCCGCCGGTGCGGGGCGGTCGGTGCGGCGCGCTTCGCTCATGAGGATCAGCCTACGCGCCGGCGCAGGTGCGGGCCGTGCGCGGCCGGGGCGAGGTCACCGCCGCGCGGCGGGCGCCGACTGCGGGCCGAACCAGAGCCGGCGGGCGATGATCGCGGCGGCGACGCCGAGGACGGCGCCGGCCACGGTGTCGGTGAGCCAGTGCACGTGGAGCGCCGTACGGCTCCACATCATCGCGATGATCCAGAGCGCCGCGGCGGCGGTGATCCAACCGCGCAGGCGCGCATCGATGCGATCGGAGCCGATCGCGACCAGCACCACCGAGACCGCGAGTGCTGCGGCCCCCATGGAGTGCCCGGAGGGGTACGAGGCGCCGAAGCTCTCGAAGAGCTGACCGGTCGGTCTCGTGCGCAGGGTGATCGCTTTGACCGCCTCCGAGGCGATGACGCCGAGTACCGCCGCTGTGAGGATCGCGGCCCCGTCTCTCGGTCTGCGGAGCGCGAAGCAGAGCGCTCCGAGGATCGCGGCGCACGCCGCCGCGCCGATACCGTCGCCCACCTGTGCGAGGAACACGGCGACCGCGAAGAGGGCCGACCCGCGCTCGATCGACACCGTGTCGGCCCACCAGGCGTCGATTCCGAAGACGCCGGTCTGCGCGAAGCGCTGGTAGGCGCCGAACACCCCGATCACCAGCATCGCGGCGATGGACGCCGCGACCGCGGCGGGCGGGGGAGTGCGTCGGGCTGCCGCCGACCGCTGCGGTCGAGGAACGGGGGCGCGGTCGGAGGGTGCCATTCCGTTACGCTAGTGGAGACTCCTGTGAGCGGCGGCCCGAAATGCCGACCCGGGCTGAGCGTCATGTCGCACTGGACAGGCGGTAACGATGCTGTTACAGTTGACAGTTGCACTACGGACACCAGTGTGCCTGCATATATCGGTAGGCCCCGGGAGCTGGCGCGAAAGCGCAGATGAGCCTCGATGGCGTGATCCTGAAGCAATTCTCGCAAGACCAGGTCAACCGGCCCGACGGGGCCCACGGAGGTAGTTTCCTTGGCTGCTGCGCGCAACGCATCGTCCACCCAGAATCCGAAGAACGGCCGCGATCACCAGCGGCTCTCCTTCGCCAAGATTTCCGACAAGCTGTCGGTGCCCAACCTGCTGGCACTGCAGCTCGAGAGCTTCGACTGGCTCGTCGGCAATGACACGTGGAAGTCGCGTGTCGTCGAGGCGCAAGCCCAGGGGCGCGAGGACATCGCGCTCAAGAGCGGCCTCGAGGAGATCTTCGACGAGATCTCGCCGATCGAAGACAACGCCGGCACGATGCAGCTCTCCTTCGAGAACCCGATCCTCGATGAGCAGAAGTTCACCATCGAGGAGTGCAAGGAGCGCGGCAAGACCTACGCCGCGCCGCTGTACGTCGAGGCCGCGTTCTACAACACCGAGACGCAGGTGCTCAAGAGCCAGACGGTCTACATGGGCGATTTCCCCATCATGACCGACAAGGGCACCTTCATCATCAACGGCACCGAGCGCGTCATCGTGTCGCAGCTCGTCCGCAGCCCGGGCGTCTACTTCGAGCGGGCGCAGGAGAAGACCAGCGATAAGGACGTCTTCACGGCCCGCGTCATCCCGAGCCGCGGCGCGTGGCTCGAGTTCGAGGTCGACAAGCGCGATCAGGTCGGCGTGCGCATCGACCGCAAGCGCAAGCAGTCGGTCACCGTGTTCCTGAAGGCGCTCGGCATGACGAGCGAGGAGATCCTCGAGGAGTTCGCCGGCTACGAGTCGATCGCGCTCACCCTGGAGAAGGACGCGATCGTCACGCAGGAAGAGGCGCTCAAGGACATCTACCGCAAGCAGCGCCCGGGCGAGCAGGTCGCCATCGAGGCCGCGCGCGCCCTCCTCGACAACAGCTACTTCAACCCGAAGCGGTACGACCTGGCGAAGGTCGGCCGGTACAAGATCAACCGCAAGCTGGGCGTCGACGCGCCCATCACCGACTCGGTGCTGTCGCTCGAGGACATCGTTGCGACGATCAAGTACCTGGTCGGCCTGCACGCGGGCACCGAGACGCTCCCCGGCACCCGTGAGGGCCAGCCGGTCGACGTTCGCCTCGAGACCGACGACATCGATCACTTCGGCAACCGCCGCATCCGCGCCGTGGGCGAGCTCATCCAGAACCAGGTGCGCACCGGCCTCAGCCGCATGGAGCGCGTCGTCCGCGAGCGCATGACGACGCAGGACATCGAGGCGATCACGCCGAACACCCTGATCAACACCCGGCCCGTGCTGGCCGCGATCAAGGAGTTCTTCGGAACGTCCCAGCTGTCGCAGTTCATGGATCAGAACAACCCGCTCGCGGGTCTGACCAACAAGCGCCGCCTCTCCGCGCTCGGCCCGGGCGGTCTCTCGCGCGACCGCGCCGGCGTCGAGGTGCGAGACGTGCACCCGTCCCACTACGGCCGCATGTGCCCGATCGAGACGCCGGAAGGCCCGAACATCGGCCTGATCGGCGCGCTCGCGACGTTCGCGCGCATCAACGCGTTCGGCTTCATCGAGACGCCGTACCGCCGCGTCGTCGACGGCAAGGTCACCGATCAGGTCGACTACCTCACCGCGCACGAGGAGGACGAGTACCTCATCGCGCAGGCGGGCGCTCCGCTCGCGCAGGACGGCTCCTTCGCAGAGAAGCAGGTACTCGCGCGCCCCCGCGGCTCGGAGGTCATCATGGTCGACGCCGAGCGCGTCGGCTACATGGACGTCTCGCCCCGCCAGATGGTGTCGGTCGCGACCTCGCTGATCCCGTTCCTCGAGCACGACGACGCGAACCGCGCGCTGATGGGTGCCAACATGCAGCGCCAGGCGGTGCCGCTGGTGCGCAGCGAGTCGCCGGTGGTCGGCACCGGTATGGAGGGCTACGCCGCGATCGATGCGGGCGACGTGATCACGGCCGCCAAGTCGGGCGTCGTGGAAGAGGTCTCCGCGGACTTCGTCACCATCCAGGAGGATGAGGGCGGCACGAAGAGCTACTTCATGCGCAAGTTCGATCGCTCGAACCAGGGCACGAACTACAACCACCGCGTCATCGTCAAGGCGGGCGAGCGCATCGAGGCCGGCGAGGTCATCGCCGACGGTCCCGCGACGGAGAACGGCGAGCTCGCGCTCGGCAAGAACCTGCTCGTCGCGTTCATGTCGTGGGAGGGCCACAACTTCGAGGACGCGATCATCCTGAGCCAGAACCTGGTGAAGGACGACACGCTGTCGTCGATCCACATCGAGGAGTACGACGTCGACGCGCGCGACACCAAGCTCGGCAAGGAGGAGATCACCCGTGACCTCCCCAACGCGAGCATGGAGGCGCTGAAGGACCTCGACGAGCGCGGCATCATCCGCATCGGCGCCGAGGTCTCGCCCGGAGACATCCTCGTCGGCAAGGTCACCCCGAAGGGCGAGACCGAGCTGTCGGCCGAGGAGCGCCTGCTCCGCGCGATCTTCAACGAGAAGAGCCGCGAGGTGCGCGACACATCGCTCAAGGTGCCTCACGGCGTCTCCGGAACCGTCACCTCCGTCAAGGTCTTCGACGCGGAGAACGACAACGACGACGAGCTCGGCTCGGGCGTCAACCAGCGCGTGGTCGTCTATATCGCTCAGAAGCGCAAGATCACCGAGGGCGACAAGCTCGCGGGCCGTCACGGCAACAAGGGCGTCATCTCGAAGATCCTCCCGGTCGAGGACATGCCGTTCCTCGAGGACGGCACCCCGGTCGACGTGATCCTGAACCCGCTGGGCATCCCGGGCCGAATGAACTTCGGGCAGGTGCTCGAGGTGCACCTCGGCTGGATCGCCAAGCAGGGCTGGAAGGTCGAGGGCACTCCCGAGTGGGCCGCCAAGCTCTCCCAGCAGGCGCTCGAAGCCGCTCCGAACACCAAGGTCGCGACCCCCGTGTTCGACGGCGCGTCCGAGGCCGAGATCGCCGGTCTGCTGGATTCGACGCTCGTCACCCGCGACGGGGAGCGCCTCATCGATTCCTCGGGCAAGACGCGTCTGTTCGACGGTCGCTCGGGCGAGCCGTACCCGTACCCGATCTCGGTCGGCTACATGTACATCCTGAAGCTGCACCACCTGGTGGACGACAAGATCCACGCGCGCTCGACGGGCCCGTACTCGATGATCACCCAGCAGCCGCTCGGCGGCAAGGCGCAGTTCGGCGGGCAGCGCTTCGGCGAGATGGAGGTGTGGGCGCTCGAGGCCTACGGCGCCGCATACGCGCTGCAGGAGCTGCTGACCGTGAAGTCCGACGACATCCTGGGTCGTGTGAAGGTGTACGAGGCGATCGTGCGCGGGGAGAACATCCCCGAGCCCGGCGTGCCCGAGTCCTTCCGAGTGCTCATGAAGGAGATGCAGTCGCTCTGCCTGAACGTCGAGGTGCTGGGGGCCGACGGCAACGCCGTCAACCTGCGCGACAACGACGACGAGGCGCACCGCACCGCGGAAGAGCTCGGCATCAATCTCTCCACCCGCTTCGAATCCTCGTCGATCGACGAGATCTGAGCCGGCGACACCTTCACTTCTACTGAAATCCCCAAGGAGAACATTTTGCTCGAGGGTACGAGTTTCAACGAGCTGCAGATCCGTCTCGCGACGGCTGAAGACATCCGCAGCTGGTCGTTCGGCGAGGTCAAGAAGCCGGAGACCATCAACTACCGCACGCTGAAGCCCGAGAAGGACGGTCTGTTCGGCGAGCAGATCTTCGGGCCCAGCCGCGACTGGGAGTGCGCGTGCGGCAAGTACAAGCGCGTCCGCTACAAGGGCATCGTCTGCGAGCGCTGCGGCGTCGAGGTGACGAAGTCCAGCGTCCGTCGTGAGCGCATGGGCCACATCGAGCTGGCCGCTCCGGTCACGCACATCTGGTACTTCAAGGGTGTGCCGTCGCGTCTCGGCTACCTCCTCGACATGGCGCCGAAGGACCTCGAGAAGGTCATCTACTTCGCCGCGTACATGATCATCGACATCGATGAAGAGGGCCGTCACGAGGATCTGGGCGAGCTGGAGGCCGAGCTGCGTCTCGAGCTGAAGGCGCTCGAGGATCAGCGCGACATCTCGATCGCGCAGCGTCAGCAGCAGGCGGAGTCCGACCTCGCCGCACTCGAGGCCGAAGGGGCGAAGGCCGATCAGCGCCGCCGCGCCGAGGCTTCGGCGGAGAAGGAGATGACCGCCATCCGCAAGGGCTTCGACGACGACATCGCTCGTCTGCAGCGCGTGTGGGAGGACTTCCGCGGCCTCAAGGTCGGCGACCTGAAGCCCGAGGATGCCGTCTTCGCGGACCTGCAGGATCGCTACGGCGATTACTTCGAGGCCTACATGGGCGCCGAGGCGATCAAGAAGCGCCTGGAGTCCTTCGATCTCGCCGCTGAGGCTGAGGCGCTGCACCTGCAGATCGCCGAGGGCAAGGGTCAGAAGAAGATTCGCGCGATCAAGCGCCTGAAGGTCGTCAGCTCCTTCCTGCAGACGGGTGCGAGCCCGGCAGCCATGGTGCTCGACGTCGTTCCGGTCATCCCGCCGGAGCTGCGCCCCATGGTGCAGCTCGACGGCGGTCGCTTCGCGACCTCAGATCTCAACGACCTGTACCGTCGCGTGATCAACCGCAACAACCGTCTGCGTCGTCTGCTCGACCTGGGCGCCCCGGAGATCATCGTGAACAACGAGAAGCGCATGCTGCAGGAGGCCGTCGACGCGCTGTTCGACAACGGTCGCCGCGGTCGCCCCGTGACGGGAACCGGCAATCGCGCCCTCAAGTCGCTGAGCGACATGCTCAAGGGCAAGCAGGGCCGCTTCCGTCAGAACCTGCTCGGCAAGCGCGTGGACTACTCGGGCCGTTCGGTCATCGTGGTCGGTCCGCAGCTCAAGCTGCACCAGTGCGGCCTGCCCAAGCAGATGGCGCTCGAGCTGTTCAAGCCGTTTGTGATCAAGCGCCTCATGGACCTGTCGCACGCGCAGAACGTGAAGGCCGCGAAGCGCATGGTCGAGCGCGCGCGCTCCGAGGTCTGGGACGTGCTCGAGGAGATCATCCGCGAGCGTCCGGTGCTGCTCAACCGCGCGCCGACGCTGCACCGACTCGGCATCCAGGCCTTCGAGCCGCAGCTCGTCGAGGGCAAGGCGATCCAGCTGCACCCGCTCGTCTGCGCCGCCTTCAACGCGGACTTCGACGGCGACCAGATGGCCGTGCACCTGCCGCTGTCGGTCGAGGCCCAGGCCGAGGCGCGCGTGCTCATGCTCGCGTCGAACAACATCCTGAAGCCCTCGGACGGCCGCCCGGTCACCCTGCCCTCGCAGGACATGATCATCGGCCTGCACCACCTCACGACGATCAAGCGCGATTCCGTCGGCACCGGCCGTGCCTTCGGATCGATCGCCGAGGCGATCCTCGCCATGGACGAGGGCACACTCGACCTGGGCGCGCGCGTCAAGATCCGTCTCACCGGGTACACCGACGAGCACGGCGTGACGTCGGAGAAGCCGGTGCTCGTGGAGACCTCGCTCGGGCGAGCCATCTTCAACGAGGCGCTGCCCTCCGACTACGCCTACTTCGAGCGGGTCGCCGACAAGGGCTCGCTCTCGAGCCTGGTCAACGACCTCGCGGAGCGCTACCCGAAGGTGGAGGTCGCGGCGACGCTCGACCGCATCAAGGACGCGGGCTTCCACTGGGCCTCGCGCTCCGGTGTGACCGTCTCGCTCTCCGACGTCGTCACCCCCGCCAACAAGGGCGAGATCATCGGCGAGCACGAGAAGCGCGCGGCGAAGGTCGAGCGCGATTACGAGCGCGGCATGATCCAGGACAGCGAGCGCAAGAAGGCGCTGACCGAGATCTGGACCGAGGCGACCGACGAGGTGGCTGCGGCGATGCGCGAGCAGTTCCCGGAGGACAACACGATCTTCCGCATGGTGTCGTCGGGTGCTCGTGGCAACTGGCTGCAGATTCGCAACATCGCCGGCATGCGCGGGCTGGTGTCGAACCCGAAGGGCGAGATCATCCCGCGCCCGATCATCAACTCGTACCGCGAGGGCCTGTCGGTCGCGGAGTACTTCATCGCGACCCACGGCGCGCGAAAGGGTCTGGCCGATACGGCGCTGCGCACCGCCGACTCGGGCTACCTGACCCGTCGTCTGGTGGACGTGTCTCAGGACGTCATCATCCGCGAGGACGACTGCGGCACGCGGCGCGGCCTCGACCTGCCCATCGCCGCACCCGACGCCAATGGCGTGCTCGTGCGCGATGAGGACGTCGAGAACTCCGTATACGCCCGTACGCTCGCCGCGGACGCGGTGAACGGCGAGGGCGCAGTCGTCGCGCAGGCGGGCGAGGACGTGGGCGATGTGCTCATCGAGAAGCTCGTCGCGGGCGGAGTCACCGAGATCAAGGTGCGCTCCGTGCTCACCTGCGAGTCCGCCGTCGGCGTGTGCGCGACCTGCTACGGGCGCTCGCTGGCCACCGGTCAGCGCGTCGACATCGGCGAGGCCGTGGGCATCATCGCGGCGCAGTCGATCGGCGAGCCGGGTACGCAGCTGACGATGCGCACCTTCCACACCGGTGGTTCCGCCTCGGCCGACGACATCACGCAGGGTCTGCCCCGCGTGCAGGAGCTCTTCGAGGCGCGTACCCCGAAGGGTGCATCGCCGATCGCCGAAGCCGCGGGTCGCGTCTTGATCGACGACTCCGAGAAGAGCCGCCGGATCCTGCTCACGCCGGATGACGGCACCGAGGAGAAGGCGTACCCCGTGCTGAAGCGCGCGACGCTGCTCGTCGAGGACGGCGACCACGTCGAGCTGGGCCAGCCCTTCCTCGCCGGCACGCTCGATCCGAAGGACATCCTGCAGGTCGGCTCCACCGAGAACGGCAAGCACATCCCCGGTGAGCGCGCGGTGCAGAAGTACCTCGTCGAGGGCGTTCAGGGCGTCTACCGCTCACAGGGCGTGCCGATCCACGACAAGCACATCGAGGTCATCGTGCGCCAGATGCTGCGCAAGGTCACGGTGGTGGATCACGGCGAGACCGAGCTGCTTCCGGGCGAGCTGGTCGACCGCGCGCGCTACCAGCGGATCAACCGCGAGGCGCTGCTCGATTCGAAGCGCGCAGCGACGGCGCGACCCGAGGTCATGGGAATCACCAAGGCCTCGCTCGCGACCGAGTCGTGGCTCTCCGCCGCGTCCTTCCAGGAGACGACGCGCGTGCTCACCCAGGCAGCGATGGAGGGATCGCGAGATCCGCTCATCGGGCTCAAGGAGAACGTGATCATCGGCAAGCTGATCCCGGCCGGCACGGGACTCGGCGTCTACCGCGATGTCGACGTCGCGGCGACCGAGGAGGCGAAGGCGGAGCGGTACCCGAACCGCCTCTTCGCCACCGAGGGAACCTTCGACGAGAACGATCTCTCGTTCGTGGACTTCGACAGCTTCACGACCGACGAGTTCAACCCCGGCAACTACAGCTAGTCTGCAGCGCCGACGCGACGGGCGTCCTCACCTTCGGGTGGGGGCGCCCGTTTCGCGTTCCCCGTGTTCGAGCAGCACGGCGCGGGAGACTCGCGCGCGTGCTCCGAGCTTGTACTGTTGCCGCACATGATCGTGTCAGGTGCGACTACTGCGCCGGGCATCCCGATCCGCTACGAGAGGTGAAGCGATGAGCGACGAGCGCGAGGGATCCGCGTCGAGGGCTGCGGAAACGCCCGAGACCGCCGCCAATCCGGGGGCACCGGTCGAGGAGACCGAGGCGAGCCGCACCGAGGTGCTCCGCGCCGTGCAGCGTTCGCGCACGTCCGGGGGAGAGGACGTCGCGGTCGAGCAGACTGAGCTGACGAAGTCGGAGACGGAGGTGGCCGGGCCCCGCGAAGCCGACGCGTCCGCGGCGGATGAGGATGCGGAACGGGTTCGCCGGGAGCAGGCATCGCTCGTCGACACGCAGCTGGACATGGATCCGCCCACCGACCGATCCTCGGCCGCCGCGACACCGACGCGCGAGGAGACCGCGGCGCTGCCGGCCCTCGACGACCTGCCCTCTGCGGCGGCGGAGGCGAAGGCGCGCGAGCGCGAGGACGAGATCCGGATCAGTTCCGATCATCCCATGGCGGGTCTGTACGTGCAGACGCCGATGCCCCCGGACATCAAGGGGAATCGAGGCGCTGGCGTACTGATCGCCGTCGTGGCGACGATCGGATTCGCAGCGGTGCTGGCAGGAGTGCTCGCCCTCTGGCTGGCCCCCATGTTCCCCCCGTCGACCTTCCTCGTGGACGGGCTGGTGCCGTGGCTCACCTCGTGGCCGATCATCGCGGGAGCCGTCGCGTTCTTCGTCGGCCTCGTGCTGCTGGTGCTGATCGTGGGACGCGCCGGATGGTGGGCGTACGTTCTGGGCGGGTTCTTCGTCGCCGCGCTCGTCTGGATCGCGGTCACTCTCGGACTCGCGTACTTCGGAACGCCGTTCGAGAGCCCGCGCGAGATGCTCGGCGGATCCCGAGGCTGGTCGGGCGATCTCCACACGCTCGTCACCCGATTCGGCCTCACCGTGCCCGCGCTCGGAGCGGCGCTCGTCGCACGCGAGGCCACCGTGTGGTTCGGTGCGTGGATCGGCGGTCGGGGACGTCGCGTCAAGCTGCGCAATGCTCGTGAGCTGGCCGACTACGAGGCGTCTCTCGCCGAGTCGAAGGCTTCCGCCCAGGCATGACGCCCGAGCCGCGCCGGGGAGTGACCCGTGGGTACGTCGCGGGCCTCATCGGCGCGGCGGTCATCGTCGCTGCGGCGCTGCTCGTAGCGGTCTGGGGCGGCCTCGCGCTCCTGCTCGACCGCGATCCCGTGGAGTCGGGCGTCGCGTCGTGGATCGCTCCGCTCGTCGTCTTCGGGGCGCTCGCGCTGCTGGCTGCCATGCTGTGGCGCCACGCGATCGCGCTGCTGCGCGGGAGGCGGCAGCCCGCCTGGTCCTCGCTCATCGTCGCGGCAGCCGGGGTCTACCTCTGGTGGGGGGTTCTGGGAATGCTCTCCGGGATGACGGTCGAGGAGACGTGGCTCAGTCCGTTCGCGGCGACGCTCCCCGTCATCTGGACAGGGACGGCACTTCTGTTCTGGGCGGTGCTGGCCCGCCGGGTCTACACTGATCGTCCGGCTCCCCGGTGGCCGTGGGAGCGCGACGAGGAGGGCGACTGACCGTGGCGGGAGGCATCGAGGAGCGGGTCGACGCCGCAGTCGATTCGTGGTTGCGCTGGGTGCCGCGCTGGAGTCCCGGCACGCATCGCGGCCGGTCGCGAGTCTGCCGGCGCTGCACCGGTTCGCCGGTCGTCGCGGCGGCGGGCCTCACGGCGGACGTTCCGCATCAGGTCGTCCATGCCCTCGTGTCGCGCTTGCAGCGCATCATCGATAAGCGCGTCGACGAATTCACCGAGAGCCGACTGCCCACACTGCATGCGGAGCTGCAGGGCGCCGAGCTCTGGGAATCGGGCGGGTACGATCCTGCTGACGGGCTCGAGCCGGAGTTCGACGGCCTCGACCCCGACCCGGAGCCCGGTGACGACGAACAGCCGTTCCTCTTCACCCTCGCCGGGCTGGCGGAGGAGTCGCGGCCGGAGCCTCCGCTGCCGAGACCCCCGTTGAGTGCAGACGAGAAGATCCGGTTGCGTCGCGAGATCGAACTCGCCGATGCACAGGCGGCAGCCGTCGGGCAGGAGGTCTGCTTCGCGCTCGTCGCCCACCGCGCACGCATCGAGACCGCCGTGCAACGATTCGTCGAACCGCAGATCCGGAGCATGCTCGACGAGCTGAGCCGCAACCTCGAACCGCCTCGCTGAACCGCGAGGGCGCTGTCGCGATCGGGCGCGCCCGGCATCATTGCCAAAGCGGGTTCGTGAGCGTATAGTTATGTGCTGGTGTGTTCCACTGGCTCAGTCGTGCCTGCGCGACGGTTTCTGGGGACTGCGCCGCAGGGTCGGACGCTTCGCGAGAAGTGGGCCCCCACGGCATACCTGCACTCGGTTCCGCACCCGCGGAACAGCAGGTCCGCGGTCGCGCAAGCGGCCGCACATGCTCATCCATTGAAGCATTCCTGTCACCGTGCAGGACAAATGAGGAGAACTATTGCCTACCATTCAGCAGTTGGTTCGCAAGGGCCGGTCGCCGAAGGTCACTAAGACCAAGGCGCCCGCTCTGAAGGCGAACCCGCAGCAGGCTGGCGTATGCACCCGTGTGTACACCACCACTCCGAAGAAGCCCAACTCGGCAATGCGCAAGGTTGCCCGTGTGAAGCTCCGCAACGGCACCGAGGTCACCGCCTACATCCCGGGCGAGGGCCACAACCTGCAGGAGCACTCGCTGGTGCTCGTGCGCGGTGGTCGTGTGAAGGACCTCCCCGGTGTTCGTTACAAGATCGTGCGCGGCGCGCTCGACACGCAGGCGGTCAAGGATCGTCAGCAGGCTCGTAGCCGCTACGGTGCAAAGAAGGTGAAGTAATGCCCCGTAAAGGTCCCGCTCCCAAGCGCCCCGTCGTCGCTGATCCCGTCTACGGTTCGCCCGTAGTCAGCCAGCTCGTCAACAAGATCCTCCTCGACGGCAAGAAGGGTCTCGCCGAGCGCATCGTCTACGGTGCACTCGAGACCGTCGCCGAGAAGTCGGGTCAGGACGCGGTCACGGTTCTCAAGAAGGCGCTCGACAACGTGCGCCCCACTCTCGAGGTCCGCTCGCGTCGTGTCGGCGGCAGCACCTACCAGGTGCCCGTCGAGGTCAAGCCTCATCGTGCGAACACGCTCGCCCTCCGCTGGCTCACCAGCTACGCGAAGGCTCGTCGTGAGAACTCGATGACCGACCGCCTCACCAACGAGATTCTCGACGCTTCCAACGGCCTCGGAGCCGCGGTGAAGCGCCGCGAGGACACGCACAAGATGGCGGAGTCGAACCGCGCGTTCGCCCACTACCGCTGGTAGAACCCCGGTTCCCGGCGGGTGCGCATGCGCGCCCGCCGGGAACCACCGGGGCCCCGCCCCGCGACTTGGACGGCGCAGTTCGGCAGCCGAGTCGACATCTCCCGAAACTTCACCCCCACCCCGGAGGAGAACCCTGTGGCACAAGACGTGCTCACCGACCTGAGTAAGGTCCGCAACATCGGCATCATGGCGCACATCGATGCCGGCAAGACCACCACCACCGAGCGCATCCTGTTCTACACGGGTGTGAACCACAAGCTGGGTGAGACGCACGACGGTGCTTCGACGACCGACTGGATGGAGCAGGAGAAGGAGCGCGGTATCACCATCACCAGCGCTGCCGTCACGTGCTTCTGGAACAAGAACCAGATCAACATCATCGATACGCCGGGCCACGTTGACTTCACCGTCGAGGTGGAGCGCTCGCTCCGCGTGCTCGACGGCGCAGTCGCGGTATTCGACGGCAAGGAGGGCGTTGAGCCCCAGTCGGAGACCGTCTGGCGCCAGGCCGACAAGTACGGCGTTCCCCGCATCTGCTTCGTCAACAAGATGGACAAGATGGGCGCCGACTTCTACTTCACGGTCGACACCATCGTCAGCCGACTCGGCGCGAAGCCGCTCGTCATGCAGCTGCCCATCGGCGCCGAGTCCGACTTCATCGGCGTCGTCGATCTGCTCTCGATGAAGGCATTCGTCTGGGAGGGCGACGCCAAGGGCGACGTCTCGCTGGGCGCCGCCTACGAGACGCAGGAGATCCCGGCGGACCTGCAGGCGAAGGCCGAGGAGTACCGCGCGCAGCTCGTCGAGGCCGTCGCCGAGAGCGACGACGCCCTGCTCGAGAAGTACTTCGCGGGCGAAGAGCTCAGCATCGACGAGATCAAGGCGGGAATCCGCAAGCTCGTCGTGAACAACGAGATCTACCCCGTGTACTGCGGCTCGGCCTTCAAGAACCGCGGCATCCAGCCGATGCTCGATGCGGTCGTCGACTTCCTCCCGAACCCGCTCGACGTGGGCGCGATCGAGGCGCACGACCCGCGCGACGAGTCGGTCATCATCGAGCGCAAGCCGTCTTCGAGCGAGCCGTTCTCGGCCCTCGCGTTCAAGATCGCCGTGCACCCGTTCTTCGGTCGGCTGACCTACGTGCGCGTGTACTCCGGCAGCGTCCCCTCGGGCACCCAGGTCGTCAACTCGACCAAGGGCAAGAAGGAGCGCATCGGCAAGATCTTCCAGATGCACGCCAACAAGGAGAACCCGGTCGACGAGCTCACGGCCGGCAACATCTACGCCGTGATCGGTCTGAAGGACACGACGACGGGAGACACCCTCTCGGATTCGGGGAACCAGGTCGTCCTCGAATCGATGACGTTCCCCGAGCCCGTCATCGAGGTCGCCATCGAGCCGAAGACGAAGAGCGACCAGGAGAAGCTCGGCGTCGCGATCCAGAAGCTCGCCGAAGAGGATCCCACGTTCCGCGTGAGCCTCAACGCCGAGACCGGCCAGACGGTCATCGCCGGCATGGGCGAGCTCCACCTCGACATCCTCGTCGATCGCATGAAGCGCGAGTTCAACGTCGAGGCGAACGTGGGCAAGCCCCAGGTCGCGTACCGCGAGACGATCCGTCGCGAGGTGCCGAAGTACGACTACACCCACAAGAAGCAGACCGGTGGCTCCGGTCAGTTCGCGAAGGTGCAGATCTCGCTGGCTCCGCTCGAGGGCGAAGCCGACAAGACGTACGAGTTCGAGGACAAGGTGACCGGCGGTCGTGTGCCGCGCGAGTACATCCCCTCGGTCGATGCGGGTATCCAGGACGCGATGCAGTACGGCATCCTCGCGGGCTTCCCCGTCGTGAACGTGCGCGCACAGCTGCTGGACGGCCAGTACCACGACGTCGACTCCTCGGAGATGGCGTTCAAGATCGCCGGTTCGATGGCGTTCAAGGAGGCGGCGCGTCTCGCGCAGCCCGTGCTGCTCGAGCCCCTCATGGCGGTCGAAGTGCGCACGCCCGAGGAGTACATGGGCGACGTCATCGGCGATCTGAACTCGCGCCGCGGTCAGATCCAGTCGATGGAGGATGCGAGCGGCGTCAAGGTCGTTCGGGCGCTCGTCCCGCTGTCCGAGATGTTCGGGTACATCGGCGATCTGCGGTCGAAGACCAGTGGTCGTGCCGTGTTCTCGATGACCTTCGACTCGTACGCCGAGGTTCCGAAGGCAGTGGCCGACGAGATCATCCAGAAGGCCAAGGGCGAGTAATCGCGCCGGTCGGTCGGCGGGGGTGCCGTGCATGCCCGCCGACCGGATCGCTCAGGTCGCGATCGCGACGCTGAGCTTGTAACATAGTGACACCAACCCCGTATTCGTGTCCTCCGAAACCGTCGGAGGAAAACGGTACTCGACGTCCTGAGGAGGACCATAGTGGCGAAGGCCAAGTTCGAGCGGACCAAGCCGCACGTAAACATCGGAACGATCGGTCACGTCGACCACGGTAAGACCACCCTTACCGCGGCGATCTCGAAGACCCTCGCCGACAAGTTCCCGTCAGACGTGAACGTGCAGCGCGACTTCGACACGATCGACTCGGCTCCCGAGGAGCGCCAGCGCGGCATCACGATCAACATCTCGCACGTTGAGTACGAGACCGACAAGCGTCACTACGCTCACGTCGATGCCCCCGGTCACGCTGACTACATCAAGAACATGATCACCGGTGCCGCTCAGATGGACGGCGCGATCCTCGTGGTCGCGGCGACCGACGGCATGATGGCGCAGACCAAGGAGCACATCCTGCTCGCCAAGCAGGTCGGCGTTCCCTACCTGCTTGTCGCCCTCAACAAGAGCGACATGGTCGACGACGAGGAGATCCTCGAGCTCGTCGAGATGGAGGTCCGCGAGGAGCTCTCCAAGCAGGGTTACCCCGGAGACGACGTCCCCGTCGTCCGCGTGTCGGGCTACGAGGCGCTCCAGGGCAACGAGAAGTGGGTCAACTCCATCGTCGAGCTCATGGAGGCGGTCGACGAGTCGATCCCCGATCCCGTGCGCGACAAGGACAAGCCGTTCCTCATGCCCGTCGAGGACGTCTTCACGATCACCGGTCGTGGCACCGTCGTCACCGGCCGCGCCGAGCGCGGTACGCTGAAGATCAACTCCGAGGTCGAGATCGTGGGCCTGCGTCCGACGCAGAAGACCACGGTCACCGGTATCGAGATGTTCCACAAGCAGCTCGACGAGGCGTGGGCCGGCGAGAACTGCGGCCTGCTGCTCCGCGGCACCAAGCGCGAAGAGGTCGAGCGCGGCCAGGTCGTCGTGGCCCCGGGCTCGATCACCCCGCACACCAAGTTCGACGGCACCGCCTACATCCTGAAGAAGGACGAGGGCGGCCGCCACAACCCGTTCGAGACGAACTACCGTCCGCAGTTCTACTTCCGTACGACTGACGTGACCGGTGTCATCACCCTTCCCGAGGACAAGCCGATGGTCATGCCCGGCGACACCACGGACATGTCGGTCGAGCTGATCCAGCCGATCGCTATGGAAGAGGGCCTCGGCTTCGCGATCCGTGAGGGTGGCCGCACCGTCGGCGCTGGCACGGTGACCAAGGTCGTCGAGTAAGTCTCGTAGCACTCCCGGTACTCATGGCCTTCGGGCCGGGTACCAGAACCCCCGGGGATCCGTCCCCGGGGGTTCTTCCGTTCCCGAGCGCCTGCGCGCGGCCTCCGCTTTCGCGCAGGCGCGTCGCGGTATCCTCGAAGCTGATCCACGCCCCGACGTCACCGGACCCGGGCGAAACGAAGGGAGCCCACGTGCAGCAGTCCGCCGCGGGCCGCATCGCCCACTTCACCCGGCAGTACGGCGTACTCTTCGTCGCCGACGCAGCGGCATGGGGCATCGGGATCCTCGCAGCGCTGGTACTGCGGTTCGACTTCAATCTCATGCGCATCCACTGGGGTTGGACGCTCGTCGTCATCGGTGTCACCGCGCTGCTGCAGCTCGCCGCGGGCTGGCTGTTCTGGCTGTACCGCAGCCGCTACCAGGTCGGCAGCTTCGACGAGGTGCGGGTGCTGGTGCTCGACATCGTCGTGGTGATGACGGTGGCCTGGCTGTTCGCCTACGTCGTCGGCTACGGCAACGGCATCCCGCGCAGCACCCTCTTCATCGCAGCGCCCATCACGTTCAGCCTGATGGGGGTGGCCCGCTATGTGGCGCGGTTGTACGTCGAGCGGCAGATGCTGCCCGGATCCGGGGCGGAGCGCACGCTCCTGTACGGCGCCGGGTATCTCGGAGTTCAGACGGCCAAGCGGATGCTGACCGACGCCAAGGGATCCGCCCTGCCGGTCGGCTTCATCGACGACGACCCGAAGAAGCGTCGGCAGGAGGTGCGCGGTGTGCGGGTGCTCGGCGGCTTCGATGATCTCGGCGAGGTCGCCCGATCCACGGGCGCGACCAAACTCATCGTCTGCATCGGCGATGCTGACGCGGGGCTCATGCGTCGGGTCGACGAGGCGGCGAACCGGGCGGGTATGACGGCGATGGTGCTTCCGCCGCTCGATCAGATCCTGCGCAACAACTCGGTGATCTCCGACGTGCGCCAGCTCTCCATCGAAGATCTCATCGGGCGCCATCCGGTTCGCCTCGAGACCGAGTCGATCGCGTCGTACCTGCAGGATCGCCGCGTGCTGGTGACGGGCGCGGGCGGATCAATCGGGTCCGAGCTCTGCCGGCAGCTCGCCCGCTTCGCCCCCCGCGAGCTCATCATGCTGGACCGTGACGAGACCTCGCTGCAGGAGACGCAGCTGTCGATCAGCGGCCATGGTCTGCTCGATACGAATGACGTCGTGCTCGCGGACATCCGCGATGCCGGCGCCCTCGAGCGCCTCTTCCGCGAGCGCATGCCGGAGGTGGTCTTCCACGCCGCGGCGCTGAAGCACCTCCCCATGCTGGAGCAGTACCCGGACGAGGCCTGGAAGACGAACGTGCTCGGCACGCTCAACGTGCTGCGCGCCGCGCAGGCGGCCGAGGTGGGAACGTTCGTGAACATCTCCACGGACAAGGCCGCGAACCCCACCAGTGTGCTCGGGCACTCGAAGCGCGTCGCGGAGAAGCTCACGGCGTGGATGGCCGAGCACACCGGCCAGCGCTATCTCTCCGTGAGATTCGGCAACGTGATCGGGAGCCGAGGCTCCATGCTCCCGACGTTCCGCAAGCTCATCGACGCCGGCGGCCCCGTTACGGTGAC
Organism: Leucobacter sp. USCH14; assembly: GCF_037619215.1. Lineage (NCBI taxonomy): Bacteria > Bacillati > Actinomycetota > Actinomycetes > Micrococcales > Microbacteriaceae > Leucobacter > Leucobacter sp. USCH14. The sequence continues at coordinate 393,437 of NZ_JAQPZP010000001.1, forward strand.
GCATCCGAACGTCACGCGGTTCTTCATGACGATTCCGGAGGCGTGCCAGCTGGTGGTGCAGGCGGGCGGGATCGGGCGCCCCGGCGAGGTGCTGATCCTCGACATGGGCGAACCCGTCAGCATCCTCGACGTTGCGAAGCGGATGATCGCGCAATCCGGTCGCGACGTGGACATCGTCTTCACGGGATTGCGACACGGCGAGAAGCTCCACGAGGAACTCGTGGGTGACGGCGAGGGCGACGAGCGCCCGTATCACCCGAAGATCTCCCACGCGCGCGTCGACGCGATCTCACCGGCGGTGCTCGACCACGAGGGCTGGGTCGCCCGCATGAACCTGACGGCCGAGGCCGAGGAGCGGGTGCAGTGACGGTGTTCGCAATCGGATGGATCGCAGGCGCGGTCGCCCTGGGCGCGAGCAGCCTGCTGCCGTTCGTCGTCCGCCCGCTCCTCGTGCGACTCGGGATCATGGACGTACCGAACGAACGCTCGTCTCACGCGCGCCCGGTGCTGCGCGGGCTCGGCCTCGCGGTGCTCGTCGCGATGGGCGCCGGCGGGGGCTTCGCCGTGGGTGCGGAGTACGCCGCTGCAGGGGAGTGGCGGATCCTGCTCACCGTCGTCGCAGGTTCCCTCGCCGCCGGGCTGCTGGGATTCGCCGAAGACCTCCGCGGGCTCAGCGTGGGAGTGCGCAGCGTCCTGCTCCTCGCTATCGCGCTCGGGGCGGCCGTGGCGATCCTCCTGCTCGCGGGTTCCGGCATCCCGCTCTGGGGGGCGGCGGCTCTGACGGTCTATGCGGTGCTGTTCATCTCGAGTTACATCAATGTGGCCAACTTCATGGACGGGTTGAACGGCATCAGCGGGTTCCACGGAGTGATCGCGGGTCTCGCGTTCGCGGCTGCCGGGGGGCTGCTCGATCTGCCCTGGCTGTTCGCCGCGGGCCTCGTGCTCGCCGCGGGCTTCGGGGGGTTTCTGCCGTGGAACCTGACGAAGCCGGGAGCCTTTCTCGGTGATGTGGGCAGTTACCTGCTCGGCGGCGCCGTCGCCGTAACGAGCTTCGCCGCACTGATCGCGGGCGTGCCGCTGCTGGCGACCATCGGCCCCATGGTGATCTACTTCGGCGATGTGGCGGTCACGCTCGTGAAGCGAGTGCGGTCGGGGCACCGGTGGGATGAACCCCATAAGGAGCACACGTATCAGCGCGTGCAGCAGCTCGGCTACTCGCACGTGCAGGCGTCGGGCATGACGGCTGCAGCGACGCTCACCACGTCGCTGCTCGGGCTGCTGTCCCTGTTCACCGGCACCGCCGGATCGATCGCTCTGTTCGCGGCTGGACTCGCCGTACTCGTGCTGTATCTCCTGCTCCCGAGACTCCTGCCGAACCGGCACTGAAGGCCGCGACACGCCCGGGTTGCACGGTTGCGGTCCGCGTGCGAGAATAGACAGGTTCAGTACTCCGCGCCCCGGTGCGGATCACTGCCAGGCAGTGCATAACCGCCCCGCTCGTTCGGGGTTCTGGTTAGGCCGCGGGTAGCGAACGAGACCTGCACGCCGATCGGCGGCCAGACGTCAGTCCGGCCGCTTTCGTGCGCGTGGGGCCGCCTCGCCCGTCCATACGGGCCGGACGGTTTTGACAGGTGAACAGAGACCCAGCACGAAGCGCGCAAGCGCTGCAGCCAGGGCGCTGGTACGTAAGACGTCCAATGCCGCGAACCTTCGGGTGAGTGGTACGACGCAAGTAGAAAGTAGAGAGTCACATGGCGGGACAGAAGATCCGCATCCGACTGAAGTCGTATGACCACGAGGTCATCGACAGCTCCGCACGCAAGATCGTCGACACGGTGACCCGCGCGGGTGCGACCGTGATCGGCCCCGTGCCGCTCCCGACGGAGAAGAACGTGATCGCAGTGATCCGTTCGCCCCACAAGTACAAGGACAGCCGCGAGCACTTCGAGAAGCGCACGCACAAGCGCCTGATCGACATCGTCGATCCCACCCCGAAGGCCGTCGATTCGCTCATGCGTCTCGACCTGCCTGCCGACGTCAACATCGAGATCAAGCTCTAAGGGGGGATCCGGAAATGTCAGTAGTACGCAACGTGAAGGGTCTTCTGGGCACCAAGCTCGGTATGACGCAGGTCTGGGATGAGAACGGCAACGTCGTTCCCGTCACCGTCATCGAGGTGGCACCGAACGTCGTCACGCAGATCCGCACCGCAGAGGTCGACGGCTACAGCGCCGTGCAGATCGCAGCAGGTCAGATCGACCCCCGCAAGGTGAACAAGCCCACCGCAGGCCACTTCGAGAAGGCGGGCGTCACGCCGCGCCGTCACCTCACCGAGGTGCGCACCTCCGATGCGTCGGAGTACTCGCTGGGCCAGGAGCTCACCGTCGACGGTACCTTCGAGGCCGGTCAGCTGATTGACGTCGTCGGCACCTCCAAGGGCAAGGGCTTCGCCGGCGCCATGAAGCGTCACAACTTCAAGGGCGTCAGCGCATCGCACGGTGCGCACCGCAACCACCGCAAGCCCGGCTCGATCGGTGGCGCAGCCACTCCCGGCCGCGTCTTCCGCGGCCAGCGCATGCCCGGTCGTATGGGCGGCGAGCGCGTCACCGTGCAGAACCTCACCGTTCAGGCGGTCGATGCCGAGAAGGGTCTCATCCTGGTCAAGGGTGCGGTTCCCGGAGCGCGCGGTCGTCTCGTATTCGTTCGCAACGCAGTGAAGGGGGCGTAGTTCATGGCTACCGCTACCAAGCTCGAGGTGTTCGACGCACAGGGCAAGAAGGCCGGGTCGGTTGATCTTCCCGAGACCATCTTCGGCGTCGACCCCAACATCCCGCTGATCCACCAGGTGGTCACCGCTCAGCTCGCCGCTGCGCGCCAGGGAACGCACAAGACCAAGAACCGCGGCGAGGTCTCCGGTTCCGGTGTCAAGCCGTTCAAGCAGAAGGGCACCGGTCGCGCTCGTCAGGGTTCGGTCCGCGCTCCTGAGCACCGCGGCGGCGGCGTCGTGCACGGCCCCGTGCCCCGCGACTACGCTCAGCGCACCCCCAAGAAGATGATCGCCGCTGCGCTTCGCGGCCTGCTCTCGGATCGCGCTCGCGCGAACCGTCTGCATGTCGTCGAGACGTTCGGCATCGCCGACAAGCCCAGCACCAAGGCCGCTCGCGAGTTCCTCGCATCGGTCGCGCCGGGCAAGCGCGTGCTCGTGGTCATCACCCGTGAGGATGAGCTGACGGCGCTCAGCGTTCGCAACCTGGCGCACGTCCACGTGCTGTTCCAGGATCAGCTCAACGCCTACGACGTGGTCGTCAGCGACGATCTCGTCTTCACCAAGGCCGCCTTCGACGCGTTCGTCGATGGCCGTGCCGCTCAGGAGGACACGAAGTGAGCTTGAACAAGTCCGCACACGACGTCATCATCCGCCCGATCGTCTCGGAGAAGAGCTACGGACTCATCGACTCGAACGGCCAGTACACCTTCGAGGTGCAGCCGGAGTCGAACAAGACCGAGATCAAGCTCGCCGTCGAGGAGGTCTTCAATGTGAAGGTCGCCAAGGTCCGCACGCTGACCCGCAAGGGCAAGACCCGCCGCACGAAGTTCGGCATGGGAAAGCGCAAGGACACGAAGCGCGCGATCGTCACCCTGAAGTCGGGCTCCATCGACATCTTCACGGCTGCGCTGTAGAAGGGGCGAAGAGGAACACATCATGGCAATTCGCAAGTACAAGCCGACGACCCCGGGTCGTCGTGGCTCGAGCGTTGCTGATTTCGCTGAAATCACCCGCTCGACGCCTGAGAAGTCGCTGCTCCGTCCGCTCCCCAAGACCGGCGGCCGCAACAACCAGGGCCGGATCACCACCCGTCACATCGGTGGTGGCCACAAGCGTCAGTACCGCGTCATCGACTTCCGTCGTCACGACAAGGACGGCGTGAACGCCAAGGTCGCGCACATCGAGTACGACCCGAACCGCACGGCGCGCATCGCGCTGCTGCACTTCGTGGACGGCACGAAGCGCTACATCATCGCGCCGAACAAGCTCAAGCAGGGCGACGTCGTCGAGTCGGGTGCGGGCGCGGACATCAAGCCGGGCAACAACCTCCCGCTGCGCAACATCCCGACCGGTACCGTGATCCACGCGATCGAGCTGAAGCCGGGCGGGGGAGCGAAGCTCGCTCGTTCCGCGGGTGCCTCGGTTCGCCTCGTGGCGAAGGACGGCCCCTACGCGCAGCTGCGTCTCCCCTCGGGCGAGATCCGCAACGTCGACGCACGTTGCCGCGCAACCATCGGCGAGGTCGGCAATGCCGAGCAGTCGAACATCAACTGGGGCAAGGCGGGCCGTATGCGCTGGAAGGGCGTTCGCCCGACCGTGCGCGGTGTCGTCATGAACCCGGTGGATCACCCGCACGGTGGTGGCGAGGGCCGCACCTCCGGTGGTCGTCATCCGGTCAGCCCCTGGGGCCAGAAGGAAGGCCGTACGCGCCATCCGAACAAGGAAAGCGACAAGCTCATCGTGCGTCGCCGTAACGCTGGCAAGAAGCGTTAGTCGACAGGTAGGAGAGAGTAGAAGATGCCTCGTAGTCTCAAGAAGGGCCCCTTCGTCGACAACCACCTGTTGAACAAGGTGATTGTCCAGAACGAAGCCGGCTCCAAGAACGTGATCAAGACCTGGTCGCGCCGCTCGATGATCATCCCGGCGATGCTGGGTCACACCATCGCGGTGCACGACGGTCGGAAGCACATCCCCGTGTTCGTCACGGAGACCATGGTCGGTCACAAGCTGGGCGAGTTCGCGCCCACACGTACCTTCCGCGGTCACGTGAAGGACGACAAGAAGGGCCGTCGCCGCTAAGCGGTGACGTGAAGGAGGAAGAGAAATGGTGGAGTCGATCGCACGCGTGCGTCATATCCGCATCACCCCCCAGAAGGCCCGTCGTGTCATTGACCTGGTCCGCGGGAAGAACGCTCAGGAGGCGCTCGCCATCCTGAAGTTCGCCCCTCAGGCCGCGGCGGAGCCGATTTTCAAGCTCGTCGCCTCGGCGATCGCCAACGCGCGCGTCAAGGCCGACAAGGAGAACCTGCGTCTCAATGAGGACGAGCTCGTGGTAGCTCGTGCTTTCGTGGACGAGGGCGCGACGCTCAAGCGTTTCCGCCCCCGTGCACAGGGCCGCGCATTCCGTATCAACAAGCGCACCAGCCACATCACCATCGTGCTGCAGACGGCTGATGAGCTCGCCGCCGTGAAGAAGGGAGCCTAGGTATGGGCCAGAAGATTCATCCCTATGGCTTCCGCCTCGGGGTCACCACCGATCACGTATCGCGTTGGTTCTCGGACTCGACGAAGGCCGGTCAGCGCTACGCCGACTACCTCGCCGAGGACATCAAGATCCGTCAGCACCTGACGAAGCAGCTCGACCGCGCGGGCGTTTCCCGCGTGGAGATCGAGCGCACCCGTGACCGGGTTCGCGTGGACATCCATTCGGCTCGTCCCGGCATCGTCATCGGTCGCCGCGGCGCCGAGGCCGAGCGCATCCGCGCCGATCTCGAGAAGCTCACCGGCAAGCAGATCCAGCTGAACATCCTCGAGGTGAAGAACCCCGAGGCCGACGCTCAGCTCGTCGCGCAGGGCATCGCCGAGCAGCTCGCTGCTCGCGTGGCGTTCCGTCGCGCGATGCGCAAGGGTCTGCAGGGCGCTCAGCGCGCCGGCGCCAAGGGCATCCGCATCCAGGTCTCCGGCCGCCTCGGCGGCGCCGAGATGAGCCGCTCGGAGTTCTACCGCGAAGGCCGTGTGCCGCTGCACACGCTCCGCGCGAACATCGACTACGGCTTCTACGAGGCGAAGACCACCTTCGGCCGCATCGGCGTGAAGGTCTGGATCTACAAGGGTGACCTGACCAACAAGGAACTCGCTCGCGAGCAGGCGGCCCAGAAGCCGTCCCGCGACCGCGGCGACCGCCGCCGTGCGCCCCGCGGTGCACAGGCCGAGGCTGCACCCGCTGCAGCAGGAGCGGAGAAGTAAGCATGCTGATTCCTCGTCGAGTCAAGTACCGCAAGCAGCACCACCCGAGCCGTACCGGCCAGTCCAAGGGCGGTAACCAGATCGCCTTCGGCGAGTTCGGTATCCAGGCACTGACCCCCGCGTACGTGACCAACCGTCAGATCGAGTCCGCTCGTATCGCCATGACGCGTCACATCAAGCGCGGCGGCAAGGTGTGGATCAACATCTACCCGGATCGTCCCCTGACCAAGAAGCCTGCGGAAACCCGCATGGGTTCGGGTAAGGGCTCGCCGGAGTGGTGGGTTGCCAATGTCAAGCCGGGCCGCGTCCTCTTCGAGGTCGCCGGTGTCGATGAGCAGCTCGCTCGTGAGGCGCTTACCCGCGCCATTCACAAGCTGCCGCTCAAGGCCCGCATTATCAAGCGCGAGGAGGGCGACGCGTAATGGCGATCGGTACCAAGGAACTGGCCATCACCGAGCTCGATAGCTTCGAGAACGAGCGACTGGCCGAAGAACTGAAGAAGGCGAAGGGCGAGCTCTTCAACCTTCGCTTCCAGTCGGCCACCGGTCAGCTGGAGAGCCACGGACGCGTCCGCCAGGTGAAGCGCGACATCGCTCGCATCTACACCGTGCTGCGCGAGCGTGAGCTCGGCATTCGTGCCACCCCTGCTGCTGCGCCTGCGAAGGCGAAGAAGAGCAGCAAGAAGACCGAGCAGGCGGATGCCGCCGCTGAGACGAAGGAGGCCTGAACATGGCTGAGGTCGAGAAGGAACAGCGCGGCTACCGTAAGGCTCGCCGCGGCTATGTCGTCAGCGACAAGATGGAGAAGACCATCGTCGTCGAGGTCGAGGATCGCGTGAAGCACCCGCTGTACGGCAAGGTGCTGCGTCGTTCGTCGAAGGTCAAGGCCCACGACGAGCAGAACACGGCCGGTATCGGTGATCTCGTGCTCATCCACGAGACCCGGCCGCTGAGCGCTTCCAAGCGCTGGCGTCTGGTCGAGGTCCTCGAGAAGGCGAAGTAAGCCCCCGGGCTTACTCAGTGAAGGAGTAGCAAGTGATTCAGCAGGAATCCCGACTCAAGGTGGCCGATAACAGCGGCGCCAAGGAGTTGCTCACGATCCGTGTCCTCGGGGGCTCGAAGCGTCGTTACGCCGGTCTCGGCGACACGATCGTTGCGACCGTCAAGGACGCGATCCCCGGCGGCAACGTCAAGAAGGGCGATGTGGTCAAGGCCGTCATCGTCCGGACGCGCAAGTCGACTCGTCGTGGCGACGGTTCGTACATCGCGTTCGACGAGAACGCCGCCGTTATCCTCAAGGCCGACGGGGAGCCCCGCGGCACCCGCATCTTCGGGCCGGTCGGACGTGAACTCCGCGACAAGCGGTTCATGAAGATCGTCTCGCTCGCACCGGAGGTGATCTAGTCCTATGGGCGCAAAGATCAAGAAGGGTGACCTCGTCGAGGTCATCTCTGGCCCGTCGCAGGAGCGCGGCGGCTACAAGGGCAAGCAGGGTCGAGTGATCGAGGTTCTCTCCGACACCGATCGCGTCGTGGTGGAGGGCGTGAACTACGTCACGAAGCACTCGCGCGTCGGCCAGTCGGATCGTGGCACCCGCGAGGGTGGCATCGAGACCGTCGAGGCTCCGATCCATGTGTCCAACGTCGCGGTCGTCGACCCCGAGACGAAGAAGCCGACCCGCGTCGGCTTCCGCGTCGAGGAAGTCGAGAAGGACGGCAAGAAGAAGACTGTTCGCGTGCGTTTCGCGAAGAAGTCCGGGAAGGATCTCGCATGACCGAGACTGCAGCGACCACCGCTCAGCCGCGCCTGAAGCAGAAGTACCGCTCCGAGATCGTTCCGCAGCTCCGCGAGGAGTTCGGCTACGCCAACATCATGCAGGTTCCCGGCATCGTCAAGGTCGTCGTGAACACCGGCGTCGGCGAGGCCGCTCGTGACAGCAAGGTGATCGAGGGCGCGATCGCCGATCTCGTGAAGATCACCGGTCAGAAGCCGATGGTCACCAAGGCCCGCAAGTCCATCGCGCAGTTCAAGCTGCGCGAGGGCCAGGCCATCGGTGCTCACGTCACGCTCCGCGGCGACCGGTCGTGGGAGTTCCTCGACCGCCTCGTGAACCTCGCTCTGCCGCGCATCCGCGATTTCCGCGGCCTCTCGCCGCGTCAGTTCGATGGAAACGGCAACTACACCTTCGGTTTGACCGAGCAGAGTGTGTTCCACGAGATCGATCAGGATAAGATTGACCGCGTGCGTGGGTTCGACATCACTGTCGTGACCACCGCGAAGACCGACGATGAGGGCCGTGCGCTGCTTCGCGCGCTCGGATTCCCCTTCAAATCGGAATAACTGAATAGTCCAAACGGCGAGGGTGCCCGGGATTTCCCGGGCACCCAATCCGTGTGTCACCCAGGTCATTCGTCGGTGTACCGGCGCATGAAACCAGGCGAGAAAGAAAGAGTCACTCATGACGATGACTGATCCGGTAGCAGATATGCTCACCCGGCTGCGCAACGCAAACTCTGCGCATCATGACGACGTTTCGCTCCCCGGCTCGAAGCTGAAGGAGCGGATCGCTGAGATCCTCAAGCGCGAGGGCTACATTCAGGACTGGAAGGTCGAGGCGGCACGCGTCGGTACGACCATCACGATGTCGCTGAAGTACGGCCCGAACCGCGAGCGTTCCATCGAGGGCATCAAGCGGGTCTCCAAGCCCGGCCTTCGCGTGTACGCGGGCTCCACCGAGATCCCGAGCGTGCTCGGCGGCCTCGGCATCGCGATCCTGTCCACCTCCTCGGGTCTGCTGACCGACCGCGAGGCCGAGCAGAAGGGCGTCGGCGGGGAAGTCCTCGCCTACGTGTGGTAAGGCGTCATGTCACGTATTGGTAAGCTTCCCATCGCCGTTCCCGGCGGTGTAGATGTCAAGATCGATGGTCAGAAGGTCACGGTCAAGGGCGCGAAGGGCGAGCTCTCGCTCGTCATCGCCGAGCCCATCCGCGTCGCCCTCGAAGACGGTCAGGTGCTCGTCACCCGCCCGAACGACGAGCGCGACTCCCGAGCGCTGCACGGCTTGAGCCGCACGCTCATCAACAACAACATTATCGGTGTGACCGAGGGCTACTCGAAGCAGCTCGAGGTCGTCGGCACGGGGTACCGCGTGCAGCAGAAGGGCACCGGCCTGGAGCTCGCGCTCGGCTTCTCGCACCCGGTCAGCGTGGACGCCCCCGAGGGCATCACCCTCGCGGTCGAGGGCAACACCAAGATCACCGTCAGCGGGATCTCGAAGCAGGCTGTCGGCGAGGCCGCAGCCAACATCCGCAAGCTGAAGAAGCCGGAGCCCTACAAGGGCAAGGGCATTCGCTACGCGGGCGAGGTTGTCCGTCGCAAGGCAGGAAAGGCTGGTAAGTAACCCATGGCCGCTTCAGTATCCCGGGCTAAGGGTCGGTCGGCTGCGCGCGTTCGCCGCCACACCCGCCTGCGCAAGAAGATCGTCGGCACGGAGGTTCGCCCCCGTCTCGTCGTCAACCGCTCCTCGCGTCACGTCTTCGTGCAGGTCGTCGACGATTCGAAGGGTCTCACCCTCGCTTCGGCTTCGACCATGGAAGCCGATCTCCGCTCCTTCGACGGTGACAAGACCGCCAAGGCTCGCAAGGTCGGCGAACTCGTCGCCGAGCGCGCCAAGGGCGCTGGCATTGACGCAGTGGTCTTCGACCGCGGCGGGAGCAAGTACGCCGGTCGCGTCGCAGCGATCGCCGATGGCGCTCGTGAAGGAGGGCTGACCCTGTGAGCAACGAAACGAAGGAGCAGCAAGTGTCTGCAGAGGCCCAGTCTGAGACGACGGCCGCGCAGGCCGCTCCGGCTCAGGATCACCGCAACGAACCGCGCGAGCAGCGTCGCGGGAGCCGCGATCGCGGCACCCGCAACGAGCGCGGCGGACGCGACCGCAACGAGAGCCAGTTCCTCGAGCGCGTCGTGACCATCAACCGCGTGTCGAAGGTCGTCAAGGGCGGCCGTCGCTTCAGCTTCACCGCGCTCGTCGTGGTGGGCGATGGCAACGGAACCGTCGGCGTCGGCTACGGCAAGGCCAAGGAGGTGCCGCTCGCAATCGCGAAGGGCGTCGAGGAGGCGAAGAAGAACTTCTTCCGCGTTCCGCGCGTCGCCAGCACCATTCCGCACCCCGTCCAGGGCGAGGCGGCAGCCGGCGTCGTGCTTCTGCGCCCGGCCGCGGCAGGTACCGGTGTTATCGCCGGTGGCCCCGTCCGCGCCGTGCTCGAGTGCGCTGGCATCCACGATGTGCTGAGCAAGTCGCTCGGTTCGTCGAACACCCTGAACATCGTGCATGCGACCGTCGAGGCGCTGCAGCAGCTCGAGGAGCCCCGCTCCGTCGCAGCCCGCCGCGGCCTCGACTTCGACCGCGTCGCTCCGGCTCGCATCGTGCGCGCCGAGGCGAAGGCCGCGGCCGACGCTGCCGCGAAGGCAAAGGCAGGTGCGTAATGGCGAAGAGCCTGAAGGTTACGCAGACGAAGTCCGTCATCAGTGAGAAGCAGAACCAGCGCGACACGCTCCGCAGCCTGGGCCTCCGGAAGATCGGCCAGTCGGTCGTTCGCGAGGACACCCAGGCGAACCGCGGGTACATTCGCGCGGTCGCTCACCTGGTAGTGGTTGAGGAGATCGACGCATGAGCGAGAACAACGAGGAGCGTGAGTCGGTGCTGAAGGCGCACCACCTCCGCCCGGCTCCCGGTGCCAAGAAGGCCAAGACCCGCGTGGGTCGCGGTGAGGCATCGAAGGGCAAGACCGCCGGCCGCGGCACCAAGGGCACCAAGGCCCGGTACCAGGTCAAGGCAGGCTTCGAGGGTGGGCAGATGCCGCTGCACATGCGCACCCCGAAGCTCCGCGGGTTCAAGAACCCGTTCCGCACCGAGTACCAGGTGGTGAACGTCGCGAAGCTCGCCGAGCTCTACCCGCAGGGTGGGGACGTCACCGTCGAGGATCTGGTGGCCAAGGGCGCCGTGCGCAAGAACCAGCCCGTCAAGGTGCTGGGCAACGGCGACCTTCAGGTCAAGCTCTCCGTACAGGTCGACAAGGTCTCCAGCTCTGCCGAGCAGAAGATCGTCGCCGCGGGCGGAGCTGTGAAGTAACGGTCCGATCGGACCAGCAGTACCCTCGGGAGTCTCCCGAGTAGCGGGGGATCGGCGGGGGCGGCATTCATGCCGTTCCCGCCCACCCTCGCTGTCTTGTTTCACCCGCCATTCATGGCGATGGCTCGGTCATGCGGCACTCGCCGTGTAGGCTGGAGCAATTGGTTCTCGTCGGTAGGCGAAGCCCCTTACGACGTTCCAGGAGGCAGATTTTGTTCAGCGCCATCGGACGGATCTTCCGGACACCCGATCTGCGGCGGAAGATCGTCTTCACGCTCGCAATCGTGTCGTTGTTCCGGCTCGGGTCATTCATCCCCGCACCGTTCGTCGACTTCAACAACGTTCAAGCGTGTCTTGTGGCCAACCAGAACCAGGGCAGCTCCGGCCTGTACGACATGATCAACCTGTTCAGCGGCGGCGCGCTGCTGCAGCTCTCGATCTTCGCCCTCGGCATCATGCCCTACATCACGGCGTCGATCATCACCCAGCTGCTGCGCGTCGTGATCCCGCACTTCGAGGCACTGCACAAGGAAGGTCAGGCGGGGCAGGCGAAGCTCACGCAGTACACGCGCTACCTGACCATCGCGCTCGCGATCCTGCAGTCGACCACGCTCATCACGGTCGCCCGGTCGGGTCAGCTCTTCGGCGCCGCGGCGAACCAGGCGTGCCAGAACCTCGTGTCGCAGGAATGGTGGGCGGTGCTCATCATGATCATCACGATGACCGCCGGCACCGGCCTGATCATGTGGTTCGGCGAGCTCATCACCGAGCGCGGCGTCGGCAACGGCATGTCCCTCCTCATCTTCACCTCGATCGCGGCGACGTTCCCCGGTGCGATGTGGATCATCAAGGAGTCGCGCGGCTGGGAGGTCTTCTTCATAGTCCTCGCCGTCGGTCTCCTCGTCGTTGCGGCAGTGGTGTTCGTCGAGCAGTCCCAGCGGCGCATCCCGGTGCAGTACGCGAAGCGCGTAGTCGGGCGTCGCACGTACGGCGGAAGCAGCACGTACATTCCGATCAAGGTGAACATGGCGGGCGTGATCCCGGTGATCTTCGCGTCGGCGATCCTCTACCTCCCCATGCTCATCACGCAGTTCAACCAGCCTCAGATCGGCGAGGATCCGAAGCCATGGGTGGTGTGGATTCAGAACAACCTGGTCTACGGCGACCAGCCGATCTACATGCTCGTCTTCTTCCTGCTCGTGATCGGGTTCACCTTCTTCTACGTGCAGATCACGTTCAACCCCGAAGAGGTCTCCGACAACATGAAGCAGTACGGCGGCTTCATCCCGGGTATCCGGGCCGGCAGGCCGACGGCGGAGTACCTCAACTACGTGCTCACCCGCATTACGAGTGCGGGCTCGCTCTATCTCGGCGTCATTGCGCTGCTGCCGCTCGTCGCGCTGTCGTTCTTCGGCGCGAACCAGAACTTCCCGTTCGGCGGGGCCTCGATTCTTATCATCGTGGGCGTCGGCCTGGAGACCGTGAAGCAGATCGACGCGCAGCTGCAGCAGCGCCACTACGAAGGGCTCCTCAAGTGACCGAAGAGACCACCGCCCGTCTGCTCATCATCGGTCCTCCCGGCGCTGGCAAGGGGACCCAGGCCGGCCGGATCGCCGAGCGGTACGGTGTGCCCGCGATCTCGACGGGCGACATCTTCCGGTCGAACATCCAGGGGGGAACGGAGCTCGGCAAGCAGGTGCAGGCCATCATCGAGCAGGGCGAGCTCGTGCCCGACGAGCTGACGAACGCGATCGTCGCAGATCGGATCGCCCAGGATGACGCAGCGTCGGGCTTCCTCCTCGACGGTTACCCGCGCACGGTCGAGCAGGTGCACGCGCTCGACGGAATGCTCGGCGCGGGGTCTCTCGACGCCGTCGTGCTGCTCGAGGCGGATCCGGAAGAGGTCATCGCCCGGCTGCTGAAGCGGGCGGCGCTCGAGGGCCGCGCGGACGATACTGAAGAGGTCATCCGGCATCGACAGGATGTGTATGCGGAGCAGACCGCTCCGCTGATCGCCCTGTTCTCGGAGCGCGGCATCTTGGTGCCCGTGGACGGGCTCGGCACCATCGACGAGGTCTCCGAGCGGATTGCGGCCGGCCTGTCGGCTCAGCTTAACGCTCGAGTCGGGCAGTAGCCGTTGGCGCGTCGAGGCCTGCTGCGACGATCGATCTACAAGTCACCGGCGCAACTGCGGTTGATGATCGAGCCGGGTCGCGCGACGGCAGCAGCGCTCGATGCGATGCGTGCAGCGGTAGCGCCCGGCGTGACGCCGCTCGAGCTCGACGCGCTCGCAGAACGGGCGATCCGCGAGCGCGGAGGCGCGCCGAACTTCATGCTCGAACCGGGGTACCGTCACACGATCTGCGCCAATGTGAATCAGCACGTGGTGCACGGCATCCCCACGGAGCGCCCGCTCGAGCCGGGCGACATCGTCGCGCTCGATGCGGGAGCGGTCGTCGACGGATGGCACGGCGACTCCGCCTTCACCGCGGTGCTGCCCGACCACGCGGACCCCGAGCGCACCGCGGCGAACCAGCTCCTCAGCGACGTCACCGAGCAGGCGATGTGGCGGGGGATCGCGCGGCTCGCTTCGGCGAAGCACCTGAATGAGGTAGGGGAGGCCGTCGCGGGATATGTGCGCGCACATAGCGATTTCGGTGTGCTCGAGGACTACATCGGTCACGGTATCGGGCGCAGCATGCATGAGGATCCGCCGGTCTTCAACGTCCCGGTGCGCCGCCGCGGGCCCGAGGTGAAGCCCGGTCTGGTCGTGGCGATCGAGCCGATCATCTCGGCGGGCGGTATCGAGACCGACATCGAGGACGACGAGTGGACCGTGACGATGGCCGACGGCTCCATGAGCGCGCAGTGGGAGCACACGGTGGCGGTGCACGATCGCGGCATCTGGGTCCTCACTGCCGAGGACGGCGGTGCGAGCGGACTGGAACCGCTGGGCGTTCGCCCCGTGCCGATCCCGTAAGCCGCGGGTCCGATATGACGCGCCGCGAGCTTTACAAAAGGCGACACGCCGGGTACTCTTGATCTTTGGTGCTTTGCGCCTGCTTTTGCGTTCGCACCGACTCGCGTCGGATCGCGGTCGGAGACGCGGAAGCTGAGCATTCGCATGACCAGTACACCTACGCAAGCGATAGTGAGGCTATGGCGAAGAAAGACGGCGTCATCGAGATCGAGGGACACATCGTCGAGGCTCTGCCGAACGCGATGTTCCGCGTCGAGCTGACCAATGGACACAAGGTGCTCGCTCATATCTCGGGCAAAATGCGCCAGCACTACATCCGCATCCTCCCCGAGGATCGCGTGATCGTGGAGCTGACGCCCTACGATCTGACTCGCGGACGCATCGTCTACCGCTACAAGTAGGTCGCTGGGAAGTAACGACTCGCGGCACTCCGCGAGTACGAGGACAGCGATACACACGAAGGAATCATCATGAAGGTCAACCCCAGCGTCAAGCCGATCTGCGATCACTGCAAGGTCATCCGTCGCCACGGACGCGTCATGGTGATCTGCAAGAGCAACCCGCGCCACAAGCAGCGCCAGGGCTGATGCCCAGCCGCTCAAGGCGGCTCAGCAGAACACACAACCGAATATCTGATCCAGCGCATCGAAGAACCTGGTCGGCACTGCCGAGCAGGGGACACCTCGGGCCGGAGGCCCGAACCCCCGATGCGCACCACACCTCCACGATCCGCAAGGAGAGCCAACATGGCACGTCTCGCAGGAGTCGACATCCCACGCGATAAGCGCGTTGAGATCGCACTCACCTACATCTACGGCGTCGGGCGCACCAGCGCACTCAAGACCCTCGCCGACACCAACATCGATGGCAACATCCGCGTCAAGGACCTGTCGGATGACCAGCTCGTCGCACTGCGCGACTACATCGAGGGCAACTTCAAGGTTGAGGGCGATCTCCGTCGCGAGGTCGCAGCCGACATCCGCCGCAAGGTCGAGATCGGCAGCTACCAGGGGCTCCGCCACCGTAAGGGCCTGCCTGTGCACGGTCAGCGCACCAAGACGAACGCTCGTACCCGCAAGGGCCCGAAGCGCACCGTCGCCGGCAAGAAGAAGTAACGCCGGTCCGTTAGACCACCACACAGAGCTTTTCAGGAGAACACTCAATGGCTGCACCAAAGACCGCGGCTCGCAAGCCGCGTCGCAAGGATAAGAAGAACGTCGCCGTGGGCCAGGCCCACATCAAGTCGACGTTCAACAACACGATCGTCTCGATCACGGACACCACGGGTGCTGTGATCAGCTGGGCCTCTTCCGGTGGCGTCGGCTTCAAGGGCTCGCGCAAGTCGACCCCGTTCGCCGCTCAGCTCGCTGCTGAGTCCGCTGCGCGCAAGGCGCAGGAGCACGGCATGAAGAAGGTCGACATCTTCGTCAAGGGACCGGGCTCGGGCCGCGAGACCGCGATCCGCTCGCTGCAGGCCGCAGGCCTCGAGGTGGGCTCGATCAACGACGTCACGCCGCAGACGCACAACGGGTGCCGTCCGCCGAAGCGTCGCCGCGTCTGATCGGAGAGTCGCGCCGGCTGACGCCGGCGCGACTGCCGCCCGTGGGGCGGCGATCCGTCATTCTCTGCACCGGCTCCGGTCGGTGCTTCAGCCCACTTCAATCCCGATACCGCATGAGTCATATAGCGGACTCCAGCGAAAGGATCACACACCGTGCTGATTGCACAGCGACCCACTCTGACTGAAGAATCGATCTCCGAGTTCCGTTCGCGTTTCGCCATCGAGCCGCTTGAGCCCGGCTTCGGCTACACGCTCGGCAACTCGTTGCGTCGTACCCTGCTGTCGTCCATCCCCGGCGCGGCCGTCACGAGCGTGCGCTTCGAGGGCGTCGCCCACGAGTTCACGACCATTCCGGGCGTGACCGAGGACGTCACGGAGATCATCCTCAACATCAAGGATCTCGTCGTCTCGAGCGAGCACGACGAGCCCATCACCGCCTACCTGC
This sequence comes from Leucobacter sp. USCH14, assembly GCF_037619215.1. Lineage (NCBI taxonomy): Bacteria > Bacillati > Actinomycetota > Actinomycetes > Micrococcales > Microbacteriaceae > Leucobacter > Leucobacter sp. USCH14. Next base: position 409,566 of record NZ_JAQPZP010000001.1, read on the forward strand.
GGAAGACCGGCGCCGGCGAGGTCACCGCCGCCGACATCTCCGCCCCGGCGGGTGTCGAGGTGCACAACCCGGAGCTCGTCATCGCCACGCTCAGCGACTCGGCCCAGTTCGAACTCGAGCTGACCATCGAGCGCGGCCGCGGGTACGTCTCCGCCGCTCAGAACCGCAACGAGGACGCAGAGGTCGGCCGCATCCCGGTCGACTCGATCTACTCGCCGGTGCTGAAGGTCACGTACCGCGTCGAAGCGACGCGCGCCGGTGAGCGCACCGACTTCGACCGCCTCGTCGTCGATGTCGAGTCGAAGCCCGCGATCTCCCCTCGAGACGCGATCGCTTCGGCCGGATCGACCCTCGTCGAGCTCTTCGGGCTCGCACGCGAGCTGAACACCGCCGCCGAGGGCGTCGAGATCGGCCCCGCGCCGGTCGAGGTCGTCGCAGAGGGCGAGCTCTCGATCCCGATCGAGGATCTGGACCTCTCCGTGCGCAGCTACAACTGCCTCAAGCGCGAGGGCATTAACACGGTGAGCGAACTGGTCGCGCTCTCCGAGGCGCAGCTGATGAACATTCGCAACTTCGGCCAGAAGTCGGTATTCGAGGTGCGCGACAAGCTCACCGAGATGGGCCTCTCGCTCAAGGACGCGGTGCCCGGGTTCGACGGCGCGCAGTTCTATAGCTACGAAGACGACAACAACTAACGGTTCGGCACTGTCAGCCCGACCGCACATCTACTGGAGTAAATAATGCCCAAGCCCAACAAGGGCCCCCGCCTCGGAGGCGGCCCCGCACACGAGCGTCTGATGCTGAACCAGCTGGCATCGCAGCTCTTCGAGCACAAGCGGATTCAGACGACGGAGACCAAGGCGAAGCGCCTGCAGCCCGTCGCCGAGCGCCTCGTCACGTTCGCGAAGCGCGGTGACCTGCACTCGCGCCGTCGTGTGATGCGTCAGATCCTCGACAAGTCGGTCGTTCACGAGCTCTTCACCGAGATCGCGCCGCTCGTCGAGAACCGTGAAGGCGGCTACACGCGCATCGTGAAGACCGGTTTCCGCAAGGGCGATCGTGCGCCGCTCGCGGTGATCGAGCTCGTGCTCGAGCCGGTTTCGCCGAAGCCGAAGGCTGAGAAGCCGGCCGCGCCGGTTGCGGAGGCGCCTGCGGAAGAGCCCACCGAGGCACCCGCGGAAGAGGCGACCGAGGCTCCGGCCGAGGAGACCGCTGAGACTCCGGCCGAGGAGAAGGCCGAGTAAGTCTCGAGCTGTTCGTCGAGAACCCCGTCGCGCACCGCGCGACGGGGTTCTCGCGTCTCCGAGGGTTGGGGAACTCTCACAGGGGAGGAGTTCATCGAGCGGCACCCGTCGTTCACGCGCCGTGAAGCTGCACGCGCTGTGTCGGTCACTCCGGTTCCGTACCGTCGACAGCGTCGCCCGGTCGGTCGGTCGATGCAAGACGCCGGAAACCACCGGCGCCCCGGGTCTGCGAGCGCGTCGGCCCGTGATCAACGGAGAAACGGTGTCCCTGAAACGATCCCATCGCCTCTGCGCGGGTGCGGCAATCGCCGCCTTCGCCGCTGTCCCACTCATCGCCACCCCAGCCGTCGCCAGCGTCGACGGAACCGGGGTGGTGATCAATGAGATCTATGCCGCGGGAGGCAATGGCGGCGCTGCGCTCAACGCGGACTACGTCGAACTCGCGAACCCGACCGATGCCCCGATCAGCCTCGCCGGTTGGTCGCTGCAGTACCGGTCGGCCGCGGCCTCCGCGCCCGCTTCCGGCTCGGGGGTGATTCCGCTCTCCGGTTCCGTGCCGGCGAACGGCACCTTCTTGATCACCGGTACGACCGGCTCGAACGGCGCCGCAGTGCCGACGGGAGACCTCACTTCGACGCTCGCGGCCGGTGCGGGTGGTGGGCAGCTCGTGCTCGCCAAGACGACGGCGCCGATCGCACTCGGCGCCGAACTCGACGCGGCGACGGTCGCGGACTTCGCGGGGTACGGAAACGCAGCGAGGTTCGAGGGCGCCGCAGCCGCGCCCGCTCCGACGGGCGCCCAGAGCATCGAGCGACAGGGGTTCGACGATACCGACGACAACGCGGCCGACTTCGCCGTCACGACCCCGTCTCCGACGGCGTCGGGTGTTCCCCCCGTCGAGGAGCCGGAGCCGGTCGATCCGGAGACGGTGACGCCGATCGCCGAGATTCAGGGCACGGGGCCTGCGAGCCCGCTGGCAGGCCAGCGGGTGAAGACGCGGGGCGTCGTCACTGCCTCGTATCCGACGGGCAATTTCGCCGGGTACACGATTCAGACCGCCGGAACGGGCGGCGACGTCGATCCTGCCGTGCACGCGGCCTCGGACGCGATCTTCGTATACTCCTCGGACACCGTCGCCGAGGCGAACATCGGCGCGCACGTGGAGATCACCGGTACCGTATCCGAGTTCAACGGGCTCACCGAGATCACCGTCTCCGCGGGCGACCTGACCGTGCTTGCGGAGTCCGCCGAACCTGTCGCGCCGGCGACAGTCGGATTCCCGGCGACCGACGCCGAGCGCGAGACGCTCGAGAGCATGCTGATCGCTCCGCAGGGCGACTTCACCGTCTCCGATACCTACGATACGAACTTCACCGGCGAGATCGGGCTCGCGGCCGACAGCGCGCCGCTGCTGACGCCCACCGCGGCCGGTGCGCCGGGCAGCGAGGCGTATCTCGACGCGCAGGCGAGGAACGCCGCGATCGGCGTGCTGCTCGACGACGGCTCGAGCATCAACTTCAACACGCAGAAGGACGCGCCGGTGCCGTACCTCTCGAGCACCTCGCCCGTGCGCGTGGGTGCCGCGGTGACGTTCACGAAGCCGGTCGTGCTCGACTACCGCAACGGGGCCTGGAAGTTCCAGCCGACGACGCAGCTCACGCCCGAGAACGCCGGAGCGCAGCAGCCGGCGACCTTCGCCGACACTCGTGAGGATCGCCCCGCCGAGGTCGGGGGAGACGTGCGTCTGGCGGGCTTCAACGTGCTGAACTACTTCGTGACACTCGGCGTCGACGTCGCAGGGTGCCAGCCGTACGAGGATCGCGAGGGCAACGGAATCGCCGTGCGCACCGGATGCGATGCGCGCGGGGCCTGGGACCAGGCGAGCTTCGACCGCCAGCAGGGCAAGATCGTCGACGCGATCAACGCGCTCGATGCCAACGTCGTATCGCTCGAGGAGATCGAGAACTCGGCTCGCTTCGGCAAGGACCGCGATGCGGCGCTCGCGAACCTCGTGGGCGCTCTGAACGCGGATGAGACGCTCACCGCCGGGCAGTGGGACTACGTCCGCTCTCCCGAGAACGTGCCCGCGAACGAGGATGTCATCCGCACCGCGTTCATCTACAAGAAGGACTCGATCGAGCCCGTCGAGGCGTCGGTGATCCTCACCGATTCCGCCGCATTCTCGAACGCGCGAGAGCCGCTCGCGCAGCAGTTCCGGCCCGTCGGGTCCGACGCCGACTTCCTGGTGATCGCGAACCACTTCAAGTCGAAGGGCGACAGCCGGCCGGCTGCCACCGGCGACAACGCCGATCTAAAAGACGGCGTGGGCGCCTTCAACGGCGACCGCACGCGGCAGGCGGAAGCACTGCTCGAGTTCGCGAACGAGATGGAGACGCAGGCGGGCACCGAACGCGTGTTCCTCGTCGGCGATTTCAATGCGTATGCGGGCGAGACGCCGATCCAGCGCATTCTCGATGCCGAGTACGTGAATCAGGGAGCGAAGACGGGGGAGGAGACCTACGCCTTCGACGGCGCCATCGGCTCCCTCGACTACATCTTCGCCTCTCCCGAGGCGGAGGAGCTCGTCACGGGTGCGGATATCTGGAACATCAATTCGGTCGAGGCGGTCGCGCTCGAATACAGCCGTTACAACTACAACGTCGTCGATCTCTTCGCCGACGGTCCGTTCCGTTCCTCCGACCACGACCCCATCGTCGTCGGCATCTCCACCGACCTGGAGGCTGCGCAGAAGAAGCAGCTCAACCTGCTGAACATCAACGACTTCCACGGCCGCATCGACAAGAACACCGTGAAGTTCGCCGGTACGGTCGAGAGCCTGCGCGCCGAGTACCCGGAGAGCAGCGCGTTCATCTCCTCGGGCGACAACATCGGAGCCTCGCTGTTCGCGTCGTCCGCAGCCGATGATCAGCCGACCATCGACGTGCTGAATGCACTCGGGCTCGCAACCTCAGCAGTCGGCAATCACGAATTCGACCGCGGGTTCGCCGACCTCGACGGCCGGGTGAAGGAAGCCGCCGCATTCCCGTACCTGGGCGCGAACGTCACCCGCGTCGGCGCTCCAGCGATGCAGGAGTACGAGATCATCGATATCGACGGGGTGGAGGTCGCCATCATCGGCGCCGTGACGCAGGAGACGCCGTCGCTCGTCTCCCCGGGCGGCATCGAGGGGATCGAGTTCGGCGATCCGGTCGCCGCGGTGAACCGCGTCGCCGCGCAGCTCACCGATGGAGACCCCGAGAACGGTGAAGCCGATGTCATCGTGGCCGAGTACCACGAAGGCGCCGCCGGTGGGAACGCCGAGGGAACGACCCTCGAAGAGCAGATCGCCGAGGGCGGTGTCTTCGAGCGCATCGTCTCCGAGACGAGCGCGGAGGTCGACGTGATCTTCAACGGTCACACGCACGCCGAATACGCCTGGGACGCCCCCGTCCCCGGAGCCGCGGATGGGAGCACGCGCCCGGTGCTGCAGACCGGCAGCTACGGTGAGCGCATCGGTCAGGTCGTCATCGAGTTCGATACGGCGACGGGCGAGACCGAGACGCTCGTCAACCGAAACGTCGAGCGCGTCACGACCGACGATGCGGAGCTCGTCGCCGGCTCGCCCGTGGTGGCCGAGGTGCAGCGCATCGTGAATGCCGCGCTCGAGAACGCCGCAGAGATCGGGAATCAGAAGATCGGCGAAGCGACCGCTGACATCACCACCGCGCACATCGGGGATGCGCGAGACGACCGCGGTTCCGAGTCGACGCTCGGCAACTTCGTCGCCGATGCGATGCTCGCAACGCTGGCGTCGGAGGAACGAGGCGGAGCCGAGATCGGCGTGGTCAACCCGGGCGGCCTGCGCGCCGAACTCGAAGCGGGCGATATCACCTACGCCGAGGCGAATGCCGTGCTGCCGTTCCTGAACAACCTCTGGACGACGACCCTCACCGGGGCCCAGTTCAAGACCGTGCTCGAACAGCAGTGGCAGCGCACGGAGGATGGCGAGGTTCCCTCGAAGCCGTACCTGCAGCTCGGTCTCTCGGAGAATGTCAGCTATACCTTCGACGACACTCGCGAGGAGGGCGACCGCATCACGAGCATCATGGTCAACGGTGCGCCGATCGATCCCGAACGCGAGTACCGCATTGGCTCGTTCAGCTTCCTGCTGCAGGGAGGCGACAACTTCCGCGAGTTCGCGAACGGCACCGACACGCAGGACACGGGCCTCGTGGATCGCGACGCGTGGATCGAGTACCTGCGCAGCAACAGCCCGGTCTCGCCGAGCTACGACCGGCGTTCCGTGCAGGTCGCAGGCCTGCCCACGGGTCCGCTGCAGCCGGGTGCGGAGCTCGAGATGCGCTTCGAGAAGCTCGACCTCACCTCGCTCGGCGTGCCGCAGAACACTGAGATCTCCGCTTCGATCGACGCGGAGGACGTCATGGTCGGCGATGCGGCAGTGCTCGCATCGGCGCCGGTGACCGATGGCGCTGCGACGCTCGCCGTCACCATTCCCGAGGGCGTCTCCGGTGCGGCGACGCTCACCATGACGACGGACGTCAGCGGCACGACGGTCACGGTGCCCCTGCAGATCGATGCTGCTGCTCCGGGCGCCGCCGACGGTGCGGCGAACGGCGGCGCCGATGGCGCTGCGGCGGGTGGTGCCGATGGCGCTGCTGCAGCGGCCGGCGGCGACGCGTCGGGCACGTCGGCGAACGCGAACGCGGGCAGCGCCGGAGCGGCTCAGGCCGGAAGCGACGGCAGCGGTGCGCTGGCATCGACCGGCTCGGAGTCTGCAGCAACCGCCGGCCTGATCGCGGGAACGCTCGCAGTGCTCGGTGGGGCACTGCTCCTCGCGCGGCGCGCGCGAATGGTGGGCGCGCGCGACAACTGATTCGCTCGCCCCGCAGTCTGGACCCCGCCGCTCGTCTCCCGGACGATCGGCGGGGTTCTCGCGTTCACCGCCGGGGCACCGAGAAGCCGACGCCCTCCCCGGGCTGCTGCAGGTCGTCGATGGCCCGCCGCACGCAATCGGCGTAGAGCTCGCCCCCGGTGGGGTTCGGGTGTATCCCGTCTCCCGCCAGTGCGGTGCTCGGTGCGGCCGATATCGTCTCGTCCCAGTCGGCGACCACCACCCCGCGATGCGACTCCGCGTACTCGCGGAGCGCCTCGTTCACTCCGGGAATCCACTCGCGGTCGCCGTGAGCGTTGACCAGTACGATCTGCCTGTCTCCGGCTGCCGCACGCAGCGCGTCGAGTTCGTCGACGTTGATCGGCCCGTTGGTGCCGAGCCCCACGAGGAGCACCGGGCGCAGAGTCTCGGCATCGGCCTGCTGCGCGGCGATCTCGACGCCGACGCCCATGCCGCGCGACACGGCGGCGTCGATCGTGATGCCGGAGAAGCGCGTTTCGAGCTCCGGGAGGCTCGCGAGCATCACCGAGTCGCCGATGGCGGTGACCTCGGTGCCCTCCGGCTGCAGCGGCCCGGCCTGCGTCGGCGCCGACGTCGGCTCCTCAGCACTTGCCTCCGGCTCCTCCTGCTGGGCCTCCCGCGCCGCTTCCCCTCGTGCCACCGCGTCCTCGGCGGAGCTCCGCGACGGTGCAGTGGCGACGGCCGCCGCGGCGGCGGGGACCGCGAGCACGAGCACGCCCCCGATCACTGCCGGCACCAATCGACCTCGCGGCTCGATGCGTCCGGGCCGAAGCGCCCGGGCCAGCGTCCGTCGAAATCCGAATCGACGCACGGGCTCCTCGACGAACCGGTACGAGAGCGCCGCCACGGCGACCGACAGTGCAAGCGTAATCGCTCCGACCAGTTGCGCGGGCCATGTTCCGAGCACCGCCGAGGCGATGAGCAGCAGCGGCCAGTGCCAGAGGTAGATGCCGTAGGAGCGTTCGCCGATCCACCGCAGCGGTCGCGCGTCCAGTGCTCTCCCGATCCAGACTCCGGGTCGGGAGACGGCCCACACCGTCGCGAGCGCTGCCAGCGTGGCGAGCTGGAAGCCCCAGGCGAAGCTCTCGGCGCTGCCCTCGCGCAGCGTCGCGGCGAGCCAGCCGAGGGTCGCGAGGCCTGCGATCGCGGTTGCGGCCGATACGACGTGCGCGAGAGCGCTCGCGGTTTCCTGCGGCGCGGGAGTGGAGCGCGGGGCCGTTGCGAGGGCCAGAGCCGCGCCGCAGGCGAGCCCGAAGATGTGCGTGTCGGAGCCGAAGTACACGCGCGTCGGGTCGGCTCCCGCGGCGGCGAGCCCCGCCATGAGCAGGGCCGACGCGGTGCCGAGCGCGGCCAGGGGCAGCGCGCGGACGTACCTGTTGCCGATCCTCACCACCACGAGCAGGAGGAGGGGCAGCACGATGTAGTACTGCTCCTCGATGGCGAGCGACCAGGTGTTCCTGAAGAGCTCCGGAGCATCCCTGGCGAAGTAGTCGGCGCCGCCGACGATGGAGGTCCAGTTGCTGACGAACAGCGCGGCGCCCGCGATCTGACGGCCGATTCCCACGAGGAGATCGCGGTTCGCGAGCAGTGCGAGCGCAGTCGAGATGACGAGTACGAGCCCGAGTGCGGGCAGGAGGCGCCGTGCGCGGCGCTTCCAGAAACTCCACAGGGCGATTCGGCCGGTGCTCCGGTGCTCGCGCAGCAGGAGCGTGGTGATGAGGAAGCCGCTGATGGCGAAGAACACGTCGACGCCGAGGAACCCGCCCGGCAGCGAACCGGGGAAGAGGTGGTAGCAGAGCACCAGACCCACCGCGATCGCGCGGAGGCCATCGAGCCCCCCGAGCCGGCCGGCGCGAGGAGTGTGGAATCGGGGTGGCGGAGTCTGCGTCATGGTGATCGGTGCGCCGCAGCTCGAGCGGCTCGGGCAACCAGTGTACGTCGCGAGATCGGGCACCCTGGGAGACGTCTGGCAGGATCGAAGCATGGACTCGGCTCTGGCGCGCCTGCGACTCGATCTGTCGTACGACGGCACTGACTTCTCGGGCTGGGCTGCGCAGCCGGGACTGCGAACGGTGCAGGGAAGCCTCGAGGCGGCGATCGCGACACTGCTCCGGATCGCGGAGCCCTCGACGGCGCGACTCACCGTCGGCGGGCGGACCGACGCCGGAGTGCACGCCCGGGGTCAGGTCGCGCATCTCGACGTGACGCCCGACCAACTGGAGAAGTGGAGCGCGCGACAGCGCCGCGATGCATCCGAACCGGGCGAGTCCGAACTCGCGCGGCTGCGCGCGCGCAGGCTGAGCGGCGTCGTCGCACGAGAGGCCCCCGACATCGTGGTGCATTCCGTGCATCGGGTGCCTGCGGCCTTCGACGCCCGGTTCTCCGCGCTGCGGCGGCGCTACGAGTACCGACTGATCGGTGCGGGCATGCGGCGGGATCCGCTCGTCGCCCGATACACCGCGGACGTGCCCCGCCCGATCGACTTCGACGCTATGCAGGCCGCCGCCGATGAGCTGCTCGGGCTGAACGACTTCACGACGTTCTGCAAGGCGCGCGAGGGCGCCACCGCCGTGCGCGATCTGCTGCGCTTCGAATGGAGGCGGACGGAGGATGGGGCGTACGCCGCGCAGATCGAGGCCGACGCGTTCTGCCACTCGATGGTGCGCGCGCTGATCGGAGCGGTGGTAGCGGTGGGCACCGGGCGCATCGCGCACGACGAGCTCGTGGCACTGCGCCATGCGCGTGCGAGAACCAGTCGCTTCACGGTGATGCCCGCGCACGGGCTCTCGCTCGAGGAGATCGCGTATCCGAATGACGACGCCTTGGAGGCTCGAGCCGCGGCGACGCGAGCGCGACGAGACCCGCTCGACTGAATCGCTCGATTCGCTCGGCAGTTCCGTTCGAAGCGGCGGGGAGAGGCCCGGGTGGCTCTGTGCTAGGCTTGACCCTTGGTGCGCAAGCACCCGATTTGTTGAGCCCTCCAGCCGCGCGCGCACCCCTCGGGGACCACGCACCGGAGCGGGATTCACGAACTCCTCCAATTCGACAGAAAGCAGCACTCTAGTGACTCGCACGTATTCACCGAAGGCCGCCGAGCAGAAGCACGATTGGGTCGTCATCGACGCCGCAGACGTGGTGCTCGGCCGCCTCGCATCGCACGCCGCGGCTCTGCTCCGCGGCAAGCACAAGACCACCTTCGCCCCCCACATGGACATGGGCGACTACGTGGTCATCATCAACGCCGACAAGGTCGTCCTGACCGGCAACAAGGCGAAGAACAAGCGCGCCTACCGTCACTCGGGCTACCCGGGCGGTCTCCGTTCGGTCAGCTACACCGAGCTCCTCGAGAAGAACCCGGAGCGCGCGGTCGAGAAGGCCATCCGCGGAATGCTCCCCAAGAACTCGCTCGGTGCTGACCTGTTCCGCAAGCTGAAGGTGTACGCAGGTGCCGAGCACCCGCACGCGGCTCAGCAGCCCACCCCTTACACCTTCGGCCAGGTCGCGCAGTAATCGCGCCCCGAGACCTCAGAGAGAGAATTCACAGTGACTGAAGAGCAGACCGTGGCCACCGAGAGCTACACCACCGAGACGCCGGCTGGGCAGGCCGCCGCCGCGTCGTCCCCCCGCCCCGCGCTCACCGTTCCCGGTGCGGCAGTGGGTCGTCGCAAGCAGGCGATCGCCCGCGTGCGCCTCATCCCCGGCTCGGGCACCTTCACGGTGAACGGACGCGAGTTCGCCGAGTACTTCCCGAACAAGCTGCACCAGCAGCTCATCACCGACCCCTTCACGGCTCTCGAGCTGAACGGGTCGTACGACATCATCGCGCGCATCGGCGGCGGCGGCCCCTCGGGTCAGGCGGGCGCACTGCGCCTCGCGATCGCTCGTGCGCTGAACGAGATCGACGCCGAGCACAACCGCGCCACCCTGAAGAAGGCCGGCTTCCTGAGCCGCGACGCGCGTATCAAGGAGCGCAAGAAGGCCGGTCTCAAGAAGGCCCGCAAGGCGCCTCAGTACTCGAAGCGCTAAATCGAGGCTTCCAGCACATGGGACGCCTGTTTGGCACCGATGGGGTTCGAGGGCTGGCCGGGGTCGATGTGACCGCCGAGCTGGCCCTCAGCCTCGCTCGCGCTGCGGCTCTCGTTCTCGGGCGTTCTGCCCGGGGCGAGAGCCGTCGTGCTGTGGCCGTCGTTGCGCGCGATCCGCGCGTCTCCGGAGAGTTCATCTCCGCGGCGGTCTCGGCGGGTCTCGCGTCGGCCGGAGTCGACGTACTCGACGCGGGAGTGATCCCGACCCCGGCTGCGGCGTACCTCGTCGCCGATACCGGAGCCGACTTCGGGGTCATGGTCTCCGCCTCGCACAATCCCGCCCCCGATAACGGCATCAAGTTCTTCGCGGAGGGCGGACGCAAGCTCGCCGACGACGCCGAGGATGAGATCGAAGCGGCGATGGAAGGGCCGGTCGTGGCCGTGACCGGCCGAGAGGTCGGTCGCATCCGCCGTTTCGCGGACGCCGAGGATCGCTACCTGGTGCATCTGCTCGGAACGCTCGAGGGCACTCGTCTCGACGACCTGCACGTCGTGCTCGACTGCGCGCACGGAGCCGCAGCGGGCATCTCTCCCGACGTCTTCACCGACGCGGGCGCTCGGGTCACGGTGATCGGGAACGATCCCGACGGATTCAACATCAATGACGGCGTCGGATCGACGCACCTGGAACCCCTGTCCGCCGCCGTGCTCGAGCACGGCGCCGATCTCGGCATCGCGCACGACGGAGACGCCGACCGCTGCCTCGCAGTCGACGCGGCCGGGAACGTGGTCGACGGCGACAAGATCATGGCGATCCTCGCACTGTCGATGGCGCGTCGCGGGAAGCTCGAACGCAACACGCTCGTCGCGACGGTGATGTCGAATCTCGGTCTGAAGCTCGCCATGGCCGACAACGGGATCGACGTGGTGGAGACCGGCGTCGGCGACCGCTACGTGCTCGAGGCCATCAATGCCGAGGGGTACTCGCTCGGTGGGGAGCAGTCGGGGCACGTGATCATGAGCGAGCATGCGACGACGGGCGACGGGATTCTCACCGGCCTGCACATCGCCGCAGAGCTCGTGCGCAGCGGGAAGCCGCTCGCGGAGCTCGCCGAGTGCATGACGGTGTACCCCCAGGTACTGGTGAACGTCCGCGGAGTCGATCGCGCGGGTGTCGGCGGCGACGAGGTGCTGCAGCAGGCGGTGCGTCAGGCCGAGATCGCACTCGCGGGCAAGGGTCGCGTGCTGCTGCGCCCGTCGGGCACGGAGCCGGTGGTTCGCGTGATGGTCGAGGCCGAGCACGTCGACGACGCCCAGCGGCTCGCCGACGATCTCGCCGGGATCGTACTCGAACGACTCGCGGTGTAATCGACCGACATGCCCCTGCGCCGCAGCGGCATGGACGACGACGAAGGGCCGGCCCGTCACGGGACCGGCCCTTCGTCGTCGCATCCCGTCCCCGTCAGACCTTCCGCAGGAGCACCTTCTGCACGCGGTGGTCTGATTCCTTCCGCAGGACCAGGCTCGCCCGCGCCCGAGTGGGGCGGATGTTCTCGACGAGATTCGGCTCGTTGATGTGGTTCCAGAACTCGTCGGCGATCGCGAGCGCCGCATCGTCGTCGATGGTCGCGAAACGGCGGAAGTGCGAGCTCGGATCGGCGAACGCGCTCTCGCGCAGCTTCAGGAAGCGATGGCGGTACCAGCGCTGGATGTCGGATGAACGCGCGTCCACGTACACGGAGAAGTCGAAGAGATCGCTCACGGCGAGCGGATGGGCCATGGACGCCGGCTGCAGCACGTTCAGCCCCTCCACGATCAGGATGTCGGGCCGGCGGACGACGGTGAACTCGCCTGGGACGATGTCGTACACGATGTGGCTGTAGTGGGGCGCTCGCACCTCGTCGACGCCGGCCTTCACCTGCGACACGAACCGCAGCAGACTGCGCCGATCGTAGGATTCCGGGAAGCCCTTGCGGTGGGCGATGCCCCGTCGTTCGAGCTCGGCGGCGGGGTAGAGGAACCCATCGGTGGTGACGAGCTCGACGCGCGGGGTCTCGGGCCAGCGCGCGAGCAGATCCCGGAGGATCCTCGCGACGGTCGATTTGCCGACGGCGACGGAGCCCGCGATGCCGATGACGAACGGGCTCTGCCGCTCGTCGCCCCGCTGGAGGAACCCTCGGGTGCGCTGGTGCATCTCGCGCGCCGCGATGGCGTACTGGTTGATGAGGCGGCTGAGCGGTCGATACACCTCGGAGACCTCGGCGAGGTCGAGCGGCTCGCCCAGGCCTCGGAAGGCGGCGATCTCACCCTCGCTGAGCGGCATTGGAGTCTCTCCGGCGAGTCGGGCCCACTCATCGCGGTCGATCTCCGTGAAGGGAGAGGTGAACTCGGGGCGGATCAGGGCGTGCGTGTCGGTGGAGACCGCGACGCCGGCCGGTGAGGTGTTCTGGGTCATCGTGCATCAATGGTGCCACTAAACTAAGCAGCATGTGTGGAATCGTTGGATACGTCGGCCCGAACGACACCGTCGAGGTGCTGCTGAACGGGCTTCGACGGTTGGAGTACCGCGGCTACGACTCCGCGGGAGTCGCGGTCGTCGACACCACTGGCGCGCTCTCGGTGCGCAAGCGCTCCGGCAAGCTCGCGCGGCTGGAGGACCTCCTCGAGGCGAGCCCGCTCGACGCGGCCGGCACCGGCATCGGGCACACGCGCTGGGCGACGCACGGCGGTCCGACCGACGTCAACGCGCACCCGCACCTCGGTGACGACGGCAAGCTGGCGGTGATCCACAACGGCATCGTCGAGAACTTCGCCGAACTCCGCACCGAAGTGGAGGCCGCAGGAGTCGAGCTGCTCAGTGAGACCGACACCGAGGTCGTCGCAGCTCTGCTCGGGCTCGAAGTCGCGCGACAGGGCGATCTCGAGTCGGCGTTCCGCTCGGTCGTCGCGCGCCTGCAGGGCACCTTCACGCTGCTCGCGATGCATCGTGATGCCCCCGACACGGTGCTGGCGGCGCGCCATCACTCCCCGCTCGTGATCGGTCTCGGCAACGGGGAGAACTTCCTCGGATCCGACGTCGCCGCCTTCGTCTCCTTCACGAAGCGCGCGGTCGCGGTCGAGGAGGACAGCATCGCCATCATCACTCCGTCGGAGGTGCGCGTCACCGACTTCTCGGGCAGCGCCGTCGAGTTCGAGGAGTTCGAGGTCGAGTGGGATGCCGACGCCTCCGACAAGGGCGGCTGGTCGTCCTTCATGGCGAAGGAGATCAACGAGCAGGCGGACGCGGTCGGCAACACGCTGCGCGGGCGCATCTCGGGCGCGGGGGTGGAGATTCCGGAGCTCACCGCGCTCGGCGATGACCGCCTGCGGGGGATCGACCGCATCATCATCATCGCCTGCGGCACGGCGTCGTACGCCGGGCAGGTCGGGTCGTACGCGCTCGAGCAGTGGGCGCGCGTACCCGTCGAGGTGCAGCTGAGCCACGAGTTCCGCTACCGCGATCCCGTGCTCTCCGATCGCACGCTGGTGATCTCCGTGAGCCAGTCGGGCGAGACCATGGACACGCTGATGGCGGTCAAGTACGCCATCGAGCGCGGGGTCACCACGATCTCGGTCTGCAACACCCAGAGCGCGACGATCCCTCGCGAATCCGATGCCGCCGTGTACACGCACGCGGGGCCGGAGGTCGCGGTCGCCTCGACGAAGGCATTCGTCGCTCAGATCACGGCCATCTACCTGATCGGTCTGCACCTCGCCCGCGTACGCGGCACGTTCTCCGCGGAGGAGCAGGCGCGAGCGGTCGAGCAGTTCGAGGCGCTCCCGGCCAAGGTCGCCGAGGCGATCGAGACTCGCGAGCAGATCGCGCAGCTGGCCCACTGGATGGCGGATACCCGGTCCGTGCTCTTCCTCGGCCGGCACGTCGGGTACCCGATCGCCCTCGAAGGCGCGCTGAAGCTCAAGGAGATCGCCTACATCCACGCGGAGGGCTTCGCGGCGGGCGAGCTCAAGCACGGACCGATCGCGCTGATCGATCACGGGCAGCCGGTGTTCGTGCTCGTGCCGAGCCCGCGCACCTCGCCGATCATGCACTCGAAAGTGGTCTCCAACATCCAGGAGATCCGCGCTCGCGGCGCCCGCGTCATCGCGGTGGTGGAGAAGGGCGACACGGCGGTGCTTCCGTACGCCGACGACGTGGTGCGCCTGCCGCTCGCGGACACGCTCTTCGAGCCGCTGCTGCAGGTCATCCCGCTCCAGTGGTTCGCCCTCGAGCTCTCGACCGCGAAGGGACTCGACGTCGACCAGCCGCGCAACCTCGCCAAGTCGGTCACCGTCGAATAAGCGGCGCAGCAGCAGCACAGGTACGCGGGTCAGAGAAGCAGGGTGCGCCGAGACCGCAACGTCTCGACGCGTGGGGAGCGCGATGATACTCGGAATCGGCGTCGACACCGTCGACATCGCTCGCTTCGAGCGCACACTCGAACGGACGCCTCGGCTGCTCGAGCGCCTGTTCACCGAGGCCGAGCGCGAGCGCCCCGTGCATTCGCTCGCCGGGCGCTTCGCCGCGAAGGAGGCGCTGATCAAAGCGCTCGGCGGTTCCGACGGCTTGGAATGGCACGACATGGAGATCGAGCGCGACACCGATCGCGCGCCATCGTTCGGTCGCACGGAACGGCTGCTCGCGGTACTCGCTCGATCAGGCGCCGTGATGCCGCACGTCTCCATGACGCACGACGGAGGCTTCGCAACAGCATTCGTGGTGGTGGAGGCCGCGCGATGACGGCGCAGCGCAGTGTCGAAGAGGTGCACTCCGCTCCGGATCCGGAGGCCATGGGCGAGCTCGGAGTGCGGCTCGGGCGGGTACTCCGCGCGGGCGATCTCGTGATCCTCACCGGACCGCTCGGTGCGGGGAAGACCACGCTGACGCGCGGCATCGGGGAGGGCCTCGGTGTGCGGGGGCCGGTGCAGAGCCCGACGTTCGTGCTCGCCAGGACGCACCCGTCGCTCGTCGGGGGCGCACCGCTCGTGCACGTCGACGCCTACCGACTCGCCGGGCCCGATGAACTCGAAGACCTCGACCTCGACTTCGAGGGGTCCGTCGTCGTCGCCGAGTGGGGCGCCGGCATCGTCGAGACGCGAGCGGACTGGGTCGAGATCGTGATCGAGCGCCCGCTCGGCGATTCGGCGGCCGCGGGTGCGCGGGTCGGGGCGACCGACGCCAAGAACGGCGCGATCTCCCACGAGGATCCGGCGGATTGGTCGGAGGCGCTCGTCGAACCGCGCCGCATCACCGTCACGGGGTACGGGGCGCGCTGGGCAGAAGGAGTACTGGGATGAGCACGTCGATGCCGGAGCTCGGAGAGCACGTGCTGCTCGCGATCGACACCGCCATCGGCACGACGGTCGCGCTCGGCGTCGACGGGCGCGTGCACGTCGCATCCAGCGACGATGCGCGCGGGCACGCCGAGGCCATCGGGCGCCTGCTGGACGAGGTGTTCCGTGCGAGTGATGCGTCTCCCGCACAGGTGACGGGCGTGGTCGCGGGCATCGGTCCGGGCCCGTTCACGGGGCTCAGGGTCGGCATCGCGGCCGCGCACGCCTTCGCGATCGGAGCGGGGGCGCCGCTGTTGCCGCTCGAAGGGCACGCGGCGGTCGCGCTCGACGCGTTCGAACAGGGGACGAAGGATCCTGTGCGCGTCGTGCAGGACGCTCGGCGCAGAGAGCTCTTCGTCACCGAGTTCACCGGCCTCGATGCTGCCGGCATCCCCGTGGGTACGGGGGGCCCGCGACTCGTCGCGCGCTCCGAGTACGAGGAGCTCCCGGGCGACATCTGGCCCGAGCGCATCCCGGCAGCTGCTCTGGTGCGCCTCGCGGCCCGGCATCTCACCGCCGGTCGACCGTTCGAGAACGACCGAGCGCTGTACCTCCGCTCTCCCGACGTCTCGCAGCCTGCGGCGCCCAAGCGGGTGTCCGCGTGAACGCCGACGCGCCGGCCCCGGCGCTCCGGAGCGCCGTGATCGACGATCTCGACGCGGTCTGGGCGCTCGAGGACTCGGTGTTCGGCCGCGACGCGTGGAGCCGCGCGATGATGCGCGAGGAACTCGCGGGGGAGCACCGCGACTACCGGGTACTCGTCTCACCGCGCGGTGAGGTCGTCGGGTATGCGGGGTTGCTCGTGGTCGGATCGGAAGCGGACATTCAGACGATCGCCGTGCATCCGTCGCTGCGCGGCACGGGACAGGGGAGACGCCTCATGCAGGCGCTGCTCGACAGCGCCGAGTCGCGCGGGGCGCGCGAGGTGTTTCTCGAAGTGCGGGCGGACAACGCGGTGGCGCATCGTCTCTACGCGTCCCTGGGGTTCGAAGACATCGGGGTGCGGCCGCGCTACTACCAGCCCGAGGGCGTCGACGCGATCGTGATGCGGCGCGAGCTGCGGGCGCGCCCGAGCGAGGCGTCGGCAATGGAGGATCACGCATGACAGTCACCGAGCCACTCGTACTCGGCATCGAGACGAGCTGCGACGAAACCGGAGTCGGCATTGTGCGGGGTCGCACCCTGCTCGCCAATGCCATCGCGTCGTCGATGGATGAGCACGCGCGCTACGGCGGAGTCATCCCGGAGGTCGCCGCGCGGGCGCACCTCGAAGCGATGACCCCGACGATCCAGCGCGCCCTCGCGGACGCCGATGTCGCGCTCGCCGACCTCGACGCCATCGCCGTGACGTCGGGGCCCGGCCTGGCCGGCGCGCTCATGGTGGGCGTCTCAGCCGCAAAAGCGCTGGCGGTGTCTCTCGGCAAGCCGCTCTATGCGGTGAACCACCTCGTCGGTCACGTCGGCGCCGACCTGCTGCACGGCGACGGGCTGCGCGGTGCGGTCGGAGCGGTCGGCGAACTCGAACTCCCGACGGTCGCGCTGCTCGTCTCGGGCGGACACACGTCGTTGCTGCTCGTGCGCGATCTCGTCTCGGATGTGGAGCTGCTCGGCGAGACAATCGATGATGCCGCGGGGGAGGCGTTCGACAAGGTCGCCCGGCTGCTCGGTCTGCCCTACCCGGGGGGCCCGGAGATCGATCGGGTCGCTGCCGCGGGTGATCCGAATGCGATCCGCTTCCCCCGCGGGCTCACGCTCCCCAAAGATCTCGAGCGGCATCGATACGACTTCTCGTTCTCGGGGTTGAAGACCTCGGTGGCGCGCTGGGTCGAGAAGCGCCAGGCGGCGGGAGAGCCGGTGCCGGTGGCCGACGTCGCCGCGAGCTTCCGCGAGGCGGTCGCGGACGTGCTGCTGACGAAGGCCATCGCCGCCTGCCGCGCCCTCGACGTTCCCCGCCTGCTGCTCGGAGGGGGAGTCGTCGCGAATGCCCGAGTCCGCGAACTCGCCGCAGAGCGCGCCGCCTCCGCGGGCGTCGAACTGCGCGTGCCCCCGCTCTCGCTGTGCACCGACAACGGGGCAATGATCGCGTCGCTCGGAGCTCAACTCGTTGCGAGCGGGCACGCGCCGTCGGGGCTCGTCTTCGGCGCGGACTCCACGCTGCCGGTGCAGCAGGTGCAGATGCGGTGACGAGGCCGCTCGCTGTCAAGGCCGGGCTCCGAATGATCGAAAATCTCCCGTACGGCGAAGCTGAACGTTATCTTTGAAGGGCGGATGGGGGAAGACGCCTCATCGACGTTCGATAGAAGGAGAATCATGTCCGACAACCTGCCTGGCAACGACAACCGCTCGAACCCGGTGCCGCCTCCTCCTGCTGCCTCGAGCGCGCCGAACGCGCATGACGCGTCGAATGCGCACGCCGCGCCGAGCGCGCCGCCGTACACCGGATCGCCGGCGTACAACGGCGGCCCCGTGCAGCCGAAGGGCCTCGCCCTGACCGCGCTCATCCTCGGCATTCTGAGCCTCATCTTCTGCTGGGTGCCGGTAGCCGGTGCCGTCGGCGGCATCGTCGCGCTCGTGCTCGGAATCCTGGCGCTGCGCAAGGCGCAGCCGAAGGGCCTCGCGCTGACCGGTCTCATCACCGGCGCTGTCGCCGCAGTCGTCGGCATCATCGTGACGATCCTCTTCTTCGTGGGGCTCAGCCTGCTCGGCGGATCGATCGATGATGCTCAGGAGGCCATCGAAGCCTGCCAGTCGGGAGCGGAGACCGTCGAGATCGCGGGGCAAACAGTTTCCTGCTCGAGCATCGATTACTGATCGACGCGAATCGCCGAAGTCGAAACGGCGGGCCCGAGAGCTTCGGCTCCCGGGCCCGCCGTCGTCTCACGTCGGCGGAGTCAGCAGCGTTCGGCGAGCAGGGAGATGTGCTTGCCGTTCGCGTCTCGAGTGAGGATCAGGGTCGCCTCCTCCTCGCCGCTCAGCTTCAGACGCTTGCGCAAAGCCGCGGGGTCGACGTCGACGCCGCGCTTCTTGATCTCCAGACGGCCGATGCCGCGCTGCGCAAGGGCGCGGCGCAGATCCTTCTCGCGTGAGGGGAGCGCATCCACGACGCGGAACGCCTGAGCGAACGGGGTCTCGACGTGGGTCTCGCCGGTGAGGTAGGCGATGCCCGTGCTCAGCATGCCGGCGCCGAGGCGCTCGGCGAGGGCTCCGATGAGACGCGCTCGGATGACGGCCCCGTCGGGTTCGTAGAGGTACGCGCCGATCGGCCGCGCATCGACGTCGGGAGCATCGGCCGCGGCCGTCATCTCGTGCCGCTCCGCACCGCGGTGCACCAGGGCCGCGCGAGCGATGCCCGGTCGTGCGAGCCCGCCGAACCAGAGCGCCGTTTCGACGACCTGTCCGTCGACGGAGACCCATTGCGCCTCGGCCGCGTCGGGAATCAGATCCCGGTCGAGGCCGGGCCCGAGCTTCACGCCGGTCGACAGTTGCTCGGCGATCGCGTAGGCGACGTGCAGTGAGGGGGAGTAGTCGTCGGGGGAGGCGATGCGCCGGGTGTCTCGATGACCGGCGGTGCGGCGCGCGGGGTCGAGAAACGCCCCGTCGACCCGTGAGAGATCGAACTCGGTCGCGTCACCCGTCGACACGGGCGGCGCCGATGCGCCGCTCAGCGCAGCGACCCGGGCGAGATTGTGGGCGGCGATGCGAGCGGTGAACGGATCGAGTTCCACCGGAGCCGGCGAGAGACCCTGGCCGATCAGCGCAATCGATTCCGTGCCGAGCCCGCAGCCGAGGTCGGCGACCCGGTCGCAGCCGGCCTCGCGGAACCGGGCCGCGTGGCCGTGCGCGATCGCGATCCTCGTCGCCTGTTCGAGGCCCGCGGCCGTGAAGAGCAGTTCACGTGCGAGATCGCCGAACTTCGCGCGCGCCTTCGTGCGCAGGCCCGCCTGCGTCAGCAGCGCCGCGACCTCCTCCGGCGCCCGCCCGGCAGACCGAAGAGCGCGGCCGACCGCATCGCTCGTCGAACCGGCTTCGAGCGCTGCGCAGACGTCGCCCAGCTCTGCGACACCGTCGTCGCTGAGCAGGAACTCCCATCCGGGGAGCGGCTCCGTCGACGCGCGCTCGCGCCCCGTGATCAATACGACGAGTAGGAATCGAACCCCGACATCGTGCTGCCGATCGCCGCGAAGATCGTGAAGAGGAAGCCGATGTAGAGCACGATGAAGAGCGCGAGCAGCACGAAGTACGCGTAGCTGATGATGAGTCCGGTGAGCGCGATGCCGCGACCGGCATCTCCGGTGCGCTTGATCTGGCTGAGGCCCATGTGGCCGAAGACGATGCCGGCGATGGGGCTCAGGAACGCGAAGATGATCGCGAGGAACGCGAAGGTGTTCGTCTTGTCGAGCGTCGTGCCGGTGGGCACTGCGCTGAACTGCTGCGATTCGTAGGCCTGCGATGCGTACTGCTGCTGCGGCTGGTAGGCGGGCGGCTGCGGCGCGTTCGCCTGCTGCTGCGCCTGGCCCGGCTGACCGTACGCGGCTTCCTGATCCAGGTGCGGAAGGGGAGTGGTGGGCTGCTCGGGATACTGCGGCGTGGACATTGCTCCTCCATCGGTGTGCGTCGAATCATGCGGATACGGGCGACAGACCCGCCGGCAGTGCCAGCCCCGGGTGTCAGTCCATTGTAGGCACGGCCCGCTGTTCGCTGTCGGCGATTCCTCACCGCGACGTTGGCACTCCCCTTGCACGAGTGCCAACGGGAGCCATAGACTCTGCTGTAGACGCGCTCGCATGGGGCGTGCGCGTATTCACACTTCAGACATTGGAAAGAGGTCAACCGTGTCGGTCGCCATCAAGCCGCTCGAGGATCGTATCGTTATCAAGCAGGTCGAGGCAGAGCAGACCACCGCTTCCGGTCTCGTGATCCCCGATAGCGCCAAGGAGAAGCCCCAGGAGGGCGAGGTCGTCGCAGTGGGTCCGGGTCGCGTCTCCGACTCCGGCACCCGCATCCCGCTCGACGTCGCCACCGGCGACACCGTGATCTACTCGAAGTTCGGCGGCACCGAGGTCAAGGTCGGCGGCGAGGACTACCTCGTGCTCTCGGCTCGCGACATCCTCGCAGTCGTCACCCGCTGAGCGCGGAACTTCTCGAACGGCCCCGGCGGATCCTCACGGATCGTCGGGGCCGTTGTCGTACCCGGGTGCCGAGCGGGAGTAGACTGCTCCGATGCGGCGAACACGTGCGGGACTCGGTTTCGGTCTCGGCGCGTATCTCTGGTGGGGCGCGTTCCCCTTCTACTTCGGCCTCATCGCGATGGTCGGCCCCCTCGAGGTCGTGCCCTGGCGCGTCGCCACCACGCTCGTCTTCTGCCTGCTGCTCGTCAGCGCCACTCGGCGCTGGGGCCGCGTCGCCCTGATTCTGCGCACCCCCAGGCTGCTCGGCTGGTTCGCGCTCTCCGCGCTCTTCCTGTACGCGAACTGGCAGATCTTCATCATCGGCGTGATGACGGGGCACGTGCTCGAGACGTCACTCGGCTACTTCATTAACCCGCTCTTCACGATTCTCATCGGCGTCGTCTTCCGCAAGGAGCAGCTCAGCCGGCTGCAGTGGATCGCGGTGGCGATCGCGGGGGTGGGCGTGGTGATCGCAGCGGTCGCGTACGGATCCTTCCCATGGATCGCACTTGGCATCGCGCTCTCCTTCGGCCTCTACGGCGCCGTGCACAAGCACGCCGGCGAGACCGTCGACGGCATCACCGGATTGACCGTGGAGACGTTCGCCACGCTCCCGGTGGCCGCGGTGCAGCTCGGCGTCATCGCGGCGACGTCCGGGCTGACCGCGTTCACCTTCGGGTCGGGCATCACCGTGCTCGTGCTGTTCAGCGGCATCGTCACGGCGGTCCCGCTGATCCTCTTCGGGGAGGCGACCCGACGCCTGCCGCTCGCGCACATCGGATTCCTCCAGTTCCTGACGCCCATCCTCGGCTTCTTCTACGGAGCCCTGGTGACGCACGAGGAGATCACCACGGGCCGGTGGATCGGCTTCATCGGCGTCTGGATCGCTCTCGTCATCCTGATCATCGACATGGTGATGCAGCTCCGGCGTTCGCCGACGGCGCAGGTGAACACCGCCCCCATTCCCTTAGACTGAGAGACGGCACGGGGGGCCGGATCCTGGTCGCCCGCGAATCTCTGAGAGCTCCACCCACGACACAGATAGAGGTTCCATGGAACAGCGTGACCCCTTCGCGTTCACCGGTCTGACCTACGACGACGTGCTGCTGCTCCCGGCGCACACCGACGTCATCCCCAGCGAGGCGGACACCGCGACCCAGCTCACCCGTCGCATCCGCTTGCAGATCCCGCTGATCTCTGCGGCGATGGACACCGTGACCGAGACGCGCATGGCGGTCGCCATGGCCCGCAACGGCGGTCTCGGCATTCTGCACCGCAACCTGTCGATCCAGGATCAGGCCGAAATGGTCGACCGGGTCAAGCGCAGCGAGGCAGGAATGATCACCAACCCGGTGACGACCTCGGTCGACGCCTCGGTCGCCGAGGTCGATGCGATCTGCGGCGAGTACCGCGTGTCGGGCCTGCCGGTCGTCGACTCGAACGACGTGCTGCTCGGGATCATCACCAACCGCGACATGCGCTTCATCGACCCGAAGGATCGCTCCCAGGTGCGCGTCGAAGACGCGATGACGCGCATGCCGCTGATCACGGGTCCGCGCGGCATCTCCCGGGAGGACGCGGCGGCGATCTTCCGCAAGCACAAGATCGAGAAGCTCCCGCTCGTCGACGACGAGGGGCGTCTGACCGGGCTCATCACGGTGAAGGACTTCGACAAGGAGGAGCAGTACCCGCTGGCCACCAAGGACGAGGCGGGTCGCCTGCGCGTCGGTGCTGCAGTCGGCTTCTTCGGAGACGCCTGGAAGCGCGCGAGCGCACTCGTCGAAGCGGGAGTCGACGTGCTCGTGGTCGACACCGCGAACGGCGACAGCAAGGGCGTGCTCGACATCATCGCGAAGATCAAGGCGGACCCGGCGTTCGCCGGTGTGGACGTCATCGGCGGCAACGTCGCGACGTACGCTGGTGCGAAGGCCATCGTGGAGGCGGGCGCCGACGCCGTGAAGGTGGGCGTCGGACCGGGATCGATCTGCACGACGCGCGTCATCGCCGGCGTCGGGGTGCCGCAGGTGACCGCGGTGTACGAAGCGGCGAAGGCGGCGACCCCGGCCGGCGTTCCGGTCATCGCGGACGGCGGTCTGCAGCACTCGGGCGACATCGCGAAGGCCCTCGTCGCCGGCGCATCGTCCGTGATGATGGGGTCGCTGCTCGCGGGCACCGACGAGAGTCCCGGCGACCTGGTGTTCGTCGGCGGCAAGCAGTTCAAGAACTACCGGGGCATGGGCTCGCTCGGCGCGCTGCAGACCCGCGGAGAGCGCACGTCGTACTCGAAGGACCGCTACTTCCAGGCGGACGTGCCGAGCGACGAGAAGCTCATCCCCGAGGGCATCGAAGGGCAGGTGCCCTACCGCGGGCCCGTCGGTGCCGTCAGCCATCAGATGATCGGCGGTCTGCGCCAATCGATGTTCTACGTGGGCGCGCGCTCCATCGCCGACCTCAAGGAGCGAGGCAATTTCGTGCGCATCACCTCGGCGGGGCTCAAGGAGTCGCACCCGCACGACGTGCAGATGGTGGTGGAGGCGCCGAACTACAAGCGCTGACGTTCGGTGCGTCGCGAGGGGCTCGGATCGGTCGCGATCCGGGCCCCTCGTGCGTTCCCGTCGCTTCCGCCGACCGCGATGCTCGGTGTGCTCAGCCGCCTCCGGATAGACTGTGCGGGTGAGTAACGAGATCGAGATCGGCCGCGGCAAGCGTGCACGTCGCGTGTACACCTTCGACGAGATCGGCATCGTACCGACGCGACGTACTCGAGACCCGGAGCTCGTCTCGACCGCGTGGTCGATCGACGCCTTCCAATTCGAGATCCCGGTGCTCGGCGCCCCGATGGACTCCGTCATGTCTCCCGCCGCTGCGATCGCCCTCGGGCAGTTGGGCGGCCTCGGCGTGCTCAACCTCGAGGGGCTCTGGACCCGCCACGAGAACCCCGAGCCGCTCCTCGCTGAGCTCTCAGGCATCGAGGACGAGGTCGCCGCGGTGGCGCGGATGCGCGAGCTGTACGCTGCTCCGATCCGGGCCGAGCTCATCACCGAGCGCCTCAGCGAGATCCGCGAGGCGGGCGTGACCGTCGCCGGCGCCCTGTCGCCGCACCGCACGGCGCAGTTCACCGAGACCGTGGTGAACGCGGGAGTCGACCTCTTCGTGATCCGCGGCAACACCGTGTCGGCCGAGCACGTCTCGCAGGAGGGGCGCGAGCCGCTCAACCTCAAGGAGTTCATCTACGAGCTCGACGTCCCGGTGATCGTGGGCGGGGCGGCGACCTACCAGTCGGCTCTGCACCTCATGCGCACGGGAGCCGCTGGCGTGCTCGTCGGCTTCGGTGGCGGCGCGTCGTCGACGACCCGCGCGACCCTCGGAATCCGCGCCCCCATGGCCAGCGCGATCGCCGACGTCGCGGGCGCCCGCTCCGACTACCTCGACGAGTCGGGCGGCCGCTACGTGCACGTGATCGCCGATGGCGGTCTCGGCACCTCGGGCGATCTGATCAAGGCCATCGCCTGCGGCGCGGATGCGGTGATGCTCGGAACCGCGCTCGCCAAGGCGTCCGAGGCGCCGGGGCGCGGGTGGCACTGGGGTCAGGAGGCCCACCACGAGGATCTGCCTCGCGGCCGTCGCGTGCAGGTCGGATCGGTTGCGCCGCTCGCCGAGATCGTGAACGGGCCTGCGAATGTGGCGGACGGCAGCGCGAACCTCATCGGCGCGCTGCGCCGTGCGATGGCGACCACGGGATACTCCGAGCTCAAGGAGTTCCAGCGCGTGGGCGTCGTCTACGCCGAGCGCTGAGCCGCGAACGATGGCCCAGCGCAAGGTGGAGTACCTGGGCGAGCCGACGCTCGCCCAGGTGATGCGGCGACCGAGCTGGATCCTCGCCCTGCTGCTGGCGCTCGGCATCGCCGTCGCCTTCGCCGCGCTCGCGCAGTGGCAGGCGGGAATCGCCGTGCAATCGCAGCAGCAGGAGCAGGTGGACACTGAGTCGGAGCGGTCGCTGGCGAGCGTGACCTCGTTCGAGCAGGGCGTCACCGATGCGGGCGCCGGCGTCGTGGTGCGCCTCGGCGGCGGCTTCGTCGCCGACGACTTCGACGTCGTGTCGCCGCGGGAGAACGGGGGCGCCACCGGGGCGTGGGTCGTCGGGAACCTCGTGACCGAGGGGCCTGACGCCGAGCCGGGTGCGCACCTCGCCGTCGCCCTCGGGTGGGCGCCGTCCGTCTCGGAGGCCGAGCGCGCCATCGATGCGCTCACGGCCGATCGCGTCACGGCGGAATCCCGTGAACTCACCGGCAGGTACATGCCGCCGGAGGGGCCGCGCGTGCCCGACGCCGATGAGGATCCGCAGACGATGCACGCGATGGTGCCCGCAGCCCTCGCGAACGTCTGGAGCGCAGTGGACGGGCCGGTCTACTCCGGGTATCTCGTGCTCCACGACGACTCGGGATCCGCCGCCCTGCTCGACGCCGCGTCGCTCGATCCGATCGATTCGGTGGCGCCGCTGCCCGCCGATGCCGTGAACTGGTTGAACGTCTTCTACGCGCTCGAGTGGCTCGTGTTCGGCGGCTTCGCCATCTTCTTCTGGTACCGCCTCGCGCGAGACGCGTGGGAGAAGGAGCACGAGATGCTGCTGCTCCAAGCGGAGACCGAAGCCTGACTCCCTCTGCGACGCCCGGGTCATGGGTGTCGTCCGCCCGCCGTAGAATGGACACCATGCAGCTGCAGCCCAAGCCCGCCGACTACCCGCGCATTCGCAAAGCCCTGAGCTTCTACAAGGTGACCTCGGTGATCACGGGCGTCATGCTGCTGATGCTGTGCGCGGTCATGGTGATGAAGTACGCATTCAACGTGCAGCTGTTCCTCTTCACCGAGGACGGCTTCGCGCACTTCTACGAGCTCGCGCCCGAGGGCCTCGAATCGGACTTCCAGGCGAGCGGATTCGATCTGTTCAAGGCGATCCTGATCGCGCACGGCTGGTTCTACGTCGTCTACCTGGTCTCCGACTTCCTGCTGTGGAGCCCGATGCGCTGGGGCTTCCTCAAGTTCCTGCTCATCGCGCTGGGTGGAGTGATCCCCTTCATGTCGTTCTTCCTCGAAGCCCGCATCGTGCGCGAGGTCAACGGCTTCCTCGACGCCCGCGAAGGCGCGCCCGCGTCCGACACCTCGACCTCTCCCTCCGCGGCATCGTCCGCGACGACTTCGAAAGGCTCCCTGAAGCAATAATGGCGACACTGTCAGAACAGCCGGAAACGGATCACCGACCGGTACTCGTAGTCGATTTCGGCGCTCAGTACGCCCAGCTCATCGCGCGGCGCGTGCGCGAGGCCGGAGTGTACTCCGAGCTCGTGCCCCACACCATCACCGCAGCCGAGGTCGAAGCGCGAAATCCCCTCGGCATCGTGCTCTCCGGAGGGCCCTCGTCGGTGTACGAGGAGGGCGCACCCGCGTTCGACGCGAGCGTCTTCGACCTGGGCATCCCCGTGCTCGGCATCTGCTACGGATTCCAGGTGATGGCTCGTGCGCTCGGCGGCACCGTCGGCAACACCGGAGACCGCGAGTACGGCGCGACGAACGCCGAGCTCGTGGGCGACGGAGGCGCGATCCTCAGCGGCCAGCCGGCGGCGCAGAACGTGTGGATGAGCCACGGCGACGCGGTTCAGGCGGCGCCCGACGGGTTCGAGGTGCTCGCGAAGACGGCCGTCACCCCGGTGGCGGCCTTCGGTTCGGCCGAACGCCGACTCTACGGCGTGCAGTGGCACCCCGAGGTGAAGCACTCCGATCACGGGCAGCAGATTCTCGAGAACTTCCTGCATCATGTCGCGGGCATCGCCCCCGACTGGAACGCGGGCAACGTCATCGCCGAGCAGGTTGCTCGCATCCGCGAGCAGGTCGGCAACGCGCGCGTCATCTCCGCGCTCTCCGGAGGAGTCGACTCGGCCGTCTCGACGGCGCTCGTGCACGAGGCGATCGGCGACCAGCTCACCGCCGTGTTCGTCGACCACGGGCTGCTGCGCAAGGGGGAGCGGGAGCAGGTCGAGAAGGACTACGTCGAATCGACGGGCGTGCGACTCGTGACGGTCGAAGCCGCTGACACCTTCCTCGGGCATCTCGCGGGAGTGACGGACCCCGAGCAGAAGCGCAAGATCATCGGCCGCGAGTTCATCCGGGCGTTCGAGCAGGTGCAGCTCGATCTCGTCGCCGAGGCGAAGGCCGAGGGCGAGCCGATCAAGTTCCTCGTGCAGGGAACGCTCTACCCCGATGTCGTCGAGTCGGGCGGGGGATCGGGCACCGCGAACATCAAGTCGCATCACAACGTCGGCGGTCTTCCCGAGGATCTCGACTTCGAACTGATCGAGCCGCTCCGCGCCCTCTTCAAGGATGAGGTCCGCGCGATCGGGCGCGAGCTCGGCATCCCCGAGGCGATCGTCGGGCGCCAGCCGTTCCCCGGGCCCGGCCTCGGAATCCGCATCGTCGGCGAGGTGACGCGCGAGCGTCTCGAGGTGCTCCGCGAGGCCGACGCGATCGCTCGTGAGGAACTCACGATCGCGGGGCTCGACAACACGATCTGGCAGTGCCCCGTCGTGCTCCTCGCCGATGTGCGCTCGGTGGGCGTGCAGGGCGACGGTCGCACCTACGGGCACCCGATCGTGCTGCGCCCGGTCTCGTCGGAGGACGCCATGACCGCGGACTGGACGCGCGTGCCCTACGACGTGCTCGCGCGCATCTCGAACCGCATCACGAACCAGGTCCCGGAGGTCAACCGCGTCGTGCTCGACGTCACGTCGAAGCCGCCCGGGACGATCGAGTGGGAGTAGCGGAACAGCCCGGCTTAGGCCGGGCTGTTCTGTTACTGCCGCGAGCGCATCGGCTCAGTGTGACACTCGATCGCGCAGCGATCGAGTGGGAGTAGGCGTGAAGCGAACGGTCATTTCTGACCGTTCGTAGCCTGCTCCGAGGCCGTCTCGGCCTCGGTCGGATCGCTTGCGATCGTAGGAACAGCCCGGCTTCGGCCGGGCTGTTCCGTTACTGCCGCGAGCGTCGGCGGGTGCAGAGCGGCTCGCGATCGCCAGCTGCGGTCGCGGCGGGCGCATCGAGGGCCCGGCAGGGGCGCGAGAGCGCAGTTCGGCACCGAATGCTCTCTCGCGTGCGCACAAAGTGCGCTTTCGCGGGTGCCGGAGAGGGAGAGTGCCTGAAAGTGCTCGGGAGCGAAGGCTGGAAGGCGCTGAGCAGCGCTGTACATGACGAACGGGCCCGGCGCCGAAGCGCCGAGCCCGTCTACGTGCACTGCCTGTCAGTCGCTGCCGCGCAGGATGGCCAGGATGCGGAGGATCTCGACGTAGAGCCAGATCAGCGTGACCATGAGGCCGAATGCCGCCGACCACGCCCACTTTTCAGGGACGCGGTTCTGGACGCCGTTCTGGATGAGCTCGAAGTCCATCACCAGGGAGTAGGCCGCGAGCAGCACCGCGAGGGCGCCGATCGCCAGTCCGAGCCAGCCGCTGCGCAGACCCCAGGGATCCTGGTTCACGCCGGTGAGCATCAGGACGAAGTTCACGAGCGAGAAGGCGAGGTAGCCGAAGATCGCGACCATGAAGATCTTGTTCAGCTTCGGGCTGGTGCGCACCTTGCCGCTGCGGAACAGGATCAGGACCGTTGCGAACACGGCCAGGGTGCCGATGATCGCCTGCGAGACGATGCCCGACCACTGCGACTCGAAGATGCCGGAGATTCCGCCGAGGAACACACCCTGGAACACTGCGTACAGCACGATGAGCGGCACGCTCGGCTGCTTCTTGAATGCGTTGACGAGACCGAGCACGAGGCCGCCGATGGCCGCGGGAAGGGCGAGGACCGGCATGAACCAGCCGACGGCGCCGAAGGCGAGCACGATGACGAAGAGGAGGATCGTCTTCGAGATCGTGTTCTCGTACGTCATGGGCTTGTCGGAGGGGGCGACCGGAGGGTGCTGGATGCCCCCGTACGATGCTTCCGACGCCGGGGTGTCGACGCCCGGGCGCTGCGTCTGTGCGGCGGGCTGCTCGTAGATGCGGCGCAGCTCATCCGCGCTGAGCGTCTTGCCGTTGAGTGCGGGATTGTTGCTGAGAGCCGGGTTGCTCATGCGTCGGGATCCTTTCCAGGCGTATGGGTCTGATTCAGTGTATCGAGCACGCGCTTCGGATCGGCTGTGACTTCTGGACCCCGTTCATCCCCGTACATCCCAGTTTCATCGACCGCGAAACGGTCGCCTGGCCTAGGCTGAGTGCATGGTCCGCCTCGAACGCCGCCCGCTCGTCATCGGCCATCGCGGAGCATCGGGGTACCGCCCCGAGCACACGGCGTCGGCATACCGGCTCGCCTGCGAGATGGGCGTCGACCTCGTCGAACCAGACGTCGTCGTGACCCGTGACGGCGTGCTCGTCGTGCGGCACGAGAACGAGATCTCGGGAACGACGGATGTCGCCGAGCACCCGGAGTTCGCGGAGCGCCGCACGACGAAGACGGTCGACGGCGAGCAGCTGACGGGGTGGTTCACCGAGGACTTCACCTGGGACGAGCTCGCCGCACTCGGCAGCCGCGAGCGGCTTCCGCGTCTTCGACCCGCCAACGTGGAGTTCGACGGGGCGGAGGGGATCCTGCGCCTGAGCGACGTGCTCGCGATCGTCGATGAGCAGAGTGCGGCGCTGGGACGCGACATCGGGGTGGTCGTCGAGGTGAAGCACGCGCGATTCGCCGAGGATCGCGGGATCGATCTCGCTGCGACGCTGCAGGCCGAGCTCACCGCGTGCGGTTGGGCCGATCGCCCCGATCGTCTGGTAATCGAGTCGTTCGAGCTGGGCGTGCTCGACCGTCTGCGCGAGGCCGGGGTTCGGGCCGACCTCGTCTTCCTCGCCGAGAGCTTCGGCTCGCCTGCGGATGAACCCGTCGACGGCGCCCCGGCGCGCAGCTACGCCTGGTACCGCAGCGACGAGGGTCTCGCGTTTCTCGCAACCCGCGTCGACGGCGTCAGCGTGGCGAAAGCCGACGTGCTGGAGGTGGACGCGCTGGGGCGGGCGATCGGGCACACCGACCTGGTGGAGCGAGCGCATGCGCAGGGCCTGCGGGTGTTCACGTGGACGTTGCGCCCGGAGAATCGCTTTCTGAATGCGGCGTTCCAGAGCCCCGCGCCCTCAGAAGAACGGGAGACGTCGGATCTCGCGCGATGGGGGGACTGGCGCTCGGAATTCATGATGATCGCGGGTACGGGCGTGGACGGCGTGTTCGTCGACCATCCGGATCTGGGCGTCGTGATTCGGGGTGGCGAGGGTGTCGATGCCGGCGCCCGCTCAGCCGACTGACGGCGTCGTGGGCGAGGCAGGGCTCACGCCGGTGAGATCGCCCGTTCCCCCACGAGGTTCTGCAGCATGAGCGAGCGGAGCTCTTCGGGGTTGTGACGACGGTCGAGCAGAAAGCCGAGCTTGCCGGCGGCTGCTTCGAGCGTCATGTCGCCGCCGTCGATGACCCCCGCGGCGGCGAGTTCTCTGCCGACCGCGTACCGGCTCAGGTCCACTCCTCCGGTCGCGCACTGGGTCACGGCGACCACCGGCAACGCAGTGCACAGCTCGCGGAGCGTGCCGAGCATGCCCGGGCGCGCCATCGGGCCGTTGCCGCTGCCGTAGCACTCGAGCACGAGGCCCTGCGGGCGCCCGCCGACCGAGGCGCGCAGGTCATCGGACGTCACGGCCGGAACGAAGCGGAACGCGAGTACCCGCGCCGGTGCGGACGGCGTCGAGTCCTCCGCGGCGGACGGCGCCGCGGGGACGCCGATGCTGTTCGGTGCGAGGGCGAGTTCCGCCCGGAACGCCGCGAGTGCGACACTGTCGTGCTTGGTCGCGCGCACGGCCGGAAGCAGCTCTCCGCCGAAGGCGATCGCGGCCGGTGATCCGGGGGCGGCCTTCACCGCCGCGCGGATCGCGAGCGTGAGGTTGCCGATCGCGTCGGTGCCCGCCTCTCCGTGCGCGAGCTGGCTCCCGGTGACGACCACGGGCACGCCGAGGTCGCCGAGTTCGAACGCGAGCCGGGCCGCGGTGTACGCGAGGGTGTCGGTGCCGTGCGTGATGACGACGCCGCGCGGGCGCTGGGTGCGCACCCGGGCGCGCACGGCGCGAGCGATCTTCGGGGCGGTCTCAGCGTCGGCGTTGGCGCTGTCGATCGCGGGGGAGAGGTGGTTAACGCGCGCCTCGACGCCCAGCGGGGCGCAGATGCGGGCGACGAGGGCTTCGAGGATCTCGGGGAACTCTGGATCGGGAGCCAGGCCGCTCTCCGTGCGGCGCATGCCGATCGTTCCTCCGGTGGCGAAGACGAGCACGGAGGGGCGCCGAGTGGCGGAGGATGACATGACTTCTATTCTGCGGGATGCGGGAGCGACGGCCGTACGCGGGGCGCCACCAGTGTCGATGTCGGAGGCGCCTCGTAGACTGAACGCACGATGAGCGACTTCGAACTTCTCGACCCTTCAGGGCTTCCGATCAGCGGCGGAACCGGCGCGAACGGCGCGGCCGGCGATCCGCTGGTCGACGGTCTCAACCCGGCGCAGTCTCGCGCGGTGACCACTCGCGGGCCCGCCCTCCTGATCGTCGCCGGCGCGGGGTCGGGCAAGACCCGCGTACTGACGCACCGCATCGCCCATCTCATCCGCGAGCGCGAGGCATGGCCGAGCCAGATCCTCGCCATCACGTTCACGAACAAAGCCGCTGCCGAGATGCGGGAGCGTATCGAGGGGCTGCTCGGCGATGCATCGCAGGGCATGTGGATCTCCACCTTCCACTCGGCGTGCGTGCGCATTCTGCGTCGCGAGGCCGAGCGCTTCGGGTACGTCTCGGGCTTCACGATCTACGACTCCGCAGACTCGCGGGCACTGTTGAAGCGCATCATCAAGGAGCTCGACGCCGACACCTACGGGTTCACCCCGGCGAACTCGGGCGCGAAGATCTCGAAGCTCAAGAACGAACTCGTCGATGCGGCCACGCACGCCGCCACGATCAACGAGAATGATCCGAGGGAGCGGCTGTTCGTCGAGATCTTCAGAATGTACGAGCAGGAGCTCAAACGGGCGAACGCCTTCGACTTCGACGACCTCATCGGGCAGACCGTGCACCTCTTCCGCGCGCACCCCGACGTCGCGGCCATCTATCAGCGGCGGTTCCGTCATATCTTGGTCGACGAGTATCAAGACACGAATCACGCGCAGTACTCGCTGATCCGCGAACTCACCCGGCCGGTCGAACCGGAAGAGGTCGACCGTCTCGTGCCTCCGGCGCGCGCGAACGAGCTCGACGCCGCCGGGCGCATCCCCCCGGCGAGCCTCACCGTCGTGGGCGACTCCGATCAGTCGATCTACGCGTTCCGCGGAGCCGACATCCGCAATATCGTCGAGTTCGAGCGGGATTTCGCGGGCGCCGAGGTCGTGAAGCTGGAGCAGAACTACCGCTCGACGCAGAACATCCTCTCCGCGGCGAACGCCGTGATCGGCAACAACTTCGATCGCCAGGAGAAGCACCTCTGGACCTCGGAGGGCGACGGTGAGCGCATCGTCGGGTTCACCGGGTACTCGCAGCACGACGAGGCCCGCTTCGTCGCGGAGGAGGTCGAGGACCTGCATCGCGCGGGCGTCGCGTACAGCGAGATCGCCGTCTTCTACCGAACCAACTCCCAGACGCGCGCGCTGGAGGAGCTGCTCATCCGATCGGCCATCCCGTATCGCGTGCTCGGCGGCACGAAGTTCTACGAGCGCGCCGAGGTGAAGGACGCGATGGCGTACCTCACGAGCATCGCGAACCCCTACGATCCGATCGCCTGGTCGCGGCTCCTCGGGGCGCCGAAGCGCGGAGTCGGGGCGATGGCCGAGGCGCACCTCGCCAACTTCCAGGAGGCCCAGGGCATCTCGTTCCACGACGCGATGCTGCGGGCCGAAGAGGTCACTGCGATCGGCCCCAAGATTCGCGCGACGGTGCGCGCGCTGGGAGAGATGCTCGCGCGCGCATCCCGCATGGCCGTCGGCGGGGGCGCGACGGATGTCGTGGGCGAAGACGCGGTACCCGCCCCCGTCGCCGATGTGATGAAGCTGGTGCTCGACGAGACCGACATGATCGAGAAGCTCCGAGCCAAGCGCGATCCGCAGGACGACGCTCGCGCCGAGAATCTCGAGGAGCTCCTCGCGGTAGCGCGCGAGTTCGACGTGAAGCAACCGGGCGCCGGTCTGCTCGCGTTCCTGACCGAGGTGAGCCTCGTCGCCGCGGCGGATGACCTCGACGATATGAGCGGCACCGTCTCGCTCATGACCATGCACACCGCGAAGGGCCTCGAGTTCAAGGCCGTTTTCATCACGGGCGTCGAAGAGGGCCTCCTGCCGCACCAGATGTCGGTCGACGAGATCGGCGGCATCAGCGAGGAACGTCGACTGATGTACGTCGGCATCACGCGAGCGCGCGAGCGCCTGTATCTGACACTCGCCTCGACGCGCGCGACCTTCGGCGATGTCTCGGTCGCGATGCCGTCCCGATTCCTCCAGGAGATTCCGGAGGGGCACATCGACTGGCGGCAGAGCCCCGGAGAGGTCACCGGTCGCGGCGGCACGGCCTCCCGTGCGCTGAACGCTCCCCGTACCAGCGGTGGCGGCGGATCCTGGTCGCGAACGCGCAGCGACTCTGCGGTCTCGTTCTCGGGAGGGGGCGGATCAGGATCTGCCGCGGTGAGCGAGCCGGCGAGCGGGAACATGCAGTCCGCGCTCGACAAGTGGCGCGAGCGCAAGCGCCTCGCGAAGGAGGCGCAGGCCTCCGGCGGAGGATTCCCGAACCTCGTCGGGGGATCCGTGCGCGACAACGGCGACCTCGAGCTCGCAACGGGCGACCGGATTCGTCACGACGAGTACGGCGACGGCAGGGTCACCGGGATCTCAGGGGTCGGCACCAAGCGCATCGCCCACGTCGTCTTCGATTCGGTGGGGGAGCGCAAGCTCCTGGTGAAGCTCGCGCCGATCGAGAAGCTCGAACCGTAACGATCTGCGGAGCGTCGCGGGGACGGACTCAGGCGAGCAGCCGACGGAAATCAGCGGCGATGCGCAGGAAGTCGGACTCGTCTGCGCTCACATCCCCGCTCTCCGAAGACCACTCGGCCATCTGCGCCGTCATGGCGCCGTGCACCAGGGCGAGCGCCAGTGCCGACTCCCGTTCCGGCGAATCGAGTTTCGCGTGCTCGGGGTTCGCGCGCAGCCACGCGGTCGCGACGGCGCCGAGCTGGTGCCCCGACTCCAGAATCGAGATCATCATCAGTCGCCCGGCCTCGTACTGCTCGGCGACGAGGCGCATCCGATCACGAGCGATGTCCGCATTCACGCTGCGGTGGCCGATCGCGGCGAACAGCAGTCGGAAGAGTCCGAGCGCAAGGTCGTCGGGCGTGCAGTCGAGCACCGAGAAGGCGGCCTCACCGTCGGGAATCTCGATGGCCCGCCCGACGATGGCGTCGTCGCGAGAGGGGAAGTAGTTGAAGAACGTGCTGCGGGAGATGTCGGCACGTTCGCAGATCGCATCGACCGTGACGTGCTCCACGCCGAGCTCCAGCGCGAGGCTGACCGCGGACGATTCGATGGCGTTCTCG
Organism: Leucobacter sp. USCH14; assembly: GCF_037619215.1. Lineage (NCBI taxonomy): Bacteria > Bacillati > Actinomycetota > Actinomycetes > Micrococcales > Microbacteriaceae > Leucobacter > Leucobacter sp. USCH14. The sequence goes on from NZ_JAQPZP010000001.1 coordinate 443,935, forward strand.
GTGCGCCGGCGCTTTCGCGCCCTCAGGCCTTCGGGGCGGGTCTCCTCGGTAATGCTCACGTGACTTCTTTCCCACTGCGCCGACTCGTGCACCTGCCCCGGAGCGGGAGGGCGGCGGCTCGCAGCGCGATCGAGTGTATTCTTCATCGCTGGGAGAACGGATGGTGCGCACCGTTCATCTGCGCAGGACGGACGAAGCTTCTCGGCGTATCTTTCGGCCACTCGGATGTGTAGCCTGTATCCGAGTTGTCGGGGACATCGGGGACGCACACGATATCGGAAGGGGTGGGGGATGCCTTCGGCGACCGCGCTGCTCCAGAGACACGACCCGCACTCGTGGTACGTCACGTTCGCGGCCGCGCTCATGTCGCTCACCCTCATCATCGACCTCGTGTTCCACGAGTACATGGAGCATCGATGGTTCATCTGGGTGCTTCTCACCATCACCGTGAGCGGAGCCGCGACGGCGCTCATCATGGGACGACGGATTCCCAGGTGGATCGGCATCGTCGCCGTACTCATCTTCCTCGCATCCCAGGCGTACTTCTTGAGCCTCCCGAACGATTCGCGGACGGTCGTCTCTGCGATGCAGCAGCTTCCGATCGTCGCCTTCTACCTGGGCTGGTTCGTCCGTCCGCGTCTCGCGGGCCCGCTCATCGCATTGAGCATCGCGGTGTTCGGCGCGGTGACGTTCACCAATCCGCTCTTCTACGCGGAGGGTGCGATCGGCGCCCCGGTCGCGGTGCACGGACTGCTGAGCCTGCTGTTCTGCTACGTCGCCGGCAACTATCTCTGGCGTCGAGCGAAACGCGTGGAATCCACCGATTCCCTGACAGGCGCCCTGCACCGCGGACCCTTCGAGGAACGGACAGCGGGCAGGGTGCGACGCGCCCGAATGCCGCTCAGCCTGCTCGCGATCGACTTCGACGACTTCAAGCAGATCAACGACTCGCGCGGCCACGCAGCCGGCGACCACGCGTTGGAGACGACCGTGGCCGCATGGCGCGACGAGCTTCGCAGCGGGGACGTCGTCGGGCGTCTGGGCGGCGATGAGTTCGCGATCCTGCTCCCCGACACCGAACTCGCAGAGGCGAATGCCATCGCCGAACGCCTGCTGTTGTCTTCGCCCTATCCGTGGTCGTGGGGCGCGAGCGAGTTCACGGCCGGCGACGATGTCGCCTCGATCCTGCGCCGTGCCGACGCAGCGCTGTACGAGCAGAAGCGATCGAAGCAGCAGGCCGATCATGCGTGAGCGTCGCGGTGCCAGGGGCGCGGTGAGCGCCGCGCGCGCTGCCTGGGACGGCTTCACCCGCCGACAGACCCCGTTCTCCTACACGAGCGCAGCGGTTCCGCTGCTGCTGGCCACCGTATTCCTCTTCGACCTCCTCCTCCCGCATCAGCATCTGAACCGGGCCGCCGTCTCCCTGTGGCTGACGCTGTACAGCATCGCCACTGTGCTGCCGCTCGCACTCGGGCATCGCTACCCGCGCTGGGCCGGGCTGGTGGTGTTCACCGGGATCGAGGCGCTGGCGACCTATTTCCTCCTCGCGTCGATTCACGTTCACGCTGAGATCAATGCGCTTCTCGAGCTGCCGCTCATCGCGCTGTACATCGGGTGGTTCTATCCGGCGGTGCTGGGCCGGGTGCTCATCGCCTTGGGGATCGTGCGGCTGCTCCTCGTGCTGCACTTCAATCCGGACCTCGGAGACGGTGTTGCGGACCCTCGGATGATGGTGGGCTACGCGATCCTCGTCGCTCTGTTCTGCTTCGAGGGAGCCCGCACGGTGCAGCGGCACCTGCGCAGGGAGGCGTGCGTGGATTCTCTGACCGGTGCGCTGAACCGGAGAGGATTGCAGGAGCTCGCCGGAGTCGTGCGCCGGCGAGCGGCGCGGCAGGGCGAGACCGTCACTGTTGCGATGCTCGACTTCGACGATTTCAAGGGCGTGAACGACGCCGGCGGCCATATCGCGGGCGATGCCGCGCTCTCGGCGAGTGTGGACGCGTGGCATGAACTCGTCGAGCGTCGCGGCACGAATGGTCGGCAGGGCGGGCTCGTCGCGCGGCTGGGAGGGGACGAGTTCGCCCTCGTCTTCCGCGGCGATGCGGCATCGATCGACGAGCGGCTGCACCGGCTTCGCGCGTCCTCGGCCTTCTCCTGGTCGTGGGGGATCGCAACGGCGCATGCGGGGGAGACGCTCGACGCCGTACTCGCCCGAGCCGACGCCGCCCTCTATCGCGCCAAGCCCGAGACCGGTCGGGGTTCGCCCATCGCGCGGTGATAGGCTGAACCCGGTCGAGTTACCTCGACATCGAGACATTTTTCTGCCTCGGATCACCCCGACTCCCAAGCGAAGGACAGTACGTGGATCTGTACGAGTACCAGGCACGAGATCTATTCGAACGATACGAGGTGCCGGTACTGGCCGGCATCGTCGCCGACACCCCCGAGGAGGTGCGCGCGGCTGCCGAGAAGCTCGGCGGCGTGGTCGTCGTGAAGGCGCAGGTGAAGACCGGAGGCCGCGGAAAGGCCGGCGGTGTCAAGGTCGCGAAGTCGCCCGACGAGGCCTTCGAGGCAGCGCAGTCGATCCTCGGACTCGACATCAAGGGTCACGTCGTCGAGCGGGTCATGGTGGCCGCGGGAGCCGACATCGCGCAGGAGTTCTACTTCTCCGTGCTCCTCGATCGTGCCAACCGCTCGTACCTGTCGCTGGCCTCGGTGGAGGGCGGCGTCGAGATCGAGCAGCTCGCAGTGGAGAAGCCCGAGGCGCTCGCTCGCGTCGCAGTCGACCCGCTCGTGGGCATCGACGCCGCCAAGGCCGAGGAGATCGCCCGCGCCGCGAAGTTCCCCGAGGAGCTCGTCTCGAAGGTGGTGCCCGTCTTCCAGAAGCTGTACGACGTGTACGTCGGGGAGGACGCGACGCTCGTCGAGGTGAACCCGCTCGTGCTCACCGGTGCGGGCGACGTCATCGCGCTCGACGGCAAGGTCTCCCTCGACGAGAACGCCGACTTCCGCCAGCCGCAGCACGCGGAGCTCGCGGACAAGTCGGCTGAGGATCCGCTCGAGGCGAAGGCCAAGGCGCAGGATCTGAACTACGTGAAGCTCGACGGCGAGGTCGGCGTCATCGGCAACGGCGCGGGTCTCGTGATGTCGACGCTCGACGTCGTCGCGTACGCGGGCGAGAACCACGGCGGCGTCAAGCCCGCGAACTTCCTCGACATCGGCGGCGGTGCCTCAGCCGAGGTGATGGCGGCCGGACTCGACGTGATCCTCGGCGACCCGCAGGTCAAGTCGGTCTTCGTCAACGTCTTCGGCGGCATCACCGCCTGCGACGCCGTCGCCAACGGCATCGTGGGGGCGCTCGAGAAGCTCGGCGACGCGGCGAACAAGCCGCTCGTGGTGCGTCTCGACGGCAACAACGTCGAGGAGGGACGCGCGATTCTCAACGAGGCGGCGCATCCGCTCGTGACGCAGGCCGCCACGATGGACGAGGGCGCCGACAAGGCCGCCGAACTCGCGAACGCCCGCTGATCCGAGACGAAAGACTGTAGGAGAACCACCATGTCGATCTTCCTGAACCAGGATTCCAAGGTCATCGTCCAGGGCATCACCGGCGGCGAGGGCACCAAGCACACCGCGCGCATGCTCGCGGCGGGCACGAACGTCGTCGGCGGTGTGAACGCCCGCAAGGCCGGCACGACCGTCTCGCACGTCGACGCCGACGGCAACAGCGTCGAGCTGCCCGTCTTCGCCTCGGTCGCCGAGGCGATGGAGGCAACGGGTGCGAACGTCTCGGTCGCATTCGTGCCGCCGGCCTTCACGAAGGACGCCGCGATCGAGGCCATCGATGCGCGCATCGGACTGCTCGTCATCATCACCGAGGGCGTTCCCGTGAAGGACTCGGCCGAGCTCTGGGCGCACGCGCAGGCGACGGGCAACGAGACCCGCATCATCGGCCCGAACTGCCCCGGCATCATCACGCCGGGCGAGGCTCTCGCCGGCATCACGCCCGCGACGATCACGGGCAAGGGGCCGATCGGCCTCGTCTCGAAGTCGGGCACCCTGACGTACCAGATGATGTACGAACTGCGTGATCTCGGCTTCTCGACCGCGATCGGTATCGGCGGCGACCCCGTCATCGGCACGACGCACATCGACGCGCTCGCCGCGTTCGAGGCGGACCCCGAGACCCGCGCGATCGTGATGATCGGCGAGATCGGCGGCGACGCCGAGGAGCGCGCCGCGGAGTACATCAAGGCGAATGTGACCAAGCCGGTCGTCGGGTACGTCGCGGGCTTCACCGCTCCCGAGGGGAAGACCATGGGCCACGCAGGCGCCATCGTCTCGGGCTCGGCGGGAACCGCTCAGGCGAAGAAGGAGGCCCTCGAAGCCGCAGGCGTCAAGGTCGGCAAGACCCCCACCGAAACCGCGAACCTGCTGCGCGAGGCGTTCAACGCGCTGTAGGCACGCAGGCGATCCCGGTTCGACGGGGCGGTCTCCTTCGGGAGGCCGCCCCGTCGGCGTTTCGCGCTGATCGGGGAGGACTACTTCGCGTAGGCGTCGCGGAGCGCGAGCTCCAGTTCGGGGTATTCGAAGACGAAGCCCGCCTGCTCCAGACGCTCCGGGAGCACCCATCGGCTCTTGAGCACGAGCTCCGTCTCGGTGCGGATCGCCATCGCCCCGATCTCCTGCACCCATCTCGGCAGCGGCGGCCCGATCGGAGTGCCGAGCACGCGGCGCACCGTGCGCATGAAGGCGCGGTTGTCGACCGGATTCGGTGCGCTGAGGTTCACGGCCCCGTCGAGTTCAGCGTGCTCCTCCAGAAAGTCGATCGCTCGAGCTGCGTCATCGATATGGATTCAGCTGAACCTCTGCGAGCCGCCGCGGGTTGCGAACCGATGCCCGGTGCCCGCTCGTCTGCGCGTTCGGCCCAGGGGCCAGCGCCCGTCGAGCTGCGCGCCTCCCAGGCCGATTCTCGCGAGGGCACGGATGGTCGGCAGCACGCCGCCGTCGCCGATCACGATGGCGGTGCGGAGCGCCACGCGGCGCGTTCGCGGCAGGTCGTCGCGGAACAGGGCGTCCTCCCACGCGCGTGCGACGTCGACCGAGAAGCCCGACCCGATCTCGCCGTCCGCCTCCGTCATCGGTCGGTCGTCGGCGTGCCGATAGATCGTCGCCGTCGATGCGTTCACCCAGAGCGGGGGAGGTGTTCGCGACGCAGCGATGGCCTGCGAGAGGCGCTCGGTCGTCGCCGTGCGGGATCGCATGATCGCGGCGCGATTCGCGGCGGTGTATCGGCAGTTCACGCTCCTGCCCGCGAGACCGACGACGAGCGACGCGCCGTCGACCGCCTCGCGCAGTGCATCGATGTCGTCCCACCCCAGCTGAGATCCGGATCGGCCGATCGTCACGACGTCTCGCCCCGCTTCGCGATACCGGTGTGCGAGATGGCGGCCCGTGAAGCCGCTCGCCCCGGTGATGACCACGCGGCCCGGTGATGCATCGGGGCTGAGGTGCGGCGAGTGCGGCATGAGGGCCTTCCCTGTTCGATGGGCGTGCAATCCCTCACCCTACGACATCGCAGTCAGGAGATTCGAGCGCGCTGCGGAGTAGGATTCTGGCAATGAGATCCTTGGTGACTGCGGTGATCGCCGCAATCGAGGCGGTCGCCGTGGCGCTCGCCGGGCTCGCCGTCGTCGCGGTTCCGGCCGTACTGATCTGGGTGATCACGTTCGGCCTGTCAGCCGAGCCCGCCTCGGTCGCGGCCGGGGCGACCGGCGTGTGGCTGCTGGCGCACTTCGTGCCCCTGCAGTTCTCGGTTTCAGCGGAGGCCGCCCTCGGCATGGGGCTCGCGCCCGAGGCGCTCAGCTTCTCGCTGTCGCTCGCCCCGCTCGGCATCACCCTGATCTCGGTGCTGCTCGCCCTGAGGGCGGGATGGCGCTTCGCCGGGCGCGGCGGCGTCGGTGCGATGGGTGTAGTCGGCGGCCTCGTCGGTTTCGGGGCGGTGGCTCTCGGCGCCGCCGCCTTCGCCGCGCCGCTGATCGAGTGGACGGCGATGCAGGCCGCACTCAGCGCGGCAGCGGTGTACGGCGTCTCCTCCGCAGCTGCGTTCCTCGTGCGCGCTGGGCGCGACGGGCACCCGTGGTGGGAGGCGAGTGTGCGACGGGCCCTGCGCGGCCTCGAGTATCTCGGAGTGCGATCCGGCGCCGCGCTGCCGAGCCGGGCGGCCGAGATGTTCCGCCTCGCGGGGGCGGCGCTCGCGCTCGTCTTCGGCATCTCCGCGCTCACCTTCGCCATCGCCGTGGCGACGGGCTACGCCGACGTGACAGCGCTCGCACAGAGCCTGCAACTCGATCCCATCGGATCGCTGACGCTGTTCCTCGCACAACTCGCGCTCGTACCGCTGGCGATCGTCTGGAGCGTTGCCTGGATGGCGGGCACCGGGTTCGCGATCGGGGCGGGAAGCTCGGTGACCCCGTTCGAGACGCTGCTCGGCCCGCTTCCGGCGTTGCCACTGCTCGGAGCACTGCCGGAGGCCTGGGGCGAGCGCGGTGCGTTCGCGCCGGGGATGCTCATCGTCGCCGCACTCGCGCTGGGGGTGCTCTTCGCGAGGCGCCCGGGTGTTCGACGTGCGTCGTGGCCGGCGGCCGTGGTGATCACCGTACTGGCCGCGGCGTTGACCGGGCTCGGTATCGCGGGCGTCAGCGCCCTGGCGCGCGGATCGATGGGGCCGGATCGCCTCGCCGTGAACGGACCCGACCCGTGGATCACGGGCGGCGTCGTCGCGCTCGAGGTGGGTGCGGGCCTGCTGGTCGGCGTGATCCTCGGCCGATTCGACGCTGCGAAGGTTCGAGCAGCGCTGCCCGACGCGGTGCCCGGAGGCGGACTGCTGAGCCGCTCTCGTGCGTCGGCTGCGGCCGTGCAGGCACCGGAGGCCTCGCCCGCCCTGCAGGAGGATGTCGACTTCGAATCTGCCGTCGACGAAGCGCTCGAGTTGGCGAACGAGCGTGCTGCTGCCGCGCAGTCGGCGTTCAGCGCGGTGACGGCGGCGGATGGCGAGACGGCGGCGAATCGCGAGACGGCAGAGGATCGCGAGACGGAGTCGTACGATACGGAATCGCTCGAGACACAGTCGTTCGAGACGGGCTCGTTCACGACTGAGGAACTGGCTGAGGAGGATCGGCAGCTCGGCGAAGCCGGCGAGTCGCTTGGCCGAACGGAGCAGCCGGCCCCCGTCGCAGGGGCGGATGCATCGACGGACGAGGCGGCCCTGCTGCAGGCGTACGCGTGGGATGCCGATTCGGCACCGGGCGCGGAGTCGGAGGAGCAGCCGGATGCGGGTCGTCGGCCCGGTTGGCGCTGGCCCGGGCGCGGGCACTAGGGTAAGAGAGCAATCCACGGGAGTCCCGACGCGCGGGGCTGAGAGGGAGCACGCGAGCTCCGACCGTTCACCTGATCTGGTTCATGCCAGCGGAGGAAGGACGCATCGATGATGCCTATGCTCACATCCCGACGAGTGCGACGTGCCGCACTCACCACGACCGCCGCCGCCGTCGTGCTCGGTCTCGGACTGACGGGTTGCGCGACCGGCGCCGATGACGCGACCGAAGGCGAAGCCGGCGGCGGCACCGTGACGCTCGCCGTGCACGACTCGTTCCCGAACGAGGAGTTCGCGGCCGCCGCCAGCGCCGCGACCGGTTTCGACGTGCAGGTGGTCTCCGCGGGGGACGGCGGCGAGTTGACGAACAAGCTCGTGCTCACGAAGGGCGCGCCGATCGCCGATGCCTTCTTCGGAGTCGACAACATCTTCGCCTCGCGCCTGATCGAGAACGACGTGGTAGTCGACCACGTGCCCGAGAACATGCCCGAGAACGCGGAGCAGTTCGCGGTCGACGGCGATCCTGATTCCGGGCTCGTCCCAGTGGATCACGGGGCGACGTGCATCAACATCGACACCGCCTGGTTCGCCGACCAGCAGCTCGAGGCGCCGACGACGTACGACGACCTGACGAAGCCCGAATACCGTGACCTCACCGTGCTGCTCGACCCGACCGCTTCGTCGACGGGGGCCTCGTTCCTCGTCGGCACCGTTTCCGAGTTCGGCGAGGACGGCTTCGCGGACTACTGGCAGCGCCTGGTCGACAACGGCGCGCGCATCGAGCAGGGGTGGAGCGATGCGTATTACGGCCAGTTCACTCAGGGCGGCGAGAACGGCACGAAGCCGATCGTCGTCTCCTACGCCTCGTCCCCGGCCTTCACGGTCGACGATGCGGGCACCGCGTCGAGCACCGCTGCCCTGCTCGACACCTGCACGCGGCAGGTCGAGTACGCGGGTGTGCTGCAGGGCGCCGAGAACGAGGCGGGCGCCCGCGCCGTCGTTGACTATCTCGTCTCGAACGAGTTCCAGCAGACGATCCCCGACGCGATGTTCATGAACCCGGTCGACGAGTCGGTCGAGCTCCCCGAGGCGTGGTCGGAGTTCGCGCCGTCACCGGCAGCCGGGCAGACGCACGACCTCGGATCGAGGGAGATCGAGGCGGGCCGCGAGAACTGGCTCAAGGTGCTGAGCGAGCAGATCGGGCTGTAACCATTCGCCGGATCGGCCGCTGCGCCCCACGTGCCGCACTCGGCCCGTGGGGCGTAGCGGCATGGACGCTGGGGGCTGCGCTTCCGCTCGCGTTCCTCGCACTGTTCTTCGTGTGGCCAGTGCTCTCGCTGATCGCGACCGGGTTCCTCGACGACGGGGCGTTCGACCCGAGCGGCGTGCCCGAGGTGTTCGGAGCCGAGCGCACCTGGCGGGTCATCGGCCAGACGTTCGCGCAGGCCGGGCTCGCGACGGTGCTCTCGCTCCTGCTCGGCATTCCCGCGGCGTATGCGCTGTATCGCCTCGACTTCCCGGGGAGAACGGTGCTGCAGGGGGTGCTCACCGTGCCCTTCGTGCTGCCCTCGGTCGTCGTCGGCGTCGCGTTCTCGGCGCTGCTGGGTGCAGGTGGACCGCTGGAATCGTGGGGACTGGACCAGAGCTTCGCGGCCGTGGTGCTCGCGCTCGCGTTCCCGAACGTCGGAGTCGTGGCGCGCACGGTCGGCGGGTTCTGGTCGCGCCTCGACGACACGTCCGAGCAGGCCGCCCGAGTACTCGGCGCTTCGCGCGCGAGGGCCTGGTGCACCGTGACGCTTCCCGCTCTCGGCCCGGCGATCGCGTCGGCTGCCGCCCTGGTCTTCCTCTTCTGCTCGACGTCGTTCGGCATCGTGCTCATCCTCGGCGGTACCGCGTTCGCGAATGTGGAGACCGAGATCTACCGCCTCACCGTGCAGTTCCTCGATCTCCGCAGCGCCGCCGTGCTGTCGATCGCGCAGTTCGCGATCGTCGCGCTGGCGCTGGTCGTGTCGGCCCGGCTTCGGCGAGCCGGCGAGCGCGCGGTGCTGCTGCGGGAGGAGCGCGGCCGCGGCGAGCGCCCGAGGCGATTCGACGTACCGGTGCTGATGCTGTTCGGAGCGACCGTGGTGCTGCTTCACGCCCTCCCGCTCGGGGCGCTGGTGGTCCGGTCGTTCAGGGATCGGGACGGTGCGTGGACACTGGCGAACTACGCTGCGCTCGCCGACCCGCCGGAGGGGCTGCCGATCGACGGCACGGTGATCGAGGCCATCGTCGCGTCGCTTCGCATCGCCGTCTTCGCGGCCCTCATCGCCATCGTGCTCGGCATGCTGCTCGCGCTCGTGCTCTCGCGGCGCCCGCGGGTGCGCGCGCTGCGCAGAGGGATCGATGCCTTCGACGCGCTCGTGATGCTGCCGCTCGGAGTGTCGGCTGTCACACTCGGCTTCGGCCTGCTCCTCACCATGCATCGTCCGCTCGGCATCGGCTTCGACCTGCGCACGTCGACCGCCCTGATCCCGATCGCCCAGGCCCTCGTCGCGCTTCCGCTCGTGGTGCGCACGCTGCTGCCGGTGCTGCGGGGAATCGCGCCGGAACTCCGCGATGCGGCATCGTCACTCGGCGCCGGCCCGTTCGCCATGCTGCGCACCATCGACCTTCCGCTCCTCGGTCGCTCGGCCGGGCTCGCACTGGGGTTCGCCGGTGCCGCGTCCCTCGGCGAGTTCGGGGCGACCGCGTTTCTGGTGCGACCGGGTGAGCAGACCCTTCCCGTCGCCGTCGCCGCGCTCATCGGTCACCAGGCGCCCGGAAGCTACGGTGCGGGGCTCGCGGGTGCCGTCGTTCTCGGGGTCGTGACGGCCGGGATCATGCTGCTCGCGGAGCGGTGGCGCACCGATGGGGCGCGGGAGTTCTGATGCGGAGCGCGGACATCGAGCTGCTCGCGAACTGCGACGTACTGCTCATCGACGGACGCTCCGGGTCGGGCAAGACGCACCTCGCCGATCGCGTCGCAGCAGCGTGCGCGGCCGCCCGTCGCCCCGCGCAGGTGCTGCACGTCGAGGCGCTGTACCCGGGGTGGGACGGACTGGCGGAGGGCTCCGAGGCGCTCGCCGCAGCACTGCAGAGGGGCGGGTATCGGGTCTACGACTGGATCGCCGAATCGTTCGGCGCGCATGAGCGCATCGAGGGTCGTGCTCCGCTCCTGATCGAGGGCTGCGGAGCGATCACGGCCGCGAATCTCACCGCCGCGCGTGACTGGGCGCGGCGGGTGACCGGCGATGCGTCCCGTGTCCGCAGTGTGTGGCTGCAGGTCGATGCCGAAGTGCGGAAGCGGAGAGCGCTCGCGCGGGATGGCGAGGTGTACGCACCGCACTGGGACCGCTGGGCCGCTCAGGAGGACGAGCTGTACGCGCGGCACCGCCCCTGGGAGCTCGCCGATGGCGCGTTCGCACTCGGGGAGCCGCTGTCGGGGAGAGGTCAGAACGCTGCCGGTACTTCGGCGTCTTCGAGCGCCTGACGCACCTCATCGCTGTGGAACGCCTCCGCGAGCGCGGCGACCTCGGGGGAGTCGGCGTTGTCCTCGCGCGACACGAGCGAGACTGCGAACTGCGGGTCCTGCTCGACGGCGATCGCGTCATCGTCGGGTGTGAGCCCGAGCTGGCGGGCGAACGTGCCGTGGAGGAACACCGCGTCGGCCTCCGGGTACGCCGCGGAGAGCTGCATGATGTCGACCTCGACGAAGTCGAGATTCTTCGGGTTCTCCGCGATGTCGTCGACCGTGACCGACCAGGTGTCGGTGCCTTCGTCGAGCTCGATGAGCCCGGATTCCGCCACCATCTGCAGGGCGCGAGCGGCGTTCGACGCGTCTTGCGGGATCACGATGCGCCCGCCCTCCGGCACATCGTCCAGGCTCGCGTGCTTGCTGGAGTACATGCCGACGACGGTGAGGTAGACGGGTTCGATGACGACGAGGGACGCGTCATTGCCCGCGTTGAACTCCTCCATGAAGGGAGGGTGCTGCACGAAGTTCGCGTCGAGTTCCCCGTGCTGCAGCATCGAGTTGGGCTGGACGTAGTCCGCGACCTCGACGAGTTCGATCTCGTAGGGCGCTTCGATGGCTTCGGCGGCCGCCTCGACGACATCCGTCATCGGGGTCGTGGTCGCTGCGACTCTGAGTGTCTGAGGCGCTTCCGAGTCGGCGCTGCCGCCGGTTCCGGAGCTCTGGCCCGACGCGCATCCGGCGAGCGCGAGGAGGGCGACGGTTGCGGCGGTGGCGGTGATCATGAGGCGCTGGCGCATGGGAGGTGCTTTCTGTCGAGTGGTGCGGGCTTCGGGGATGGAGAGCGGAGGAAGACGAGGATCACGGTGGTCGTCTACCGGTGATCGATCGCGCGCGATACGCGTGTGCCGAGACTCTGCAGCAGCATGACGCAGGCGACGATGAGCGCGATCGTGACGTACATGAGGGTGAAGTCGTACTGGTGGTATCCGTAGCGCATCGCGAAGTCTCCGATGCCTCCGCCACCGACCACGCCGAGCACGGTGGAGTAGGAGACGAAGCTGATGGTCGCCGAGGTCAGGGCGTAGACGAGCCCGGATCGCCCCTCGACGAGCAGGAACCGGAACACGGTCTGGGGAATGCTGGCGCCCATGGACTCTGCAGCCTGCAGCAGCCCGTTCGGCAGCTCGAGCAGGATCTGCTCGGTCAGGCGCGCATAGATCGCGACGGCGACGAACCCGAGCGGGAAGGTCGCTGCGACGGTGCCGAAGCTCGTGTCGAACACCAGACGGGTCACGGGAATCATGAACACGACGAAGAGCAGGAAGGGGAATGATCGCACGATCGTGACGTAGGCGTTCGCCGCCGTCCAGATCGCTCGTCGGGGCATCACGCCACCCGCTCGGGTGAGATAGATGACCACGCCGAGCGGCGTGCCGAACAGCACGGCGACGACGATCGAGGCGAGCACCATGTAGCCCGTCTCGCCCATCGCGCGGGCGATCTCGGCGCCGTGCTCGCCGAAGACCCGTCCCAGTTCGTTCCAGATCGTCACGACGCGAGCCTCGAACGCACGTGGTCGATGTACCGGGGCTCTCGGTGCTGCGCAGTTCGCGGAACCCCGACGACGTCGAGGAGGCGTCCGCGCTCGAACACCGCGGCGGAGTCGCACACCGCCCTGACCGCGTCGAGCTCGTGCGTGACCAGCGCGACGGTCGTGCCGAACTCGGCGCGTGTCGCCTGCAGCAGGTCGAGGATCTCGGCGGTCGTGTGCGTGTCGAGCGCCGAGGTCGGCTCGTCGCAGAGCAGGAGCTCGGGATCGGTGACCAGTGCGCGCGCGATCGCGACCCGCTGCTGCTGACCGCCGGAGAGCTGGGCGGGAAACCGGCTCGAGAGGGCTGAGAGCCCGACGAACTCCATCATCGCGGCGACGCGTTCGGAGTCGCGCCGGTGCTGCAACCGCAACGGGAGGGCGATATTCGCGCGCACCGTGAGGTTGCCGACGAGGTTGAAGTGCTGGAACACGACGCCGATCCGGTGCCGCATCGCGCGAAGCTCGCGCGACCCGAGTGCAGCGAGATCGATACCGCTGACGAGCACGCGCCCGCTCGTCGGATGGTCGAGGCCGTTCATCAGGCGCAGCAGCGTCGACTTGCCGGCCCCGCTCTCGCCGAGCACGCCGAAGATCGAGCCGCGAGGGATCTCGAGGCTGACGTCCGAAAGCGCGTCGACGGCGTGCTCGCCCCGTTCGAAGCGTCGCGCGACCCGCTCGAAGATCACTGCCGCGGATTCGGGTGCGTCGCTCATGAAGGATTGCCTCTGATCACGTTCCTGCTCGATTACTTAGACTGGGTCTAAGATATGTCGTGGAGCTCTGCTCCGCAAGTCGAGCACGTCGAACGCACACCGAGGAGCAGCATGTCTCAGCCCCCCGCACCGCACCCGGCTTCCGAGCCCCTGTTCACCGCCGTCGCCATCAACACGGAGGGAATCGACGGGGAGAGTTTCGTGGAGGGCGGCGGACTGCGCGTCGCGGTCGCGTCGCCGACCTCCCCTGATCGGGCGGAGACGACGAACCCCGAAGAGCTGCTCGCCCTGTCATGGGTGACGTGCCTGAACGCCGCAGCGCGCGTCGTGGCCGGTCCGGGGGTCGACGTGGAGGCCAGATCCGAGATCTCGTTGCACGCGAGAGCCGAGGGAGGGTTCGAGTTCGCCGGCCGTGCGGAGCTGCGGTTCGTCGGCGTGCCACTCGAGGAGGCGCACGCGCTCGCCGCCGCGGCGCACGAGCGGTGCCCGGTCTCGCGAATGCTCAGCGGGCGGTCGGCGGTGCGGGTGACCGCGGTCGCGTAAACTGATGCAGTGCTGAAAATCGCGGTTCTCATCTCCGGTGGCGGCAGCAACCTCAAAGCGCTGATCGACGCGGCGGCGGAGCCCGATTTTCCCGCTCGGATCGCGTGCGTCGGATCCGATACGGATGCGCCCGGGCTCGAGTACGCGCGAGCTGCGGGCATTCCGACGTTCGTCGTGCGGCCCCGCGACTCGGAGTCGCGGGAGGAATGGGGCGAAGTGCTCGCCGCCGCCATCGAGGAGCACCACGTGGGAACCGGGCCGGAGCCCGGTCTCGTGCTGAGCGCGGGCCTCATGCGGATCCTGCCGCCGGGCTTCGTGCGCAAGTTCGGCCCGCGCCTCATCAACACGCACCCCGCGCTTCTGCCCGCCTTCCCGGGAGCCCACGCCGTTCGCGACGCGCTCGCCGCGGGTGCCGCGCGCACCGGCGTGACCGTGCACGTCATCGACGAGGGCGTCGATACCGGCCCGGTGCTGCGCCAGGCGGCCGTCGACGTGGTGCCCGGCGAGACCGAGGCGGAGCTGCACGAGCGCATCAAGCAGCTCGAACGCCCGCTGCTCGTGCAGACGGTGCGAGAGATCGCACTCGGAGAGCTCGAGCTGCCCGAGTCGCGGTGATCCTGCCCTCGCCCCGCTCGCCATCAGTCGCCGAACCCTTCCCAGCCAGCGAACACCGACCTAAGGAGCCTCGCCGCATGGCAGTCCAGAGCCACGACCCCAGCCTCTACGAGCATCGCGATGTCGTTCCCGTCCGGCGCGCACTCATCTCGGTGAGCGACAAGACCCGCTTGCTCGATCTCGCCGCGGCGCTCGCGGAGAGCGGTGCGGAGATCGTCTCCACCGGATCGACGGCTGCCACGATCCGTGATGCGGGCCACGCCGTCACCGATGTCGCGGACGTCACCGGGTTCGCCGAAGCGCTCGACGGACGTGTGAAGACCCTGCATCCCGCCGTGCACTCGGGGCTGCTCGCCGACCTGCGTCTCGCGGATCACCGAGCGCAGCTCGACGCGCTCGGCTTCGCTCCGTTCGAACTCGTGGTCGTGAATCTGTATCCGTTCGAAGAGACGGTCGCTTCGGGCAAGCCGGCGCCCGACATCATCGAGAACGTCGACATCGGCGGCCCGGCGATGGTGCGCGCGAGCGCGAAGAACCACGCCAACGCGGCGATCGTCGTGTCGCCGGCGCGGTACGACGAGGTCATCGAGGCGGTCCGGTCCGGTGGAACGACGCTCGCGCAGCGCCGTTCGCTCGCGACCGAGGCGTTCGTGCACACCGCGCAGTACGACGCCGCGGTGGCGAACTGGTTCCTGGAGCAGGAGGACGCCGACTGGGGTGACGCGCCCGTCGCCGAAGCCGATGCGAGCGAAGCGTCGATCGACAGCGTCTTCGAAACCACCGAGGGGTACGTCGGATACGAGGTCTTCGGGCTTCGCGAATCCGTGCTGCGGTACGGGGAGAACAGCCACCAGCGGGCCGCGCTCTTCACCGAGAACGAGGGTTCGGGCATCGCGCAGGCGACGCAGCTGCACGGCAAGGAGATGTCGTACAACAACTACGTCGACGCAGATGCGGCGCTTCGCGCGGCGTTCGATCACGAACGACCCGCCGTCGCCATCATCAAGCACGCGAACCCGTGCGGCATCGCCGTGGCTCCCGAGAGCGCGATCGATCCCATCGCGGCGGCGCACGAGCTCGCCCACGCGTGCGACCCGGTCTCCGCGTTCGGCGGCGTCATCGCGGCGAACCGCACCGTCACGAAGGCTATGGCTGAGACCGTCGCCGAGATCTTCACCGAGGTGATCGTCGCCCCCGGGTTCGAGCCCGACGCGCTTGCGGTGCTCACGCAGAAGAAGAACGTGCGACTGCTCGTGCTGCCCGCCGATTACACGCCGAACCCGGTCGAACTGCGCCAGGTCTCCGGCGGCTTCCTGCTGCAGGACTCGGACCGGTTCTTCGCGCCCGCCGCAGAGTGGACGCTCGCGACCGGCGAGCCCGCCGACGCCGAGACGCTCGCCGACCTCGAGTTCGCATGGCGGGCGAGCCGTGCGGTGAAGTCGAACGCCATTCTGCTCGCGAGCGGCGGGGCATCCGTCGGCGTCGGGATGGGCCAGGTCAACCGCGTCGACTCGTGCCGCCTCGCGGTCGAGCGGGCGGGGAATCGCGCGCGCGGGTCGGTCGCCGCATCCGACGCCTTCTTCCCGTTCGCCGACGGCCTCCAGGTGCTGCTCGATGCCGGTGTGCGCGCGGTCGTGCAGCCCGGCGGGTCGGTGCGCGACCCCGAGGTCGTCGAGGCGGCTCGGGCGGCCGGCGTGACCATGTACTTCACCGGTGAGCGTCACTTCTTCCACTGAGCGCCTGACCTGCGGTTCTTCGCCCATTCATCTGGTGTGAGCAAGCCTCGCCTTCGTTGCGGGGCAGCGCTCGCGCCGGGAGAATCGAGGCGTGGAAATCGTCAAGGGAATTCTCATCGTTCTGCATCTCGTCGGCTTCGGCGCGGTGTTCGGCAGCACGCTCGCCCAGCTGTCGGCGGTGAAGGAAGCGCGTGCTCGGATCACCCCGGGCATCCTGCACGGAGCCTGGTTGCTGCTCGCGACCGGGCTGCTGCTCGTCGGCATGGTCTACGCGACCGGCGGTCAGCCGAATAACGCCAAGATCGGCGTGAAGCTCGTCGTACTGCTCGTACTGATCGCGATCGTGCTGGTCGGTCGCAAGAAGCAGCCGGTTCCGGGAGGGTTCCTCGGCGCGATCGCCGGCCTGTCGGTCGTGAACGTCGCGCTCGCCGTGCTCTGGAACTGATCGACGTCGAACGAAGACCCCCCGGGAGGCTGCGCCTCTCGGGGGGTCTTGCCGTGTGTCGGCGGCCTTGACTGCCACCGTCGCGCAGTGGATTCGAGATCGTGCGGATCGGGGGCCCGGGGTCGGCCTGTGTCGTGCGGGATCCCCTGCACGGTGAGGGGCGGGGAATCGGGTGAGCGCTGTGCGGGCCCTGCGCGGGTGTTGTGGTTATTTCGTGCGTGTGCCCCAGGTGTGTGATTGGCCGGCGGGGCTGATGTGTTGGGGGATGCCGAGGGGGTTGGTGTCTTGGAGTGCTTCGGGGAGGAGTGCTTGGGGTGCGTTCTGGTAGGCGACGGGTCGTTGGAAGCGGGTGATCGCTGCGGTGCCGACGGAGGTGGATGAGTCGTTGGTGGTTGCCGGCCAGGGTCCGCCGTGCTGTTGGGCGGGGGTGACGGCGACGCCGGTGGACCAGCCGTTGAACAGGACGCGGCCGACTTGGTGTGCGAGGGCGTTGATGAGGGCGCGCAGCTGGGGGGCGTTGTCGGTGGTGCCGGTGGCTTCGGCTTCGCTGAGGTGGATGGTGCCGGAGAGGTTGCCTTCGTAGAACTCGGGCATGAGTGCTGCGAGGTCGGTGCCTTCGGGGACTTCGACGAGGATGGAGAGCGGGCCGAAGGATTCTTCGAGGAGTGCGTCGCGTCCGGTGCGGAAGTCGTCGAGGCAGATGGTGATGATGGTGGGGGTGGCCCAGCCCTGTCCGTCGTCGTCGAAGCGGATGCTTCCGGGGATCAGCGGGTGCGCTCCGGCGGTGCCCAGTACGGTGGTGCGGCGCTCGTCGTAGGACTGCGCGATGCGGGGGTCGAGGAGGCGGTGCTCGGGGGCGTCGGTCGCGTTTCGGGTGATGGCTTGGGGGAGTTGGCTGCCGGTGGGGATGAATGCGAAGCCGGGTTTGGTGCAGAGCTGGCCGGCGGAGCCGGTGACGCTGGTGAGGTAGCCGGTGGCGATCTCGTCGGCGCGTTCGGTGATGGCGTCGGCGGTGATGAAGACGGGGTTCACGCTGCCGAGTTCGCCGTAGAACGGGATGGGGGCGGGGCGGTTCGCGGCGATGTCGGCGAGGAGGCGGCCGACGCGGATGGAGCCGGTGAAGGAGCCGGCCTTGATCCGGGGGTCTTTCAGGATCTGGACGCCGGCTTCGCGGCCGTGGATGAGTTGGAAGGTGCCGTCGGGCATGTCTGCTTGGGCGAGTGCGCGTGCGGCGATTTCGGCGGTGGCGTCGGAGAGGTCTGGGTGGCTGGAGTGCGCTTTCACGATGAGGGGGCAGCCGGCGGCGAGGATCGCTGCGGAGTCGCCGCCCATGACGGAGAACGCGAAGGGGAAGTTGGAGGCGGAGAAGTTGATGACGGGGCCGAGGGGGATGTGGGTGCGGCGGATGTCGGGGCGGGGGCCGAGGGCGAAGTCGGGGTCGGCGTGGTCGATGCGGGCGTCGAGGTGGCTGCCGTCGATGATGGTGTCGGCGAAGAGGCGGAGTTGGAGGGCGGTGCGGGTGATCTCGCCGGTGAGGCGGGCGGGGGTGAGGCCGGTTTCTCTGAGTGCGATCTGGACGAGGTCGGGGGTTGCGGTTTCGAGGGCGTCGGCGATGGTGACGAGTGCGCGGGCGCGGTGTTCGGGGGTGGTCGCGGCGAGGTGGGGTGCGGCGGCAGCAGCACGCGCGACAACGGCCTCGAGGTCGGGAGAAAGCGCTTCGTGGGTCATGCATCGATCCTTACGTGGCGGTGAGTCGGCAGTGACGGGACTTTCACCCATTCTTTCACTCCACCGACTGACGGGGCGGCGCGCTTTCGCACAGTCGCACTCAGGAGCACGGTGCGAAGGCGCGCCCCCGTCTATTCGGGCGGAACGCTACTTCTGAGCGCCGCCTCGACTGCCGGGAAGCATCATCTCCATGGTGTCGGAGAACTCTCGATCGATCTCTCGTGCCGCCTCGGCATCGGAGCGTCGCGTTGCAAGACTCACGAGCACAGCTGCGAGGAGGGCGGCGACGAAGCCGGGCAGCAACTCGTAGAGGCCCGTGTCGAGCGCCTTCCACACGAATACCGCTACCGAGCCTGTGATCATTCCGGCGAGCGCGCCCCAGTTCGTGAGGCGGCGCCAGTACAGGCTGAGCAGCACGAGCGGGCCGAACGCGGCGCCGAACCCGGCCCAGGCGAAGCTGACGAGGCCGAGCACCGAATCGTTCGGGCTGATCGCGAGCAGGGCGGCGACGATGGCGACGGCGAGCACACCGCCTCGTCCGAGCAGCATGAGGGACCTGTCGCTCGGCGGGGTCTTACGTGCGAGACGGTAGAGATCCTCGACGAGGGCGGAGGAGCACACGATGAGCTGGCTCGAGAGTGTGCTCATGATGGCGGCCAGCACCGCGGCGAGCACGAAGCCCGCGACGAGCGGGTGCAGCAGCACCTGCGACATCAGCAGCACGACGGTCTCGGGATCCGCGGGCGCATTCCCGAACTTCTCGAAATAGGCCGCTCCGACCAATCCCGAAGCGACGGCGCCGAGCAGTGAGACGAACTGCCAGCTCGTTCCGATGCGGCGCGCGGCTGCGGCCTCCTGCGGCGTTCGCAGCGCCATGAATCGCACGATGATGTGCGGCTGCCCGAAATAGCCGAGGCCCCACGCGAGGCCGGAGGCGATGACGAGCGCGACGGCTCCCGACGACAGAGCGCCGTCGCCGAACAGCGACAGACTGCCGGCGGTGATGTTGTCAGAGACCTCGCCCCATCCGCCGATGGTGAAGATCGCCACGATCGGCACCACGATCAGCGCGACGACCATCATGAGCCCCTGCACGACGTCGGTGAGCGAGGCGCCGAGGAATCCGCCGAAGAGCGTGTAGCCGAGCGTGACGACGGTGACGAGGAGCATGCCGACCCAGTAGTCGCCCCCGAAGGTCGACTCGAAGTACTTGCCGCCCGCGACCATGCCCGATGAGGCGTAGAGGGTGAAGAAGACGAGGATGACGATGCTGGAGATGGTGCGCAGGAGTCGTGAGCGGTCGCGCGTGCGGTTCTCGAAGAAACTCGGAATCGTGATCGAGTTGCGCGAGACCTCGGAGTACGCGCGGAGGCGGGGAGCGACGAGTCGCCAATTGAAGTATGAGCCGATCAGGAGTCCGATGGCGATCCACCCCTCGATGAGGCCCGAGGCGTAGATGGCGCCGGGAAGACCCATGATGAGCCATCCCGACATGTCAGAGGCGCCCGCGGAGAGTGCGGCCACCCATGGCGGCAGGCCCCGGCCCGCGAGCATGTAGCCCTCGTGGCTGCTGGTGCGCCTGAAGGCGAGCCAGCCGATGAACAGCATCGCCGCGAAGTAGATCGCCAGAGCGAGGTAGAGGTAGAACTGGGCGGACATCGTTGTCGCCTTTCTGTGATCGGGGCGCGGATATGACCGCGCTCGGGGAGGGATTGCAGGGATGCGGGCGCGCCGAGCCCGCGGTACGCGACGTGTGCGAGCCTAGAGGATCCCCTCGCTGAAACGACTGGGCGTACCGAACCGGTGCGCCGTGATCGAGACGGCCTGCTCGCGCAGGTGCGGCAGCATCTCGACCCGTCCGGCGGTGACCACCGGGCCGTCGTAGACCGCGATGTCGGGCTTGCCGCCGGAGGCCCGCGCGACCTCGCGGGCGACCGCCTCGCGCGAAGCTCCGGCCACGATGCGCACGCGCGCCCCGGCATCCGGTCCGCGGCGCTCGGCGAGCGCGGCCACCCGAGCCGTCCACGCTGCATCATCCTCGGAGACGATGCGCGCACCGGCGCTCTCGAGCGCCGAGGCGATCGGCGCGGGCAGGGCGAGCGGCGTGCTCACCAGCGGGATCGACCCGGCCCCGATTCCTGCGGCCGCCGCGCGCAGCACTGCGACGATCTCCGCATCGGCAGTCGCGCGGATCACGACCGGGAACGGGAGGTACCTGAGCACGTTCCGCTCGACGCCGACCTCCGAGACATCCCGATCCGCGCCGAACTCCTGCTCCCACGCCGCGGCATCCGACCCGAGCGCAGCCCGCAGCCAGGCGAGCTCGGTGCCGCGCATGCCGGACTGCTCGGCGGCGGTCAGCAGGGGCGCGGCGGCGGGCAGGGGCGCGCGGGGAGCCTCGGTCGTCTCGGCGTCGACCCAATCGCCGAGACCGAAGAGGTAACTCGGGCCTCCGGCCTTGGTGCCCGCGCCGATGGCCGACTTCTTCCAGCCGCCGAAGGGCTGCCTGCGCACGATCGCGCCCGTGATGCCGCGATTGACGTACAGGTTGCCGGCCTCGACCCGATCGAGCCAGCGCGCGAGCTCGTCGGGATCGAGCGAGTGCAGCCCGCTGGTCAATCCGTACTCGATGTCGTTGACGATGTCGATCGCGTCATCGAGGGTGTCGGCGGTCATGACGCCGAGGATCGGCCCGAAGTACTCGGTGAGGTGGTACTCGCTGCCGCGATGCACGCCCGCGCGGATACCCGGAGCCCACAGCTTCGTGCCGCCGCTGCGGTCCGTCGTCAACGGGTGGTCAGATTGGATCGGCTCCGGTTCGATCACCCAGTGCTGGCCCGGTTCGAGGTGCGTGAGGCCGCGGAGCAGCTTGCCGGAGGGGGCGGCGATGAGCGGACCCATCTGGCTCGTGAGGTCGTCGGGCGTGCCGATCTGGAGCGACCGCACGGCGTCGAGCAGTTGTCCGCGGAATCTTCGGGAGCGGGCGACGGAGCCCACGAGTACGACGAGCGACGCAGCCGAGCACTTCTGGCCGGCGTGCCCGAACGCGGACTGCGCGACGTCTCGCGCGGCGAGGTCGAGATCGGCGTTGGGAGTGACGATGATCGCGTTCTTCCCGCTCGTCTCGGCGAGGATCGGGAGGTCCTCGCGCAGGCTGCGGAAAGTCTCGGCGGTCTCGTACGCGCCGGTCAGGATCAGGCGGTCGATGCGCGGGTCGGCGACGAGCCCCGATGCGAGGTCGCGATCCTCGAACTGCACGAGCTGCAGGACGTCGCGGGGAACACCGGCCTCCCAGAGGGCTTCGACCATCACCGCCCCCGATCGCGCAGCCTGCGACGCGGGCTTGATGATGACGCTCGATCCGGCGGCGAGCGCGGCCAGGGTGCCGCCCGCGGGGATGGCGACCGGGAAGTTCCACGGTGGAATCACCGCGATGAGTCGCTGCGGCACGAAGCGGGCCCCGTCGACGTGTTCGAGCTCCTGCCCGAGCGCCGCGTAGTAGTGGGCGAAGTCGATCGCCTCCGAGACCTCGGGGTCGCCCTGATCGAGCGTCTTGCCGCATTCGGCGCCCATGACCTCCAGGAGGTCGGCGCGTCGGGCTTCGAGGGCCTCGCCGGCGCGATGCAGGATCCGCGCGCGCTCGTCCGCCCCGAGCGCCTGCCAGCCCGTGGACGCCGCGCGCCCGCGTTCGATCGCGGCGTCGAGCTGGGCGGCGTCCGAGACGAGTGCCCCTGCGACCGACGCGGTGCCGAGCTCGGAGTGCACCATGCGCCCCGCGATCGCTCGGCCCCACTCGCGATTGCCCGGCAGGTCGGGGTCGGTGTCCGGCGTGTTGCGGAAGCCTGCGATGCCGGCCGCTCCCCGCTGCGCCACGCGCGCGGCGACATCGGGATCGGCGAGGCGCTCGGAAACCGTCAGCCCGGAACCGGCACGGCGATCCTGGTCTCTGTTCGGAGCCGGCACCCGGTAGTGCTCCGGCTCTCCATCCGCGGTGATCGCCTCGAGTTCGGCGAGAGATGCGAGGAAGCGCTCCCGCTCCCGCTCGAAGAGCTCAGTGCGATCATGCAACTCGAAGACGGCGGACATGAAGTTCTCGGTGCTCGCGCCCTCCTCGAGACGGCGGATGAGGTAGGCGATCGCGACATCGAACTCCTCTGGGTGCACGACGGGAACGTAGAGCAGCAGGTGCCCCACGTCGCGTCGCACCGCCTCGGCCTGACCGGCCGCCATGCCGAGCAGCATCTCGAAGTCGACGCCGTCCGCTGCACCGCGCCGCTTCGCGAGGAGCCAGGCCAGGGCGACGTCGAACAGGTTGTGGCCTGCGACGCCGATCCGCACATTGCGCACGCGGCCGGGGTGGAGCGCGTAGTCGAGCACGGCCTTGTAGCCCGTGTCGGAGGCCTGTTTCGACGGCCAGGTCGCCGCGGGCCAGCCGTGGATCGCGGCGTCGACGAGTTCCATGGGCAGGTTCGCGCCCTTCACGACGCGCACCTTGATGGGCGCGCCGCCCCGGGCGACGCGCTTCGCCGCCCAATCCTGGAGATGCATCATGGCGCCCAGCGCGTCCGGCAGATACGCCTGGAGCACGATGCCCGCTTCGAGGTCGGCGAACTCCGGTCGATCGAGCATTCGAGTGAAGACCGCCAGGGTGAGGTCGAGGTCCTTGTACTCCTCCATGTCGAGATTGATGAACTTCTGAGGCGTCGCCCGGGCGGCGCGCTCGAAGAGGGGGAGGAGCTGCTGCTCGATGTGGTCGACCGCCTCGTCGAACGCCCAGTGGTTGTGCGGGGAGACGGTCGCCGAGACCTTGATCGACACGTAGTCGATGTCATCGCGCGCGAGGAGCCGGTGGGTGCCCGCCAGTCGACGTTCCGCCTCGCCCTGGCCGAGGATGGCCTCGCCGAGCAGGTTCATGTTGAGCCGCACGCCGTCGCGCTTGATCCTCGCGATGGCCGGCCCCAGCTTCCGATCGCTCGCGTCGATGATCAGATGGCTGACGAGCTGTCGCAGCACGCGCCGTGCGATCGGCACCACGACCGTCGGGAGCGGTCTGGCGAGCGCACCGCCGAGATCGATGGCGCCGCGCATCGCAGGTGGCAGAAACGAGGGAGTCATCGGCACCAGTTCGCGCAAGCGCTTGGCGGCGACGGCGAGGTCTTCGGGTCGCACCACTCCGTCGACGAAGCCGACCGTGAAGTCGAGCCCGTTCGGGTCGCTCAGCACGCCCGCGAGGCGCGTGGCCGCCGCGTCGGCGGGAACGGAAGCGGCCTCCGCGAGCCACCGGCGTACGAGCGCGATCGCCTCGTCTGCGAGGTCTTGCGGGCGGACGTCGTGGGCGGTGCTCATGCGGGGCCTCTCTGAAGGGCGGAACGGGCGCATCGATGCGGGTTCCCGTTTCGTTCAGTCTGTCCCTGCCGAAGCATGAAGTACAGCGACCGTTTGCGTGGAATAGTGTGAAGCAGAACTGCCGAATCCGAAGGAGGAACATGCTCGAGATGAAGCGTCTGCGACTGCTGTGGGAGCTCGACGCCCGCGGCACGGTCGCCGCGGTGGCAGAGGCGTTGAACTACAGCCCGTCGGCGATCTCGCAGCAGTTGGCGCTCCTCGAACGGGAGGCCGGGGTGCCGCTGCTGCGCAGAGCGGGGAGAACGCTCGAGCTCACGCCAGCGGCTCACGTGCTGGTCGCCGAGACGCACGAGCTGCTCGCCGGGCTCGAGCGCGCGGAGGCGGCCTTGCACCGTGCGCACGCCGAGGTCGGCGGCACGGTGCGCCTCGCGGTGTTCCAGACCGCGCTGCTCGCCCTCATGCCGCAGGTACTGGGGCGCCTACGCGACACGCACCCCTGCCTGCGCGTCGAGATGGTTCAGCACGAGCCCGAAGCGGGGCTCGAGGAGACCTGGATCCGCAACTTCGACCTCGTGATCGCCGAGCAGTACCCGGGGCATGCGGCGACGCACTTCTCCGGCCTCGACCGGCAGCCGTTGATCACCGACCGCATTCGTCTCGGCCTTCCGGCTCCGGGCGTCGGGGCCCGGGAATTCGACGCCGTGCAGCAACTCGCCGACGCCGCAGCGCTGCCCTGGGTACTCGAACCCGAGGGCGCGGCGTCACGGCACTGGGCTCTGCAGCTCTGCCGCAGCGCCGGGTTCGAACCCGACGTCCGCTACGAGACTGCCGACCTGCAGGCGCAG
Source organism: Leucobacter sp. USCH14 (assembly GCF_037619215.1). NCBI lineage: Bacteria > Bacillati > Actinomycetota > Actinomycetes > Micrococcales > Microbacteriaceae > Leucobacter > Leucobacter sp. USCH14. The sequence goes on from NZ_JAQPZP010000001.1 coordinate 468,368, forward strand.
GTGCGGCTCATCGAGACCGGGAACGCCGTGGCGCTGCTTCCCGGCCTGCTGCACGCCGGAACGGCGCGCTCGCTGCGCCTGCTCGATCTGGACGGCGAATCGGAACGAACCGTCTTCACCGCCGCCCGCGCCTCCGCCGAAGGGCATCCCGCGCTGGTGGCGGTGCGCGAAGCGCTTCGAGCGGAGGCCGCGCTGCTCGAGGCAGCGGAGGGGTGGGGCGCTACTTCGTCTTCGGCTGCTGCTGCGTGATGCAGTGGATGCCCCCGCCGCGGGCGAAGAGCGGGCGGGCGTCGAGACCGATCACCTCGCGCCCCGGGTACGCCTCGCGCAGAATCGCCAGAGCGCGATCGTCGGCTGGGTCGTCGAACGCGCATGCGAGCACCGCCCCGTTGATGACGACGTGGTTGATGTAGCTGTAGTCGACGTAGCCCTCGTCGTCCCGCAGTGTCTCGGGGGCGGGGAGGTCGATGATCTCGAAGCCGGCCGACGTGTCCTCTCGGTACCGATCGGCGACCTCGCGGTTCGTGCGCGCGATGACGTGGTCGGGGTGCGATTCGGCGTCCTGCCGGTGCATGAGCAGCAGGTCGGGGCTCGTGAAGGCGGCGAGGATGTCGGAGTGGCCGCGGGTGCCGAACGTGTCGTGATCCCGCGTGAGGCCGCGGGGCAGCCAGAGCGCGCTCGTCGCACCGATCGTGCGCTCGAGCTCGGCTTCGACCTGCTGCTGAGTCCAGCCGGGGTTGCGACCCGGATCGAGCTGAACGGTCTTCGTGATGACGACGCGACCCGTGCCGTCGACCTGGATGCCGCCTCCCTCGTTCGTCATCTCGGAGTCGATCAGCTGGGCTCCGGCCGCTTCGGCGACGATGCGCCCGATGTGCTGGTCGTGGTTCCACTGCGCCCACTCCTGGCCGCCCCAGCCGTTGAAGACGAAGTTCACCGCACCGAGTCGGCCATCGTCACCGATGACGAAGCTCGGGCCGATGTCTCGCATCCACGCGTCGTTCAACGGAGCCGTGATCCGGTCGATCTGCGAGGAGAGGTAGCGCGACGCGATGGCCTCGTCTCCCGGATTCACGACGACCGTCACGGGCTCGTGCTCGCTCGCGGCGTTCCCGACGGCGGCCCAGGTCGTTCGTGCCTCCTCGGCCTCCGCCTCGGTGTCGCCGAGCGTGTACCCGCTCGTCGGCCAGGCCAGCCACAGCCGCTCCTGCTCGTGTCCCTCGATCGGCATGCGCCAGGTGGTCATCGATACTCCCTCGTGTGCGAAAACGGACGTCGCTCCAGTCTAATGGGCGCGTGACCAATAGCGGCTCTCGGGGTCACGATTCCTCGCGCGCCGTCGCCCAGAGCGCTCGGGCGTGGGAGATGTGCCGGTGCATCACCTGTTCGGCGCCCTCGCCATCGCCGGAGGCGAGCAGCTCGACGAGCTCGTGGTGCTCACGAGCGGACCCGGCGAGCCGCCCCTCGCGCGACAGCGTGGCGATTCCGTACAGACGCGTGCGGCGACGCAGCGACGTCGCCAGTTCGACGAGTTGCGCGTTGCCGGTGTACTGGAGCACGAGCGCATGGAACTCGCGGTCGAACCGCAGGTACTCTTCGAGATTGTCGTCGGTCGTCGCAGCGAGGCAGGCATCGGTCAGCTCGAAGAGGCGGGGAAGATCCTCCTCCGGGATCCGCCCCGCCACGATGCGCATGGCCGGGGGTTCGAGCATGAGGCGGATCTGAGCGAGATCGTCGAGGTCGGTCTCGCTCATCGTCGTGACCCGGAAGCCCTTGTTCTTCACAGTCTCGACGAGCCCCTCGCGCACCAGGTCCATCATGGCCTCGCGCACCGGAGTCGCGGAGACCCCCAGGCTGGCGCCGAGCCCGGGCGTGGAGAGCACCTCGCCCTCGGCGAGGCGGCCCGTGATGATGGCGGTGCGCAACCGTTCGAGCACCGTCTCGCGCAGGCTCAGCGTTCGATGAACCGGCGCGAGCGGCTCGTCGCGCGCATTGACGCGGTCGGAGTAGGGCACCGCTACTCGTCGAAGCGCAGCGCCCGGGCGATGAGCTCCTCCTGCTCCACCGCGTGCACCTTGGCCGAACCTGTGGACGGGGCGGCCGACGCGGGGCGCGACACCACGCGAATGCGGTCGTTCGCGAGCTTCTTCGAGAGTTCGAGCGAGATGAAGGGCCATGCGCCCTGGTTCTCCGGCTCGTCCTGCACCCAGACGATCTCGGCGCCCTGGTACTGCGCGAGCACTCGCCCGAGCTGCACCGCGGGAATCGGGTAGAACTGCTCGACCCGCACCACCGAGACGCGCGGATCGGGGTTCTTCTCGAGGGCGGTGCGCAGGTCGTAGTAGACCTTGCCCGAGACGAGCAGCACGCGCTCGACCTGTGCGGCATCGGACACCGAGGGATCGTCGATCACCGGCTGGAACGAGCCCTCGGTGAAGTCCTCGACCCTCGACGTGGCCCCTCGCAGGCGCAGCATCGACTTGGGCGTGAACACGATGAGCGGCTTGCGCGGCCGCGCGTAGGCCTGGCGCCGCAGCAGGTGGAAGTAGTTCGCGGGCGTCGAGGGGCGAGCCACGATCATGTTGTCCTCCGCGCAGAGCTGCAGGTAGCGCTCGATGCGGGCGGACGAGTGGTCGGGGCCCTGACCTTCGTACCCGTGGGGGAGCAGCATCACGACGGAGGACTGCTGGCCCCACTTCTGCTCGGCCGCAGCGATGTACTCGTCGATCACGGCCTGCGCCGTGTTCGCGAAGTCGCCGAACTGCGCCTCCCAGAGCACGAGGGCGTCCTCGCGCTGCAGTGAGTAGCCGTACTCGTAGGCGAGGGCCGCGTACTCGGAGAGCAGCGAGTCGTAGATCCAGAATCGCGCCTGCTCCTCGGAGAGGTTGAGTAGCGGAATCCACTCCTGGCCGTTCGAACGATCGTGGAAGACGGCGTGCCGCTGCGCGAACGTGCCGCGGCGGGCGTCCTGCCCGGCGAAGCGCACCGCGGTGCCCTCCATCAGGAGCGACCCGAGCGCCAGCAGCTCGCCGAAGCCCCAGTCGATGCCACCCTCGCGGCTCATCTCGACGCGCTTGTTCAGCAGCTGCTGCAGCTTCTGATGCACGGTGAAGCCCTCGGGCTTGTTCGCGTGCGCGTCGCCGATACGCTCGACGACCGTGCGATCCACCGCCGTCTCGAGCTGGTGATCCGAGCGCCCGCCGGATTCCGAGACCTCGGCGATCCCGCTCGTGTCGATGACCGGAATCGAACCGGTCTGCGCGGCATGCGTCTCCTGGAACGCCCGCTCCAGACGCTCCTGGAAGTCCTGCTTCGCCCGCTCGTACTCCTCCTCGGTGATGTCGCCGCGACCGACGAGCGCCCCCGTGTACAGGCGGCGGGTCGAGCGCTTCGCCTCGATGAGGTCGGTCATGAGCGGCTGCGTCATCGAGGGGTCGTCGCCCTCGTTGTGCCCGCGCCGGCGGTAGCACACGAGGTCGATGATGACGTCGATGTGGAAGCGCTGGCGGAACTCGTAGGCGAGCTTCGCGACGCGGACGACCGATTCCGGGTCGTCGCCGTTCACGTGGAAGATGGGCGCCTGGACCGCCTTGCCGATGTCGGAGGAGTACGGCGTCGATCGCGAGTCGAGGGGCAGCGTCGTGAAGCCGACCTGGTTGTTGATGATGATGTGGATCGTGCCGCCGGTGCGGTAGCCGCGCAGCTGCGACATCTGCATGGTCTCGTACACGACGCCCTGGCCGGCCATCGCCGCATCGCCGTGGATGAGGATGGGCAGCGTCGTGAAGGAGCCGATGGGCTTCAGATCCTGCTTGGCGCGCACGATTCCCTCGAGCACGCCGTCGACCGTCTCGAGATGCGAGGGGTTCGCCGCCAGGTGGATCGGCACCTGCGTGCCGTTCGGCGCGGTGAAGACTCCCGAGGTGCCGAGATGGTACTTGACGTCGCCCGAGCCGGCCTTCTGGGCCTGGGCGCCCTCGAATTCGCGGAAGATCTGGCCGTACGTCTTGCCGGCGATGTTCGAGAGCACGTTCAGGCGGCCGCGGTGCGCCATGCCGACATCGACGCTGTCGACACCGTCCTCAGCCGCATCGATCAGCATGGCGTCGAGCAGCGGGATCACGGTTTCGCCGCCTTCGAGGCTGAAGCGCTTCTGGCCGACGTACTTGGTCTGCAGGAACGTCTCGAACGCCTCGGCCTCGTTGAGCTTCTCGAGGATGCGCATCTGCTCGTCGTGGCTGGGCTTGGCGTAGGGCACCTCGAGCTGGTCGCGGAGCCACAGACGCTGCGCCGGATCCTGGATGTGCATGTACTCGATGCCGATCTTGCGGCAGTACGAGTCGCGGAGCACGCCGAGGATGTCGCGCAGCGGCATGGTGCGCTTGCCGCCGATGCCTCCTGTCGCGAACTCCCGGTCGAGATCCCAGAACGTGAGCCCGTGGGATTCGATCTCCAGATCGGGATGCGTGCGCTGCACGTACTCCAGCGGGTCCACATCGGCCATGAGGTGGCCGCGGACGCGGAAGGAGTTGATCAGCTCCTGCACGCGCGCCGACTTGTCGACGGCGCCGAACTCGTCGACGTGGATGTCGGCCGCCCACTGCACCGGCTTGTAGGGGATGCGGAGCGCGGCGAAGATCTCCTCGTAGAAGTCGTGCTTGCCGATGAGGCGTTCGTGCACCAGCTTGAGGAACTCGCCCGAACCGGCGCCCTGGATGACGCGGTGGTCGTACGTGCTGGTGAGCGTGATGGTCTTCGAGATGCCGAGGCGGTTGAGCGTCTCCTGAGATGCTCCCTGGAACTCCGCGGGGTACTCGAGGGCCCCGGCGCCGATGATGCTGCCCTGACCCTGCATGAGGCGGGGAACGGAGTGGACGGTGCCGATTCCGCCGGGGTTGGTCAGCGAGATCGTCGTTCCCTGGAAGTCGCCGGCGCCGAGCTTGTTGTCTCGGGCGCGCTTCACGAGATCCTCGTAGGCGGAGAGGAACTCGTTGAAGTTGAGCGTCTCGGCCCGCTTCACCGAGGGCACGAGCAGGGAGCGCGTGCCGTCGGGCTTCGGCACGTCGATCGCGATGCCGAGGCCGATGTGCGCCGGAGTGACGATCGACGGCTTGCCGTCCACCTCGGCGTAGCTGACATTCTGGCTCGGGAAGTCCTTCAGCGTCTGAATCAGCGCCCAGCCGATGAGGTGCGTGAACGACACCTTGCCGCCGCGGCTGCGGCGCAGGTGGTTGTTGATGACGATGCGGTTGTCGATCAGGAGTTTGGCAGGGATCGTGCGAACGCTCGTCGCAGTGGGAACCGTGAGGCTCTGATCCATGTTCTTCGACAGGGTGCGCGCCATGCCCTTGAGCGGGGTGACCTGATCGGCCTCCGGCGCGTCCTGGTCGGCGTTGGTGCTGCGCGCCGTGCTCGGTGCGTCGGCCGGGATCGGTGCGACGCGCGGCGCCGCCTTCGTCGTCCGGGCCGGCTGCGTCGGCGTCGTGATCGGGCTCGTCGCGGGGGCGGCCCCTCCGGTCGCTGCTGCGGGCGTCGTCGCCCCGGTCTGCGCCGCTCCGTACTTCTCGAGCACGGGCCACCAGGACCGATCCACCGAGTTCTTGTCGACTTGGAACTGCTTCCAGAGTTCGTCCACCAGCCACGCATTCGCGCCGAAATCTCCTGCGGGACCAGCTTGATCGGTGGTCTCCGTGCGCTCCGCCAAAGCGACTTCCTCTCGTTCGTGCAATGCCTGCAAGATTGATGTAGTCGGAGGTAATGGCTCCTGAGCCGTACCGGCACCAAGCCTACGCCCATCTCGGCGCGCACGGGCGAATACTCTCAGCGCGGATTCCGGGTTCTGGTGGTAATCTCGGAGGGCTATGGACGTTGACTCTCGAAGACCTTCGGACCCTCCGAGTACCTGCCGCGCTGAAGCGCGGCACATCGTCTTCACCCGGAGTCGTCGATGAACGACTGGCTCCTCCTGCTCATCGGCGTCGTGCTGACGCTGGGAACGGGCATCTTCGTCGCCTCCGAGTTCTCCCTGGTCGCGCTCGATCGCCAGGATCTGGAGCGTCGTCGTGCGACGGGGGAGCGCGGGCTCGATCGCGTCATCCGCGGTCTGTCGCGCACATCGACGCATCTCTCCAGCGCTCAGCTGGGCATCACACTCACCACGCTGCTCGCCGGGTACACGCTGGAACCGGCGTTGAGCACCTTCCTCGACGGGCCGCTGGGCGCGTTGGGAGTGCCCCAGGAGCTGCGCCGCGCGATCAGTGCTCCGATCGCCGTCGCCATCGCGACGGTGTTCTCCATGATCGTGGGCGAGCTCGTGCCGAAGAACTTCGCGATCTCGAAGCCGCTGGCGACGGCGCGGCTCGTGATGCCGGCGCAGGCCGCGTTCACGACGACGCTGAAGCCGGCGGTCATGGTGCTGAACGGCAGCGCGAACGGCGTGCTGCGCTCGATCGGCATCGAGCCTCAGGAGGAGCTGTCGGGAGCGCGCTCGGCGCAGGAGCTCTCGTCGCTCGTGCGGCACTCCGCGAGCGCGGGCCTGCTGGAGGCCGACACGGCCACCCTGCTCGACCGCACGCTGCGGTTCTCCGAGCTCTCCGCGGGCGATGTGATGACGCCGCGGCTCCGAGTCGAGAGTCTGCAGCGGCTCGAACCCGCGACCGCCGTGCTCGAGCTGTCGGGTCGCACCGGCTTCTCGCGCTTCCCCGTGATCGATGAGGATCGCGATGACATCGTCGGGGTGGTGCACGTGAAGCAGGCGGTCGCCGTGCCTCGCGCGAAGCGGAGCGAGGTGCCCGTGGCCGCGCTCATGGAGGACGCCGTGCGCGTGCCGGAGACGATGCACCTCGACCAGTTGCTCGAAGAGCTCCGCGCGAGCGGCTTCCAGCTCGCGATCGTGGCCGACGAGTACGGAGGCACCGCGGGCATCGTGACGCTCGAGGACCTGGTCGAGGAGATCGTGGGGGAGGTCGCCGACGAGCACGATCGCGCCGCCGCGGGCGTCGTCGGCACCGCCGAGCAGATGAGTTTTCCCGCCGACCTGCGGCCCGATGAGGTGCGCGAGCAGACCGGCGTCGAGATTCCGGAGGACGACGCGTACGACACGGCGGCCGGGTACGTGCTGCACGAGCTCGGCCGCATCCCCGTCGCGGGTGACGAGGTCGGGCTGCCCGACGGCGGAACGCTCCGCGTCGTCCGCATGGACGGACGCCGGATCGCGCGGCTCCAGTACACGAGCGCGCCGACCGCGCGACCGGACGCCGGGGAGGCGAGCGCATGAGCGACTGGGTCGGAATCGTCTGGCTGGTCGTGCTGCTCGCGGCCAACGCCTTCTTCGTCGGTGCCGAGTTCGCGGTGATCTCCGCTCGGCGGTCGCAGATCGAGCCGAAGGCGGAGGCGGGGTCGAAGCGCGCGCAGACGGCGCTCTACGCCATGGAGCACGCGACGCTGATGCTCGCCACCAGCCAGTTGGGCATCACGGTGTGCTCGCTGCTGATCCTCAACGTCTCCGAACCGGCGATCCATCACCTGCTCGAGGGGCCGCTCCACTGGACGGGGATCCCGGAGGAGGCGGTGACCATCGCCGCGTTCGTGCTGGCCCTCGTCGGAGTCTCCTACCTGCACGTCGTGTTCGGGGAGATGGTGCCGAAGAACGCCGCGTTCTCGATGCCCGACCGGGCCGTACTGATCCTCGCACCGCCGCTGGTCGCGATCTCGCGCCTGCTCCGGCACATCATCGCGGCGCTCAACGCCGTCGCCAACGGAGTGCTCCGGCTGTTCGGCGTCGAGCCGAAGTCGGAGACCAACAGCACCTTCACGCTGGAAGAGGTGGCGAGCATCGTGAGTCACTCGACGCGCGAGGGCGTGCTCGAGGATCGGAGCGGAGCCCTGACGGCCGCGTTCGAGTTCACGACGAAGCGGGCTCGTGATCTGCTGGTGCCGTCTGACCGGCTCGTGGTGCTCCCGGAGGGGTCGACGCCGGAGGACGTGGAGGCCGCCGTAGCGCGGCACGGCTTCTCCCGGTATCCCATTGCGGACGGGGCGGGCGAACTCGTCGGCTACGTGCACATCAAGGACCTGGTGCGCCTCGGCGAGGACCGCGTAACGGAGCCGATTCCGGGCAAGCGCATTCGCGAGATGGAATCGGTGCACGCAGGCACCGAGCTCGAGGACGTGCTCGCCAGGCTCCAGGGGAGGGGCATCCACCTCGCCCGCATCCACGACGACGATGGCGCGGTGCTCGGCGTCGTCTTCCTCGAAGACGTGATCGAAGAACTCGTCGGCGAGATTCACGACGCGACGCGACGCCAGCGCTTCGCGTAGGCGGGCGATCCCGACGATCGCCGCGTGCCCGGCGCGCGATGCGCGGTCGAGGGCGCTACTGCGCGGTGAGCACGAGGTGCGCCGAGACCTCGTCGAACGGCCACCCCGCGTTCGAGACCAGCAGGTTGTCGGGGACGGCGAAGGTGACGTCGAACTGCGCCTGATCCTCGCTCAGCTCGGTCGGACGAAGCTCGACGCTCGTGTTCGGCTGCGAGAGGTCGCCGACGGAGAGCGTGCCCACGGACGTCACCGTCTCCTCCATATCGTCGCGCATCAGCATGGTCGGCTTGGTCTGGACGAACGAGGCCTCCGGCATGTCCTCGATCGCCACCTGGAGCTCGGCCGACATGATCATCCCGTCGCGCACGACCATGGTGCCGGTGGAGGAGATGCGCTCGCCGAGCGCCTCGTGCAATGAGGAGGACCCGAGCGGTGCGTTCAGATTGAACTCGGTGATGGCGTAGGTCCGGTCGACGGGAACCGTCATGAGGTTCGAATCCGGTGCGGCCCGCAGCTCAGCAGCATTGGCGTCGTTCTCCACCGCGGGAGCGCATCCGACGAGGCACAGCGGGATCACCGCGGACACGGAGGCGACCACTCCCAGAGCGCGCCAGGAAGAACGCGCGTGCACGATAGTCAAGCTGAGGCTCCTCTTCCGATGACGCAGAGAACCGGCGGTCGCGCCGGTCAAGTTACTGGGAGAGACTACGACGCGAAGGTGGGAGGCCCCCGAGTGGCCCCTGCGAGGTCGCTCAGGCGGCGAGCAGCCGCGAGAATCGGGGTCAGGCGGCGAGCAGCCGGGTGAGATGGGAGCCGACGCGCTCGAACTCGATGAGAAACGCATCGTGCCCGAACGGAGACTCGATGCGCGTGGCCCGCTGCCCGTCGAGACTCCCGGGTGTGTGCCGGGCGATCTCGTCCTGCCCGTCGAGCGTGAACAGGCGGTCGCTGGGGATGCCGAGCACCAGGGTGGGGAGTTCGAGCGTGGAGAGCGCGGCGCGCACCCCGCCGCGCCCGCGCCCGACGTCATGCGAGTTCATCGCCTGGACGAGCGTCACGTAGCTGTTCGCATCGAAGCGGCGGGTGAACTTGTTCCCGTGAAAGTCGAGGTAGGACTCGACGGCGAAGCGGCCCCCGCCGCCGAGCGGACTCACCGCGGACTGCCAGGCGCGGCCGAATCGCGCGTCGAGCTCGGTGTTGCTCCGGTAATTGAGCAGTGCGAGGCGTCGTGCGGTCGCCAGGCCGTGATGCGGGCCCACCCCGTCGGGTGCGTCGTAGTAGTTGCCGCCGCGGTAGAACGGGTCGGATCGGATCGCCTCGAGTTGCACGAGGTTCAGGCCGATCTGGTCGGCGGTGGTCACCGGGGGTGCGGCGATCACCGCGAGCCGCGCAGTGCGCTCGCGGTGCGCGATGCCCCACTCGAGGGCGTGCATTCCCCCCATCGAACCGCCGATGACGGCCTCGAAGCGCTCGATGCCGAGCGCATCGGCGAAACGAGCGGCCGCCGCGACCTGGTCGCGAATGGTGAGGTACGGGAAGCGCCCGCCCCATTCGCGCCCCGACGGGTCGAGCGAGCCGGGCCCGGTCGACCCCTGGCACCCGCCGAGGACGTTGGGGGCGATGACGCAGAAGCGGTCGGTGTCGAGCGGTCGGCCGGGGCCGACGATCTCCGACCACCAGCCGTCCGTGGGGTGCCCCGCCCCGGCCGGCCCGACGAGGTGGCTGTCGCCGGTGAGCGCGTGGAAGACGAGGACGGCGTTGTCTCGGCGGTCGTTCAGCTCGCCGAACGTCTCGTACGCGATGCGCACGTGGGGGATCACCTCGCCGGCCTCGGTGCTGAGCTCTCCGATCGACAGGAAGGATCGCTCACCCACAGCATCGCCATCGCGCCACCCGCCGGAGATCGGCGGCCGTCCCATCAGAGCACGCAGTTGCGCGTCGGTGATGAAATCGGTCGGGAACGAATCCTCGGGTGTCTGCCAGTCCATGAGCACCTATTCTGTCGCGGCGAGCGCGCGCGGGGGCGAATGTTACGCGCCACGTCCGCCCCCGCGCCCTCAGCCCGATGCTAGGCGTTCGCCGCCGACTCGGCGACCACCTTCCGCGCTGCCGCGAACCCCTGCTCGAGGTCGGCCTTGATGTCGTCGATGTGCTCGAGACCCACCGAGAGACGGACGAGACCCGGGGTGACCCCCGCGGTCAGCTGCTGCTCGGGGGTGAGCTGCGAGTGGGTCGTCGAGGCGGGGTGGATGATCAGGCTGCGCACGTCGCCGATGTTCGCCACGTGGCTGAAGAGTTCGACGTTCTCGACGACGGCGCGGCCCGCGTCCACGCCGCCCTTGAGCTCGAAGGCGAGCACTGCGCCCACGCCCTTCGGCGCGTACCGGTTCGCCGCCGCGTACCAGGGGCTCGAGGGGAGCCCCGAGTAGTGCACCGTCGCCACATCGTCGTGCGAGTCGAGCCACTCGGCGATCTCCTGCGCGTTCTGCACGTGACGCTCCACGCGCAGCGACAGCGTCTCGATGCCCTGCAGCAGCAGCCAGGCGCTGAGCGGTGCGATCGAGGATCCGAGGTCGCGCAGCAGCTGCACGCGCGCCTTGATGATGTAGGCGATCGCATCTCCGACGGCACCCGTGTAGCTGACGCCGTTGTACGAGGGGTCGGGCTCGGTGAGACCGGGGAACTTGTCGGCGTGCTTCGACCACTCGAAGACGCCGCCGTCGACGATCACGCCGCCGAGGGTCGTGCCGTGCCCGCCGAGGAACTTCGTGGCGGAGTGCAGCACGATGTCGGCGCCGTGCTCGAAGGGGCGCACGAGGTAGGGGCTGGCGACGGTGTTGTCGATGATGAGCGGCAGCCGGTTCTCGTGCGCGACGTCGGCGACTGCGCGGATGTCGAGCACGTTCGAGCGCGGATTCGCGATCGACTCGGCGAAGAACAGCTTGGTGTTGGGGCGAACGGCGCGCTGCCATGCGGCGGGGTCGTCCTGATCCTCCACGAAGGTGACCTCGATGCCGAGCTTCGCGAGCGAGTACTTGAATAGGTTGTACGTGCCGCCGTAGATCGACGCCGACGAGACGATGTGGTCGCCGGAGTTCGCGATGTTCAGCACGGCGAAGGTCGACGCCGCCTGTCCGCTCGACAGGAGCAGCGCGGCGCTCCCGCCCTCGAGCGCGGCGATCCGCTCTTCGACGACCGCCTGCGTGGGGTTCGTGATGCGGGTGTAGATCGGGCCGAGCTCGGCGAGCGCGAATCGGTTCGCCGCCTGAGTCGTGTCGTCGAAGACGAACGACGTGGTCTGGTGGATCGGCACGGCGCGGGCTCCGGTCTCGTCGGGCTGCTGCCCCGAGTGGATCTGGCGGGTCTCGAACCCCCAGGCGCTCTGGTCGGTCATGGTGTCTCCTCGATGAGTCGGTGTCGATGGGTGAAGTGAATGGCGGTGCGAAGTGAATGGCGGTGCGATCCGAGAGTACGAGACGCCCCGCACGGCGGCAATGGAGCGAGACGTATTGCGTAACGTGTGTCGCCCGAGGTACGGCATCGCTAGGCTCGGGTGGGCAGTGCTGAACGGGAGAGGTGCGCATGGAAAGACGTGTCGTGGTGACGGGGGCGAGCTCGGGGATCGGCGCGGCGACGGTGCGCAGATTCGCGGAACTGGGGTGGAAGACCGTCGCTGTCGCTCGACGGGTCGATCGGCTCGAAGCGCTCGCGGCCGAGACCGGGGCGCACGTCGTGGCGTGCGATGTCACCGACGAGGCGCAGGTGGAGCGGCTCGCGGCCGAGGTCGCTGCGACCGGGGGCGCCATCGGGCTCGTCAACAACGCGGGCGGCGCCTGGGGCACGGAATCGGTGGAGCATGCTGCGAACGACGACTGGCGTCGCATGTTCGAGGTGAACGTGATCGGCCTGCGCTCGGTGACCGCTGCGCTGCTGCCGGTGCTGAGGGAGGGGGCGCGGCAGCACGGGTGGGCGTCGATCCTGAACCTCACTTCGACCGCCGGTCACGCCGCGTACCCGGGAGGCGGAGGATACAACGCCGCCAAGTACGCGGCCCACGCGGTCACGAACGTACTGCGCCTCGAACTCGGGGGCGAGCCGATCCGCGTCATGGAGTTGGCTCCGGGCCTCGTGCACACGGAGGAGTTCACGCTGAATCGTCTCCGCGGCGACGCCGAAGCCGCGCGCAGACCATACGCGGATGTGGTTCCGCTGCAGGCGGAGGACGTCGCGCGCGTGCTGGTCGGCGCGTTCGAGCAGCCGCCGCACGTGAATCAGGATCTGATCGTGCTCCGCCCCGTCGCTCAGACCAGTGTGTTCCATACGCATCGTGGCGACCTCGCAGTGAAGGGGGAGTAGGTGGCGCGGCCCGGCGCGGCGATGCGCGTGGCGGACGACTGGGCGGCGGCGCTCGAACCGGTCTCCGAAAGACTGGCTGCGGTCGAGCGATTCGTGGAGTCGGAGCGCGCGGCGGGCATCGAAGTGCTTCCCGCGCGCGACCGCGTGCTCGCGGCCTTCGAACGGCCGATGGCGGGCGCTCGCGTGCTCATCGTGGGGCAGGATCCCTACCCCACGCCCGGCCACCCGATCGGGCTGTCGTTCGCGACGTCGGCCGATGTGCGACCGATCCCTCGGAGCCTCCGGAACATCTATCGGGAGCTCTCGGACGACCTGGGGATCGCACCGGCGGAGCACGGGGACTTGACGGCCTGGGCGAACCGCGGGGTGGTGCTGCTGAACCGAGTGCTCACGGTGCGCGCGGGCAGCGCGGGATCCCACCAGCGCCGGGGATGGGAGGAGATCACGGCGCATGCGATCACGGCGCTCGCGGCGCGAGGCGGGCCGCTCGTCGCGATCCTGTGGGGGAGACCGGCGCAGACGCTGCGGCCGATGCTCGGCGATGTGCCGTGCATCGAGAGCGCGCATCCCTCACCCCTGTCGGCGTCGCGCGGATTCTTCGGCTCCCGTCCGTTCAGCCGCGCCAACGCGGCGCTCGAGGAGCAGGGCGCCGAAGCGGTCGACTGGTCGCTGCCCGCGAGTGGACCGGCGCTCTTCTAGCGCGCTTCTCCTGCTCCGCTCGTGCTCGCGTCGTGCTCGGCGGCGGGCACGACGCCGATGGGCTCCGTCTGATCGACGAGATGATAGGGCCTGCGACCCTCGCCGCGCACCCACGCGAAGTAGCAGACGGTCACGAGTGCGACCCAGACGAGCCCGACCCAGAGCGCCGGCCGTGAATCGGGCACGATGCCGACGAGCACGATGACGCACACGATGAAGCCGACCGTGAGCCACGATGCGATCGGCCAGAGCGGTACCGGGAACTCGCTCGGGAGTCGCCGGTCTCGAGCGATCTCCGCCCGCATGCGGATGTGGGCTGTGAGGATCACGAGCCACACCAGCACGGTTGCGAACGTGGCGAGTGCGCCGAGCAGGAACAGCACCTGATCGGGGTAGAGGAAGTTGAGCACGACGCCGATGAGGAGGCCCACGATCATCGTCGCGACGGTCATGATGGGTACGCCGTTCCGAGTGGTCCGGGTGAACGCCCGAGGAGCCTGGCCCTGTTCGGCGAGTCCGTGCAGCATGCGGCCCGCGCCGAAGATGTCGGCATTCATCGCCGAGAGAGCGGCGGTGATGAGAATCACGTTGAAGACGGCCGCGGCCGCCTGGAATCCGATCGATTCGAAGATCGAGACGAACGGACTCGTCTCGCCCGTGATGTCGGCCCAGGGCTGAATGCACATGATCACGCCGAGCGTCAGCACGTAGAAGAGCAGAATGCGGATCGGCACCGAGTTGATCGCCTTCGGGAGCACCTGCTTCGGATTCTGCGCTTCTCCAGCGGTGACGCCGATGATCTCGATACCGCCGAAGGCGAACATCACGATGGTGAACGAGGCGACGAGTCCCCAGATGCCGTTCGGCATGAATCCGCCGTGATCGACGAGGTTCTGAGGTCCCATCTGGTCGTGCCCCGCGACGCCGAACCCGAACAGGATGACGGCGATGCCCGTGACGATCAGCGCGATGATCGCGACGATCTTCACGAGCGCGAACCAGAACTCGAGCTCGCCGAAGACGCGCACGCCGAGCAGGTTGATCGCAGCGATGAAGCAGACGACGGCGAGCACCCACACCCACTGCGACACATCGGGGAACCAGAACCGCATGTACACCCCGATCGCGGTGGCGTCGAAGACCGCGACGAGGAACATCTCGAAGGCGAACGTCCAGCCGACGAGGAAGCCGGCGAAGGGGTGGATGTAGCGCGAGGCGTACTGGCCGAAGGAGCCGGAGACGGGGTGGCGCACGATCATCTCGCCGAGCGCCCGCATCACCATGAACACCGCTGCACCGCCGATGATGTACGCGATGAGCACTGCGGGGCCGGCGGTCTGGATCGCGCCCGAGGAGCCCATGAAGAGCCCGGTGCCGATCGCGGAGCCGAGGGCCATGAATCTGATGTGGCGCGCGGTGAGGCCGCGTCGCAGTCCTGATTCGGTGGTGGTCATGGGCAATATCCTTTCGTCATCGAACGGATTCGGGTGAATCGGGCGCGCGGAGAGCGCCGAGCCGGTGGATCGGGTCCGGCTGCGGTGAGGGGCGAAGCGGGCTACCGTCCGAGCCGTTGCGCGAGGCCTGCGGCGGCCTCGAGGACGAGCAGGGCCGCGAGCCGCACCGTGCGGCCGTCCGGAGCATCGGCGGCGGCGTCGACCTCGGCGATGTCGATGCCGCGGACTCGGGCGTCTGCAGCGAGGAGTCGCGCCGCGCGACGAATCTCGTGCGCCTGCAGGCCGCCGGGGAGGGAAGCGGGGCACCCCGGGGCGATCGAGCGGTCGCACACGTCGACATCGAGGTCGACGTGCACCGGCCCTCCGCCGGCGCCCGCGATGTCGAGCGCTTCCGCCACGACGTCGGGCAGCGCGCGCTGGTGCAGCTCGTCGCGATGGATCACCGTCACTCCGAGCTCCTTCGCCCGTCGTCGGTAGGTGCGGGAGTTCGCGAAGTCGGCGATGCCGATCTGCACGATGCGACGCGGATCGAGACCCGCCTCGACGAGACGTCGCACCGGCGACCCGTTGCTGCGGCCGTCTCGGAGATCGTGATGCGCGTCGAAGGTGATGAGGCCGGCGTGCGGGAGCCGGGTGCCCGCGATGCCGAGCGCAGCGGGCACGGTGAGCGCGTTGTCGCCGCCGAGCGCCACGACCAGCTCCGCGCGCTCGGCGAGAGCGGCGATGGCCCTGGTCGCAGCCTCCTCTCCAGCTTCGCTGTCGGGGTCGGCGCAGTCCCCGGCATCGACGATGCGGAGCGCCTCGTCGAGTACCGTCTCGGCCTCGTCGCCGCGGGTGCCCGGCTGGGCGGTGCCGACGACGTGGCTCGAGTACCGGCGCAGCGCCTCGCGCACCGCGGTGGGCGTCTCGTGAGCCCGTGACGGCGACAGCGAGGTGCGGGACGTCGGCACGCCGATCACCGCGAGATCGACCCGCTCGTCTGCTCCGGGCGACGGCCAGGCGCCGGTGCGCGGCCAGGACGGATCGTGCGACAGGGCGTGTGCCATAGCGTCTCCTCGTGATCGACTGGGATGCCACCAGTGTGCAGGGTCCGGGAAGGATGGGTCAGCGCCGGAGCGGCCGAAGCGTCCGGGATTCCGGATCGGTCACACGTCCGGTATCCCGGACATGTGACCGGGCGACGCGCTGGTCGCCGCGTCGCTCATGGGGTGGGATCGAGGCATGACAGTTTCACTCCCCGCTCCCGTCGTGCTGGGCGACGCGCCGCTCACCATCGCCGACGTCGTATCGGTCGCCCGCGACGACGCCCGCGTGCTCATCGCAGAGACGGCCCGCGCGCGGGTCGTCGCGAGTCGCGCCGTGATCGAGGATCTGGCGAACGACACCCGCCCGCACTACGGCATCTCGACGGGATTCGGCGCACTCGCGAACGTGCAGATCCCGGTCGAGAAACGGCAGCAGCTGCAACGCAGCCTGATCCGCTCCCACGCCGCGGGCACCGGGGTGGAAGTGGAGCGCGAGGTCGTGCGCGCCCTGATGCTGCTGCGTCTCAACACGCTCGCGAGCGGCCGAACGGGCGTGCGCGCAGAGGTCGTCGATGCCTACGCGGCGATCCTCAATGCCGGCATCACCCCGGTCGTCCACGAGTACGGCTCGCTCGGATGCTCCGGGGATCTCAGTCCGCTCGCGCACTGCGCGCTGACGCTCATGGGTGAGGGCGAGGTGCGCACCGACGACGAGCCCGATGCGCGGGTGCCCGCCGCCGAGGCGCTCGCCGCAGCCGGCATCGAGCCGCTCACTCTCGCCGAGAAGGAGGGGCTCGCGCTGATCAACGGGACCGACGGCATGCTGGGCATGCTGTGTCTCGCCCTCACCGACCTGGCGCGCCTGCTGACGATCGCGGACGCCGCCGCGGCCGCATCGATCGAGGGGCTCACCGGCACGGATGCTGTCTTCGCCGCAGATCTGCACGCGCTCCGCCCGCACCCCGGTCAGGCGGCATCGGCGGCGAACATGCTGCGCGTACTCGCCGGGTCGGAGCTGGTGCAGCGGCCGCGCGAGGGCGAGTTCACCCGGGTGCAGGATGCGTATTCGCTGCGATGCGCTCCGCAGGTGCACGGGGCCGCTCGAGACACCGCTGCGCACGCCGCCCGCGTTGCGAGCGTCGAGCTGGTATCCGCCATCGACAACCCGGTCGTGCTGCCCGACGGACGGGTCGAATCGAACGGCAACTTCCACGGCGCTCCGGTCGGCTACGTGCTCGACTTCCTGGCCATCGCGGTCGCCGACGTCGCGAGCATCTCGGAGCGGCGCACCGACCGGTTCCTGGATGTCGCGCGCAATCACGGCCTTCCGCCCTTTCTCGCAGCCGATGCGGGCCTGGACTCCGGTCTCATGATCGCCCAGTACACCGCCGCGGGCCTCGTGTCCGAGCTCAAGCGCCTGGCCGCGCCCGCATCGGTTGACTCGATCCCGTCGTCGGCGATGCAGGAGGATCACGTCTCCATGGGGTGGGCCGCGGGACGCAAGCTGCGCCGCGCCATCGACGGCCTCGCGCGCGTGCTCGGGATCGAGCTGCTCGCCTCGACGCGAGCGCTCGACTTCCGCGCCGATCAGGGTCTCGGTGATCCTTCGCCCGCGACCGCCGCGGTGCACGAACTCTTCCGCACCCGCATCCCGGCGCCGGAGACGGATACGTTCCTCTCTCCGACGATCACGGCAGCGTACGAGCTGATCACGAACGGCTCGGTGACCGCTGCGCTCGCGGACGCGCTCGGCGCACCGCTCGACTGATCCGAAGCGCACGGCGAGCGGATAGGCTGCGGAGCGTGAGCACCCCGAAGGTTCCGGCGGCGGATCAGACGCTGCGGATCCTCAGCCTGCTCGCGGGCTCCCGCGGCCCCCTCGCCGCGAGCATGATCGCGAGCAAGCTCGACCTGCCGCGCTCGACGGTCTACCACCTGCTCGACACGCTGCAGCAGCACGGCTTCGTGATGCACCTCCCCGAGGAGCGCCGCTTCGGGCTCGGCATCGCAGCGGTCGACTTGAGTTCGGCCTACGCCCGCCAGGAGCCGCTCGCGAGGATCGGCCGACCACTGCTCGCCGCGCTCGTCGATCGCGTGCGCCTGAGCGGGCATCTGGCGGTGCCGCACGGACGCGATGTGCTCTACGTGGTCGAGGAGCGCGCCCCCGGTTCTCCGCCGCTCGTGACCGACGTCGACGTGCGGCTTCCGATGCAGCTCACCGCGAGCGGTCGCGCGATCCTCGCCGCTCTTCCGAAGGCGCAGGTGCGCGCGCTGTTCCCGGATCGGCAGGCCTTCGTGCACCGGCATGTCGACCCCGACGGGATCGACCGATACTCGCGGCTGCGGAGCGTGCTCGACGCGACGCGCACGCGCGGGTACGCCCTGGAGGAGGGGTCGGTCACCGCCGGGCTATCGTCGATCGGGGTGCCCGTCCTGGACCACCGGGGGTGGCCCATCGCGGCGATCGCGGTGACGTACCCGCAGGGCGCGGTGGAGACGGAGGTCGCCGCTGCGCTCGCCTCCGAGGTGCAGACGGCGGCGAAGACGCTCTCCTCGAGAATCCACGGGCGCAGTGCCGCTCCGCGCATGGTGTAAACTTGGTGGCTGTACTTCGGCGAGGGGCCTGCGAGCCCGTGATCGACGCGGGACGGACTGCCTCAGCGGGCCATCTTGCTGCGTGACACACGCAAGTGCGAGACACCAATCCGGCGGCCAGACCGCCCTCATTGGGCGAGAGCCCGCAAGGAGAGATCACTATGAGCGAGACCAGCAAGCTCGTCGGCCACGCACGCGAGAACTTCGGCAAGGGAGCGGCGCGCAAGCTCCGCGCCGCCGGTCAGACCCCGGCGGTCGTCTACGGTCACGGCACCGACCCGATCCACGTGTCGGTCGACACCCACCCGCTGAGCCTGATCGTTCGCCACGCCAACGCGCTCATCGAGCTCGACATCAACGGCGCGCCGCAGCTCGTGCTCGTCAAGGATGTGCAGAAGGATCCGGTGCGCCAGATCATTGAGCACGTCGACCTCATCGTCGTGAAGCAGGGCGAGACCGTCGAGGTCGAGGTGCCCGTGCACGTCACCGGCGAGTCGTTCGCCGGCACGAACGCGCTGCAGGAGCTCAACACGGTGCACCTCAGCGTTCCCGCGACCGCGATCCCCGAGAGCGTCGAGGTGAGCGTCGAAGGCCTCGAGGAGGGCGCGCAGGTGCTCGCCGGCGCCATCGAGCTGCCGAAGGGCGCGACCCTCACGGGCGACCCCGAGCAGCTCGTCGTCAACATCGTCGTGCCGCGCGGCGCCGTCGAGGATGAGGCTGCGGACGAGACCGCGGACGCCGCGGAGTAACCCTCACGCTTTTCGGGCCCGGGGGGGGGGGGGGGGCCCCCCCCCCCCCCCCCCGGGCCCGTTCGTCTGTTCGCGCGCGTGTCGGCGGCGACTGCGATGATGGACTCCGGAGGGGAACTGATGGTGTGGTGGAAGCGGAAGAAAGCGGAGGAACTCGTGTCGGATGACACCTGGCTCATCGTCGGCCTGGGTAACCCGGGGGCGAAGTACGAGGCGACGCGCCACAACGTCGGTCAGATGGCGCTCGACGTGCTCGCGGACCGCATCGGCGGCCGCTTCTCGTCCCACCGCACCGGGGCGCGCGTCGCGGAGGGCCGCGTGCGCCCCGGCGGCCCGAAGCTCGTGCTCGCGAAGTCGAACGGGTTCATGAACACGTCGGGCGGGCCGACCACGGCGCTCGCGAAGTACTTCTCGGTTCCGGTCGACCGGGTCATCGTGCTCCACGACGAACTCGACCTGCCGTTCGACACGCTGAAGCTCAAGCAGGGCGGAGGGCACGGTGGTCACAACGGCCTGCGCGACATCGCCAAAGCGCTGGGCAGCCCGGCGTTTCTTCGTGTGAGGATCGGCATCGGCCGGCCGCCGGGTCAGCAGGATCCGGCCGACTTCGTGCTGAAGCCCTTCGCGACCGCAGAGCGCGGCGTGCTCCCGGTGCTGCTCGAGGACGCCGCCGACGCCGCCGAGTCCCTCGTCGACGAGGGACTGCTCGCGGCGCAGCAGCGCTTCCACAGCAGGAGCGCCCAGTGACGCTTCGGGGGCTCGATCGTCTGCTCGAGTCATCGCCGTCGTTCGCCGCCGCCCTCGAGGCGAGTGCCGCCGACGCGGAGTTCTCAGTCGCCGAGGGGCTCCGTGCGCCGCTCATCGCCGGGATGCTCCGCAGGAGACGCGCTGACGGAGATCGAGGTGCGCTGCTCGTCATCGCGGCGACCAGCCGCGAAGCCGATGCGGTTCGCTCGGCGCTCGCCTCGCTGCTGCCCGATGCGATCACGGCGGAGTTCCCCGCGTGGGAGACGCTTCCGCACGAGCGGCTCAGCCCGAGCGCTGAGACCGTGGGGCGCCGCGCCGAGGCCCTCCGGCTGCTGCGCGAGTACGACGGCGAAGCGCCGCTGGTGATGGTGGCGTCGGTGCGGGCTGCGCTGCAACCCGTGTCGCCGCATGCGGCGTCGGCCGAGCCGGTGGTGCTCGCCGCGGGGCGCACGACGGACGGGCTGGAAGCGATCGCTCGTCGGCTCGTCGAGTACGCGTACACACGCGTCGACATGGTGACCCGACGCGGTGAGTTCGCGGTGCGCGGCGGCATTCTGGATGTGTTCCCTCCCACGGCCGACCAGGCGGTGCGCGTCGACTTCTTCGGCGACGAGATCGATCAGATCAAGCGCTTCGCCGTCTCGGATCAGCGCAGCGCCGGCGACCCCCTCGAGACGATCGAGCTCTGGCCGGCGCGCGAACTGCTGCTCACCGACGAGGTGCGCGAGCGCGCGGCCGCTCTGCTGCCGCGCTTCCCCGCACTCGGCTCGCTGCTCGAGAAGATGAGCGAGGGCATCGCGGTCGAGGGCATGGAGAGTCTGCTGCCCCAGTTGGTGCCCGGACTCGCTCCCATCACCTCGCTCCTTCCCGACGGCGGGGCCGTTCTGGTCGTCTCGCCCGAGCGGGTGGCGAGTCGCTCCGTGAGTCTCGCAGACACGAACCGCGAGTTCCTCGAAGCGGCGTGGCAGGCGGCGACGGCCGGAGCGGAGGCTCCGGTACCGGTCGACGACAGCGGGATGCTCTCGATCGGCGAGTTGCGGGGCGCCTCGCGCGGCCGGCCCTGGTGGTCGGTGTCGAACTTCGTGCGTGACGACTCGGTTCCGGGAACCGGAGAAACCGAAGCCTCGTCCGCAGATCCTGCCGCCATCGCCGTGCAGGGCGGCGCGTTCCCGAGGCCTGCGCAGGCCGGGGATGCAACGGGCGCCGCGATCCGGCTCATCGGCGAGCGCCTGCGCGACGGCTGGCACGCCGTCGTGACCGCGCAGGGCATCGGCCTCGTCGAGCGGGCCCGCGACGTGCTCGCAGACGCCGGAGCAGCGGCGCGCATCGTCGACGAGCTGCCCGACGAGTGGGAGGACGGCATCGTCTACCTGGTGACCGGCACCGCCTGGTCGGGCTTCGAGAGCGCTGAAGCGCGCCTGCTCCTGGCGACCGAGGCCGAGTTCTTCGGGCGATCGGCGGGCTCCCAGGCCGCCGCGGGCCAGAAGCTCGCGAAGCGTCGCGGCAAGAACGTGGTCGATCCGCTGAAGCTCGTGGCGGGCGACTACGTCGTGCACGAGACGCACGGCATCGGCCAGTTCGTCGAGCTGACGCAGCGCATGGTGCCGACCGGGATCGGCCGGGACGCGACGAAGGCGCTGCGCGAGTACCTGGTGCTCGAGTACTCCTCGACCAAGCGCGGGATGCCGCGCGACAAGCTCTACGTGCCCACCGATCAGCTGGATCAGCTCTCGCGATACGTCGGCGGAGAAGCGCCGACGCTCTCCAAGATGGGCGGCAGCGACTGGGCGAGCGCGAAGAAGAAGGCGCGCAAGGCGGTGCGCGATATCGCGGTGGAGCTCGTCAAGCTCTACTCCGCGCGCGTCGCCTCGAAGGGGTTCGCCTTCTCCGGAGACACGCCGTGGCAGCACGAGCTCGAAGAAGCGTTCCCCTACGCGGAGACGATCGATCAGCTCACCACCATCGACGAGGTGAAGCGCGACATGGAGCGCACCATCCCGATGGATCGCCTCATCGCCGGCGACGTCGGCTTCGGCAAGACCGAGGTCGCCGTGCGGGCCGCGTTCAAAGCCGTGCAAGACGGCAAGCAGGTCGCGATGCTCGTGCCGACGACGCTGCTCGTCACGCAGCACTTGGAGACGTTCCAGAACCGCTTCGCCGGCTTCCCCGTGCGCCTGCGGCCGCTCAGCCGCTTCCAATCGGAGAAGGAGTCGCGCGACACGATCGAGGGCCTCGCCGCGGGCACCGTCGACGTCGTCATCGGCACGCACCGGCTGCTCGCCGAGAGCGTGCACTACAAGGATCTGGGCCTCGTCATCATCGACGAGGAGCAGCGGTTCGGCGTCGAGCACAAGGACGCGCTGAAGAAGCTCAAGACCAACGTCGACATCCTCGCGATGAGCGCGACTCCGATCCCGCGCACGCTCGAAATGGCGGTCACCGGCATCCGGGAGATGTCGACACTGGCGACCGCGCCCGAGGATCGCCACCCGATCCTCACGTTCGTCGGGCCCCGGAGCGACAAGCAGATCACCGCCGCGATTCGCCGCGAGCTGCTGCGCGAGGGGCAGGTCTTCTTCGTCCACAACCGTGTGCAGTCGATCACGAGGATCGCGAATCAGATCGCGGAGCTCGTGCCCGAGGCGCGCGTCGCGGTCGCCCACGGCAAGCTGGGGGAGCACCAGCTGGAGCAGGTCGTGCAGGATTTCTGGGAGCGCAAGTTCGACGTACTCGTCTCGACGACCATCATCGAGACCGGTCTGGACATCGCGAATGCGAACACGATCATCATCGACAACGCCGACAAGTACGGCCTGAGTCAGCTGCACCAGCTGCGCGGGCGTGTCGGCCGGAGCCGCGAGCGCGCCTATGCGTACTTCCTCTACGACCCCGACAAACCGCTGACCGAGCACGCGCACGAGCGCCTCGACACGCTGGCGACGAACAACGAACTCGGCTCGGGCATGCAGGTGGCGTTGAAGGATCTCGAACTGCGCGGGGCGGGAAACCTGCTCGGCGGCGAGCAGTCCGGTCACATCGCCGGGGTCGGCTTCGACCTCTACCTGCGCATGATCGGTGAAGCCGTCAGCTCGTTCAAGGGCGAGGAGGTCTCCGGTACGACCGAGCTGGTGCTCGAGCTTCCCGTCGACGCCCATATCCCCGAGGAGTATGTGGAGAGCGAGCGACTTCGGCTCGAGGCCTATCAGAAGTTCTCCGCGGCCTCCCACCCGCAGGCCCCGGCCGAGCACGTGTCGCTGGTGCTCGAGGAGCTCACCGACCGCTACGGGGCCCCGCCCGTCGAGGTGGAGCGTCTCGCCGCGGTCTCCGCGCTTCGACGCCGGGCCTCCCGACTCGGTCTCACGAAGGTGGTCGCCGCCGGCCCGGCGCTTCGCATCGAGCCGGTCGAGCTGCTCGATTCGCGCCGCATGCGCATGAACCGGATGTACCCGGGCTCGCGCTTCGTCGAGGCGTCGAAGAGCCTGCAGATTCCGCTCCCGGGCGGCACCGCCTCGTCGCGCAGCCCGCTCTCCGGCGTCGGGCAGAAGCTCGTGGGGGACGAGGGCGACATCGTCGCATGGACGGGACGAGTGCTCGCGACCCTGCTCGAGGAGGATGCCCCGGCCGGGGACTGAACCGCCGAGGACGTCGATGGGAGCGCCCGGCGCCCTCCGGAGACGACGAAGGCCTCGCACCGTCGGGTGCGAGGCCTTCGTGATCCAGGTCGGAATCAGCCGGCGGAGCAGAGATCCTGCAGCTTCTGCCCGGCCTCGGTGAGCGAGGTCGAGTGCTCCTGGAGCTTGGTGGTCATCTCCTCGGCCTCGGACTGCATCTGCTCGAGCTTGTCCATGGCCTCGGGGTCGGCGGGATCGATGCTGCTCGTATCGGGGATCTCGTACCCCTCGAGCGTGCCGCTCATCGCCGAGAGCTCATCGGTGAAGTTCGTGAGCGCGGTGGACACCTCTTCGTTGGTGACCTCCGCCTGCGCCTCCTCCAGCGCCTCGGTGATCGGGTCGAACGCGGCGCTCAGATCGCCTTCGCCGGACATCGCGTCCGAGAGAACGCTCTGCAGATCGCCCGTGGCCTCGTATGCGGTATCGCCCCAGCAGTGTCCCCGGGACCGCACCAGGCTATCAGGCACTTTTCAGGATCTGCGGCCCGGATCGCGGGGTTCGGTATCCCGATAGGGTGGTTGAGTATGAGGACCGAGGCAGCCGGTGACCCACGTCCGTTCGATGCGCTCCTCGAGACGGTGCGCCGCCTCGTCGCTCCCGGCGGCTGCGCATGGCACGAGGAGCAGACCCACGAGTCGCTGACGCAGTTCCTCGTCGAGGAGACCGCCGAGCTCATCGATGCGATCGAGCGCGAACTCCCTCCCGCCGACGTGCAATCGGAACTCGGCGACGTGCTCTATCAGGTGCTGTTCCACGCGGCGATCGCAGAGCGCGATGGCGAAGGCTACGATTTCGACGGCATCGCTGCGACGCTGAACGAGAAGCTCGTGAACCGGCACCCGCACGTCTTCGGCGATCGCGGGTACATGACGGTCGACGAGCTGCACGCCGAATGGGAGCGTCTCAAGGAGGACGCGGCGGGGGAGGAGCGGGGATCGCGCGGCCCGCTCGAGGGGATTCCCGCCGGAATGCCGACGCTCGCCCGTGCGGCGAAGGTCATCGAACGACTGAAGCGCGCCGGCCTCATCGACCCGGGCGCGGGGGACGCCTACCCCGAGGATCCGCTCGCCGCGGTGATCGGCCCCGACGAGCAGCGGCTCGCCGAGTTCGGCATCGGAGATGCGATGCTCGCGATGCTGATGCGGGCGAATCGCGCCGGGGTGGATCCCGACCGTGCGCTGCGCCTCGCCGTCGACCGGCTGACCGCGCGCGTGCTGCACGACGAGGGGTGATCTACACGAGGAGGCCCAGGGCGCGGGCCCGCGACACTGCAGCGTGCCGGGTCGTCGCGTCGAGCTTCGTCATCGCCGTATTGAGGTAGCTCTTGACCGTGTTCTCGGCGAGACCGAGCGATTGGCCGATCTCGGCGTTCGTCGAGCCGAGGGCGACGTGGGCGAGTGCGTCGAGCTCTCGAGGAGAGAGTCGCACGGCAGAACTCGCCGGAGCGCGCGGCCTGGAGGCTCGCGTTGCGGTCGTCAGGTCGGTGAGCCGGTGCTCGATGCTGCGGAGGCGCTCGCGCAGCCGCGACGACGGCGCTTCCGCCAGTGCGCCGCGCAGCTCGGCGTGCACGTTGCGCAGGAGTTCGACGGCCCGGGGAGAGAGTGAGGCGGGCTGAGCCGAAGGGTCCGCGCCGGCGTCGCGTCGTCTCGCCTCGAACCGGCGCGAGACCTCGTCCTCGATGCGCAGTTCGCGGGAGAGGTCGCGGGCGACTCCGGCGGCCGCGCGCACGAACGCTCCCTCGGGCATCGCAGGGCCGCGTGAGCCGCCGTACAGGACGGCTCGAGCCGAGCCGTCGACGAGCACGGGGAACGCGAGCAGCCCGACGATCCGCTCGCGCGCGATGTACGAGTCGTATTCGTGCGTGATCTGCCGACTCGTCACGTAGTTCGCGGCGATCCGAGGTCTGCACTCGCGCATCGCACGGCCCCCGAGGCCCCGATCTGCGCGCACGAGCAGGCCCTCGATGGCGCCGTGCTCCGCACCCGTCACCGCGGTGAGGACGGCGTTCCCCGAGCATTCCAGCCCGCCGAACGCGATGTCGAACCGCGTTTCCCTGGCGAACGCGACGACGGCGTCGCTCAAGATGCGCTGCACATGATCCTGTTCCAGCCGCTGCACGTCATCACCCAACTTTCGGAGGTAGCTCACGCTAACACCGGTTTTCTATGATCAGCATGAGTCGTCGCGACGTTGCGACGAGGAAGCTTGCATTCAAGGGAGAACCGAGTGACCGAACCAGCAGACGCGCATGAATTGCAGCGCGACCCCATCGATTACGTCGCATTCCGGGACCGCCCCGAATTCCATGAGCTGAAGCACCGATTCCGGCGCTTCGTCTTCCCCCTCGCGATCGCGTTCATGCTCTGGTTCCTGCTCTACGTGGTGCTCGCCGCGTTCGCCCACGAGTTCATGGTGACCCCGCTGCTCGGCATGAACGTCGGGCTGTGGTTCGGCCTCGCGCAGTTCGTGACCACCTTCGCGATCACAATGGCGTACGTGCGCTTCGCCAACCGCCGGTTGGATCCGCGGACGACGGCTCTGCGAGCCGACCTCGAGGCGCTGGAGGAGAACCGATGAGCGCGGCGAGCTGGCACGCTCAGGCGACGAGCGCCGAGCAGAACCCGGTGCTCAACATCGCCATCTTCCTCGCATTCGTCGCAGTGACGATGGTCATCGTCATCCGCGCGAGTCGCAACAACAAGAGCGCCGCCGACTTCTACGCGGGTGGGCGCTCGTTCTCCGGGCGGCAGAACGGCATCGCCATTGCGGGGGACTACCTCTCGGCCGCGTCGTTCCTCGGCATCGTCGGGGCGATCGCGATCAACGGATACGACGGATTCCTCTACTCGATCGGGTTCCTCGTCGCCTGGCTCGTCGCACTGCTGCTCGTCGCCGAGCTCATGCGCAACACCGCGAAGTTCACGATGGCCGACGTGCTCTCGTTCCGGCTGCAGCAGCGACCGGTGCGCATGGCGGCGGCGCTGACGACGCTTGCGGTGTCATTCTTCTACCTGCTCGCGCAGATGGCGGGTGCGGGAGGCCTCGTGTCGCTGCTGCTCGGAGTCGACGACGCGCTCGGGCAGTCGCTCGTGATCGCGATCGTCGGGGTCGTGATGATCTGCTACGTGCTGATCGGCGGTATGAAGGGCACGACCTGGGTGCAGATCATCAAGGCCGTGCTGCTCATTGCGGGCGCCGGCGCGATGACGATCTGGGTGCTCGCGCTCAAGGGGTTCGACTTCTCGGCAGTGCTCGACGCCGCCGTGAACCACCCCGAGAACGCGAACGGCGCGGCGATTCTCGCGCCCGGGCTGCAGTACGGCGCGAACCCGATCGATTTCGTCTCGCTCGCCCTCGCCCTGGTTCTCGGCACGGCGGGCCTGCCGCACGTCCTCATGCGCTTCTACACGGTTCCCACCGCGAGAGACGCGCGCAAATCCGTCGTGTGGGCGATCTGGCTGATCGGCATCTTCTATCTCTTCACACTGGTGCTCGGGTACGGTGCAGGCGCCCTCGTCGGGCCGGAGACGATCGCCACGGCGCCCGGCGGTCAGAACTCCGCGGCCCCGCTCCTCGCAGCTGAACTCGGCGGTCCGCTCCTGCTCGGCTTCATCTCAGCCGTCGCATTCGCCACGATCCTGGCCGTCGTCGCGGGTCTGACGATCACAGCATCCGCTTCGTTCGCACACGACATCTACAACAGCGTGCTCAAGAAGGGGCGCGCGTCGGCGAAGCAGGAGGTGAAGGTCGCCCGAATCACGACGCTCGTCATCGGCGCCGCGGCGATCCTCGGCGGTATCGGGGTGCAGGGGCAGAACGTCGCCTTCCTCGTCGCGCTCGCGTTCGCGGTCGCCGCGTCGGCCAACCTCCCGACCATCCTGTACTCGCTCTTCTGGTCGAAGTTCACCACCCGAGGGGCCGTGTGGTCGATGGTCGGCGGTCTGCTCTCGGCGGTCGTGCTCATCGCACTCTCCCCGGTCGTCTCGGGGAGCGAGAAGGCGATGCTCGGGCCGGACATCGATTTCGCGATCTTCCCGCTGCAGAATCCGGGTATCGTATCGATCCCGCTCGGGTTCCTCCTGGGCTGGCTCGGGTCGGTGACGAGCTCGCGACAGGAGTCGAAGCGTCTGGCCGCCGAGATGGAGGTGCGCGCGCTCACCGGCTACGGTGCGGAGCCCCCCGTGCAGCACTGAGCGCCGGCCGCGCGACGGGTGAGCGGGGCCGTGGAAGAATGGTGAACCATGGCCCAATCCGTGAACCCGCCGCGCGGCATGCGCGATTTCCTCCCCGCTGACAAGGCGCGTCGCGAGCACGCGCTCGGGATCATCAGGAGCGTCTACCGCTCGCACGGTTTCGATGAGATCGAGACCCCGGTGGTCGAGGACTACGCGCGGTTGCACGCAGGGCTCGGCGGCGACAACGAGAAGCTCAGCTTCTCGATCCTGAAGCGCGGGATCAGGCCCGAGGCGCTCGCCGCAGCGGCGCAGGCCGGCGACGCGGAGCAGCTGGCCGATCTGGGGCTCCGATTCGATCTCACCGTTCCGCTCACCCGGTTCTTCGCGTCGCACCGCGCCGAGCTGCCGCCGGTGTTCCGCTCGATCCAGATCGCGCCGGTCTGGCGCGCCGAGCGGCCGCAGAAAGGACGCTACCGGCAGTTCGTGCAGGCCGACATCGACATCATCGGCGAGGCCGGCCTGCTCGCGGAGATCGAACTGATCACCGCGACCTCGCAGGCGCTCGCCGCGCTCGGCCTCGACGGCTGCGTGATCCGAGTGAACGATCGCCGCATCCTCTTCGGTCTGCTCGCGCACTGCGGCTTCGCCTCCGACACGCACGATCGCGCCCTCATCACGATCGACAAGCTCGACAAGATCGGCGCGAGCGGAGTCGTCGAAGAGCTGCGCGCAATCGACGGCGATGCGGCCGAGCGCATCGGTGCGGTGCTGGCGGCGGTCGAGCCTGCGCTCGGCGCCGACGGCGCCGGAGCCGGAATCCCGATCACCCGGGAGGCGATCGCGGGGGTGCTGCCCGAGGGGGCCGCCGAAGACGGCGTCGCGAATCTCGTCGCGCTCGGCGAGGCGCTCGAGGGCGGCCTGCCCGCCGGGGTCGCCGTGCGCTTCGATCCGACGCTCGTGCGCGGAATGGGGTACTACACCGGAACGATCTTCGAGGTGGCGCACCCCGGGTCCGGCAGCTCCGTCGGCGGCGGCGGACGCTACGACGGCATGGTCGGCCGCTTCCTGGGGCAGGACGTGCCCGCCGTCGGCTTCTCGATCGGGTTCGAGCGCGTCGTCGACCTGCTCACCCTGCCTGACTCGACGGGGCCTGAAGCGGTGGCCCTGATCGCCGACGCCGACGTCGAGCCTGCGGATCTGCTGGCGCTGAAGCGCACTCTCGTCGATCGCGGACACCGCGTGCGTCTCGAGAAGCGGCAGAAGAACATGAAGACGCTGCTCGCCCGTGTCGCCCAGGAGGGATTCTCGCGCGTCGCGAACGTGCGGGCGGGGGTCGCAGACCCTGATGAGCTGGAGTTCCGCGCCCTCTCCGAGTGACCGTGCGGTGCCCGCTGCGATCGCCGCTCGAAGCCGTCGCCCTTCCACTGACGACCTGGAGCGCTCGAAGGCGTTCTACACGGCGCTCGGCTGCGAGATCAACCCGAACTTCACCGACGAGAACGCCGCGTGCGTGGTCTGGGACGAGAACATCTTCTTCATCGTGCTCGCGCGCGAGTACTTCGGCACGTTCACCGGCAAGCCGATCATCGACGCGCGCGACGCCGCACAGGTGTCGTTGGCGTTCAGCCGCGACTCCCGCGAGGAGGTCGACGCAGTGATCGCGAAGGGCCTCGCCGCGGGTGGCAGCGAACCACGATCGGCGCAGGATCACGGCTTCATGTACGGCCGCGATCTCGACGACCCCGACGGAAACGCGTTGAGCTTCCTCTACATGGATCCGGTCGCGGCCGAGCAGGGCCCCGAGGCGTACGAGCAGCCCGAATCCTAGGAGGGCGGTGCCCTAGACTGGGGTGGGGGGGGGGGGGCCCCCCCCCCCCCCCGGGGGGGGGGGGCGC